>DATIFR010000131.1:0-28193 GCA_035455145.1 Nitrospira sp.
GTGGAAGGGTTCGACGTGCATGTGCCGAAGGGATATATATATTTTGCCATGGCGTTTTCCGTCACCGTGGAGATGCTCAATATTCGCATGCGCAGAAAACGGGCGGCACCGGTCAAACTGCATAGTAAATACTCGGGAGACCACCGACCGGAAGCGACCTAGCGTCACATCCTCTACCTCTTCAGTTCTTGCGGATGTTCATGAAGAGTGAGGGATGGGTCTTGCAATCTAACAGGCGCGGCAATCCGGCGGTTTATTCCCGTTCCCTCGCCTCCAGAGTGATGGGTGCGCTTCACATTTTGCAGTAGACTTGCCGAAGAACTCCGCTCCGTGAGCCGCTCTACAGAAGAGGAGCCGCCATGTTGGAACTCAGGCCGACTTGTGAACACTGCAACAAAGCCTTGCCGCCCCCCTCAGGTGAGGCGCGCATCTGCTCCTATGAATGTACATTCTGCGCCGCTTGCGTCGAGCATGTGTTGGGTAACGTCTGTCCCAACTGTGGTGGCGGGTTCGTTCCCAGACCCGTCAGACCGTCGAACAACTGGCGTGATGACAACTTCCTAGGCAAGGATCCGGCGAGCACAACGGTCAAACACAGACCGGTTGATCTCGCGGCTCATGAGTTGTTCTCGGCCGCTATCAAAACCATCCCACCTGAACAACGGTAGTTCGCGAACGTGGGAAATCAGAACGTCGGCCAAGAGAAGATGGAGGGTGAGGTTTGACAATTCGAACTCTTCGCGAGACACGAGAGAGGCACAGCCTCGAGGAACTCCTGGTCTAGACTTGGATCAACCTTGTACCCTATTGGCCGGAGTGTGCGAACTCTTGGTCTACCGCTGCTGTGCGAAGCAGCGCTCGCCCATCCTGGAGCCCCATGGCATACCGCTCAAACACGCCGGGCGGACCAAACCGGTACTGGTTCGAGTGATCTCGATTGAGAAGGGCATCCCGGAGCCCCTCCTCTTCGGCGTGCCATCCTTCAAGCTCACGCTGCGCACGCGCCCGTGTGCTCTGCTGTCGGCACCATTCAATCCGCCATACGATGGATTTGGTCGCGTATCCCATGGCTTTCCTCCCTTGCTGGGATGTCCGAGTGCTGACTATGCTGCAAGTCTGTCTCGTCGCTCCTTGTTGAATTGCTGAATCGCAAAGTAAATGCCAGTTAACTAAAACATCATACTCTCTGACGCTGTTTACTTGCTGAGTGTCGCTTTTTATATATGTTCCAACCAGTTACGGTACCTCATTAGCTCGTCATCGGGATCATAATCAATTCTTCGATTCGTACAGATCTGAAGAATCTGAAGGACTAAGTATCCACCTCAGGACAAACTGTCTCGCTCCGTAGGACTAATCATTAAGGGCTCACCCCCTGCAATACTGCATCCCGCCGCGTGTAGCGGAGAGCTTGTTCGTCAGGGCGAGGCTGCAAGACTAGCGGGACGAGCGAGACGGGCATGACAAGGTGCAAACCCACGCTCTTTCCCTCTCGCCTTTCGCGCATCTCTCGCCTGTCTCGCGATTTCCGCTCAAGCCTTCACCCCATACTTCAATAGACCAGGCTGGCCTAACAGGGTTGAATATGGCGGTTTCTCAGGTCATTCAAAAATACCGTTCAGATTCACTTCAGGGCGTGTGTGCCGTGGGTGATCGCCCCACCCGCGCGCAACGCCGCAGCAACTAATACGGCTTCGGCGATCTCCTGATCTGAAGTGCCTAGCTTTCGCGCGTTATTCGAGTGGATCTCGATGCAATAGGGGCACTGCGTCGTGAACGCGACGGCGAGGGCCATCAATTCTTTATACTTGCCCGGAATTGCTCCATCAGCCACCGCAGCCTTGTCGAAGGCCACAAACGCTTTCATCGCCTCGGGCACATGAGCCTCTAGATTCTTCATCTTGTTTAGATTCTTTAGATCGTACATGGCCACCTCCTGATGATATTCGGTTGCTCAATGACATTTGCCATGTCATTCCCTTCCTCGACATTTCACGCTCGAACGCCAATCACTTCCAGATATTCACCGAGGACCGTGGTGCAATCGGTCCCCCCTCGATTGTGAGAGGACCATAACGCTTCGAGTTCCCGGTGAAGACGCTCTCTGCCGCCGACGTCAAGAGACGCAAATGCCTGATTGGTCGGTCCGTAGTAGAGGCGGAATAACTCCACTACCTCCGAGGGCGGAAAGGGATAACTGAATGTGTAGTGGCGTCTGACGAGACTCAGATCCGACAGCCCCTTGCCGAGCCGTTCCCGGACTGTAGTTTCATCCCCCCAGAGAACCGGCGAGGGCATCCCGGACGGGGCGATAAATGTCGAGACGGTCTTGAACATCTGCCCGATGAAGCCATCTGGAGTCCAATTGGCCATGGCAATGGTTCCGCCCGGTGTGCACACGCGCAGCAGTTCCTTCGCAACAAGATCCGGCCGCGGGGCAAACATGGCTCCGATCAGGCTCGCCACCACGTCAAAGCTCGCATCCTCAAAGGGCAGCGCCTCTGCATCGGCTTCCTCAAAGCGCGCTTGTAACCCCTCCGCTTGTGCCCGCGCTCGTGCCCGTTCTATCAGGTTGCTTGCGATGTCCACGCCGGTGACATCCAGACCATCCTTCGCGGCCATCAGGGCCAGTTGGCCGGAGCCACAGCCTACGTCCAGGAAGTGACTTCGTGGAGCGACTTGTAAGCGCTCGTAGAACTCCCGCGCACTGCTTTCGAGGTAACGCGAGAATCGATCGTAGTCACCGGCCATCCAGATATGCTTGAGACGAGTCTTCACACTCTCGACTTCAGGTGATATGGTGTTGGTCGACATTCTGCCCTCCTTGTATGTGTGATCGGGTCGACGACGGTTCGGCATCGCCGCTGCAACGATGTGTCGCACTATAGGGCGATTATGTGTGGCTGTCTTATCCGGGAGTCTGGTTCTCTTGACTGGGTCGTGCTAGGCTGCGCTTTACTTGCTTCGGCGTCCGGTACACTTTGCCGAAAGTCCGTGCCAGCAGTGGAGGCCGCATGGATGTCCTGTCCGAAGTCCTGAAGGCCGTCAGGCTCGACGGAGCCATGTTCTACAATGCTGAGTTTTCAGCGCCCTGGTGCTTTCGCTCGCCCGGCTCCCGCATCCTGGCTCCGTATCTATCGCCGGACGCCAGGCACGTCATCATCTATCACCTCCTGACCGAGGGCCGCGGCAATGCCCATGTCGAGGGAGACGACCGGACGATTTCTCTCAGCGCAGGGGATATCGTCATCTTTCCGCACGGCGACCCACACTTCTTGAAAAACGGCTCGACCGTCGCCCCGATGGACAATGCTCGAGAGTTGGAACGAATGTTATCTCAAGGCCTCAAGGTCTCCCGCCTGGGTGGAGGCGGAGAGATCACCAGATTTATCTGCGGGTATATGGCCTGCGACCCGCAACTCAGCCGGGTCTTCCTTGGCGGGCTGCCACCCATTATGAAAGTCAACATCCGCGACGACGCGTCAGGGCAATGGCTGGAAAACTCCATCCGCTATTCGGTGGGTCACGCGGATGTCGCCGTGCCCGGGGGTAAGGCCGTGCTCGCCAAGTTGTCTGAAGTCTTGTTCATTGAAACTCTGCGACGTTACATCGCGCTGCTCCCGCGGGAACAAACCGGGTGGCTGGCCGGCGTCCGCGATCCGGAAGTCGGGAAAGCCTTGGCCCTGCTGCATCGCAAGCCGGCCGATCCTTGGACGATTGCCTCGCTCGCAAGCGAGGTAGGAATTTCACGTTCCGTACTGGCCGAGCGTTTCCGGCGTTATCTCTCGGAAACCCCCATTGCTTATCTCACACGCTGGCGGCTTCAGCTCGGCGCACAGATGCTCACATCCACGAGCAGTGGCGTGGCGCAGATCGCTGCCGAGGTTGGCTATGAGTCGGAACCGTCCTTTAACCGCGCGTTCAAACGTGAGTTCGGCCTGCCGCCGGCCCGATTTCGCAGTCGATCGAAATCAGGCCGCAGCAGAGCGGTCCACCACGCACCGACGAACAGTCGCCGTCATGCAAAACGATGAGCGAGGCGGCATTGCTGATGGAGGGCATCGGATGCCCTCCTCGTTGTGGCTGGGATCTTGACCAAAACCCAGGACAGGTTGCATACAAGAACATTCATAAGAAGCTTTGGCGTGTCTGGAAAAGAAGCGGGCGCCAGGAAATATTTCGCGGCGCGTGGCGGGTCCGGTGGCGGCGTAATTCGGGTCACATTTCTCGGTGGGCTATTTCTTCTCTTTGGGGGTGACTTGAGCGGGCTTATTGTCTGAGTTCTTCCCAGTGATTTTTTTGAACGTCTCTCCGATGGCGGAGCCGATCTTGGGGATTTCTTTTTCCACGTTTTGCGCCGCACTCTTCAGGCCGCGCCCGAGGTCTTCCACCGTCGTCCCTTTGCCTCCTTCGGTTTTCTGATTGTCGGCGGCATTTGAAGCGGATTCAGCCGTCTGACTCAGTCCTAACAGTAGCAGCCCCACGATGATGTATGATCTCTTCATCGTTCACCTCCGCACGTAAAACTATAGCATGTTCAAAGAGGCGAGGTCGGATCTAGCGGTCTACATTTCGCGGCGTGTGGCAGGAATTTGGTTCATGTAATTGTTTTGATTTGTGACGGTGGGAGCCACACAATCTAAACGCGATGGCCATCTCGGGCGACTGGAAGAGGTGTCGGTCACCATTTCAGAGCGAGCGAGAGCCCTTAGGGACCACGCGAGGCGTGATGTGAGACCAGTGACCCGACAAGCCTCTTCTACGTTTCCATCATTTCCAACCGGGCATCGAACTCATGCCCGCAGGACGTGCAGCGGATGCAGTCCGACTCCACGGTAAACTCATCACTTCGTATCCCCATGCCGCCGCAATCCGGACAGCGGGCAAGATGGACCTTTTGATCGTCAACGGTCTCGTATTGCACACCGCGAAGACAGTACACCGGCTTCCCGTCGAGCTGCCAGGACCGGCCGGCATTGTCGACGACCGGCAAAACCAGATAATGATGGTTCACGTAATCTTCGAGTTCGCGCCGACTGGCAAACCCGTCCTTGATCAGCTTGCCGTTCACCGCGTCGTACAGCCCGCTGCCGTTCACGACCACTTTAGTCGGTCCCATCGGTTCACCTCCCTGCGCGAAGATACGGAAAACGTTAACACGAACAAGAGCGCTGCCCCGCAGTTGAATCGCGCTTCACACGCGACGATTCCGGTGTCGTTAGACGACGCCGGAATAGTATCGCAGAATATTCGAAACCGAGATGACGCCGATAATCTGTCCGTCTTGCGTTACGGCGACGTGCCTGGTGGCCTGCTCCTTCATGAGGCGGACGGCATCGATGATGGGACGATCGCCGGCAATGGCGACCACTGGTTTACGCATACACGCCTTGACCGGCGTCGTGTTCGCATCGACGCCGTTGGCGACCACTTCGCGCGCGAGCATCGAATCTGTGATGAAGCCTACGTACGACTGATTGTCGGTCAGGAGGAGCGAGCCCAGTTTCCATTTCTGCATTCTCTGCCCTGCCTCCCGCAGGCTGGCATCCTGGGAGAGGCTCTGGATCTCTGACGTCATATGTTCCGCGACCTGCGGCCCGATCAGGGTCTGCCGCCTGGCCTTGGCCCCTTTCGGTTCGGCAGCCCGGCGCGCCTCCAGTTCAGCGACGCAACTTTCCAACACCCGGCTCCGCTGGAGCACGCTTTGCCGCTGGCTGTCCATCACGACGCTTTCTGGCGCCTCATCCGTCATGTTCACAAGACCAGCCGCTTCGCCCAGCTCCGCATATTCATAGGCATGGAGGAGCTCGGAGGTCTGGCCGAGGAGATCGCCGATCAATCGCTCCGTATCCAGATCGAACTCTTCCAAACTGCGGGTCGGCCTGCCTTTGCCCAGGAAGGTGGCCAATTCAGCCAGCTGTTGGCGCATGCGTTCGATGCTGCGGTCGACGGAAATCCGTTGTTTCTGGGGAGCGGTGCGCGAGGCCATAGCACCTCCTCTATTTCTATTATTGATACGGCGGGAGTGGCCGAATCATACCTCCATCAGGATCAGCGAGGCAAGCGCCCGATCCCTGGCATGATCGCGCACATAACCGAATCGCCGTTCCCTGATTCCTCCTTCGTGAAGCCTCGTTCGTCGCTTGCCGAGCACGCTTCCCGATCTTGCCATCGCGCATGCAAGATCGGCTGAACGGGATAGATGCTCCTGCACGACACATGCATCAGCCCGATGCTGATCTCAGCCTCGCATCCCCTTCTCGAAGAACAAGCCACGGTTGATGTCGCCGATGCTGAGCATGCCGACCAGCATACCCTTATCGACGACAGGGATACGCCGGAAGTTCTTGAGTCCCATGTACGAGGCCGCTTCCAACACGGGATCGTGAGGTGCCACCGTGAGGGGATTTGGACTCATGATCTCTTCGACTTTCCGGCCGAGTGCCTCGGCGTACCCCTCTTCCATCTCGACAAAATCCCGGCTGTGTACGTTGTCGTGAATGTAGTCGCCATAATTGGGATAGAGCGGCAGCAGGACGTCGCGAAGCGTCACCATCCCGATAAGCCGCTTGTCCCCTTCCACTACGGGAATGGCCCCGCAGTTGCGATTCATCATTTTGATTACAACCGACCGAACCGAATCCGTCTTTTTAGCAGTGACGATACCGGTTGACATGACATCGTGGACTTGCATGGCCACCTCCTTCTCGTAATGCGATGAGAAGTCCGGCTCTCGACCCCGTGCGTGCTCCCTCAACGCCGCAACGACCACACCGGGTCGCCTGCCTTCAAAGATGGCTAATCGATCAAGAAGGATACAGCACGGGCGACCTTACACTAAGGTTGAAGGTCGCCCGTGTGTGGCGCTTAGGACGCCGACTGACTTTGTCGTGTAATGCTGATCCGGAAGACCCGTTCGAGGAGTGGGTTCAAAGGCGGCTCGTCAGGGGAGAAGAGACTCGATCCCAGGCGCTTGTGTTCCTCACACCAGCCTAGACTCTCCAGAATGGCTCATCGGTATTTGTTATTCCCTGACGCGGGAAGGCAACAGCCGATGGAGAACCGGCTAGCGTGACTGACGAGAAGCCCGCCCGTAACTCGGCGGGCCGTGGTGGTCCGGTGGACTTAGGTCTTCCATCTCCACCTCCTCCTTGCTTCGGAGTGACCTGGGGGATTATGCCGACAGCCTCGCCCTGCGCCATCCCCCTCTTCATGAACGACTGCACGAACGGTTTCATCCTTACTCCTCTTCAACAAACTCTGTCAACGGGTGACATTCTGATTTTTTTAGACAGGTGCGAGCATAACCCGTGCCATACAAAACAGACTCAGGACGAATTGAAGAAGGGACAAGAGGACGGGCGCTACGCGTGGAGGAAGTTGATCTATCTAGCTTTTGTGGTCTTTCTCGTTTGCCCCGCTCACGCAACGCAGACCGTCCCGATCTGCAACCGCGACATGCCATTCCCACCTTGACTCATGCTTCCTAGACGCATAATTTAGGCTGAACTTTTCACCGAAGCGGGACTCATTGGTCTCATGTGAAAAGAAATCGTCACATCTACAAAAGGAGGCACGAGTAATGCGGTTCGTCAAAGTGAAAGATGAAGAACGCCCGGGTGAGGCTGCGATCAATCTGGATCTCGTCCGAGAAGCTCACTACGGAGGGGGGCTGCTGCGCTTGTATTTCGAGCGCGGCTCCAACACACAGGACGACGTCACGTTTACAGGTGAGAACGCACAAAAAATCTGGGCAGCGATGGGATAGTAAAATTTGGTGGAGAAATGGGGTGGAGGTCTTATTCAGGAGAAGAAAAAGACATTTCGTAGTTTGGATACGCGATGACCGCCAGAACCTCCACCCATTTTTACTGGAACGGATTGTGGCAATAATGCTCAACGCAGGGAAACAAAAATGAATGAATGGGTCTGGCCAGTCAACATGTCACGGCGCGTGACAGGGATCTGGTTCATCTCGTTTATTCCTGTGTTTTGTTTCTTGCGCTCGACTCGTTCCGCAGCACATTATGGTTTGATATCCAGCCATTCCCATACATCGCATACTGTGCATTGGCCGAGGACTTTCTGAACTTGCTCCTTTTGTTGGCACCCCTTCACTTCTACCAGCAAATTTCCTCGCTCCTCGTACATTGCGGCCGGATCATGAAGTAAGGGTTGAACATTCACGGCGCCGATCTTTCCTTGTTGAAGCAGCCGAACAAGGTCGAGTGTTTCGGTCTGCTCTTTTGAACGCCAACGAATTCCGGTCACACTTCCATGTGGTGTCTTCAGAGGGATGACAACGAGGGAGTCCCCTCGCCGGATGTATTTGATGTGTTGCAAATCAAGCTCCCGGGCTTGAATGGTGATAAGTGAGAACCACTTTTCAATCCGCTCGGCACATTGCTCGACGAGCGCATTTCTCTCCAAGAGATCGATCTCGGCCGCCCTGGACAATCCGAGATGCGGATCAATCAGAAGGAGACCTGCCAGGACCATGCTGGTGAGGACTCGATATGCGATTCGTGTCATATGAATTCTCCTGATTACTGGATACGTGATCGTCATGTGTCGATAAACATGACGGCGTCAGCCTTCACGGCGTCGTTGAGGGACCGGCTGCAAGCATACGCCGAAAAACCTTGGTAAATCGAGATGTGCCGGACACGCTTTCGCTATTCACCACTTGGTCATTATGCAATCCCACCCTTCCCTTTCCTTGACAGGGTATCGAGTGACTCGTATGCTGCATCGAGCGGTTTCACGTCCTTCTTCCTCAGCCTTTTCCGGGAGGGACACCTCGATGCATTCTCCGAGAAGTCATCCCCCGCTGCGGCTCCTTCAACTGATTTTTTCTACCGCTGCACTCGTCAGCGCATTGGCTGCGGCGGCGCTTCCTGCGCAAGCCGAGTCGTTCGTGGTACTCGCCACCTACGATGGGGTGATCAATCCGGTCTCCGCAGAATACCTGCACGATGCGCTCGTTGCCGCGCAAGAGAGCGGGGCTCAGGCCTTGATCATCCGGCTCAATACGCCCGGTGGTCTCGACACGTCGATGCGGCTCATCATTAAAGACATCATCGCCGCCACCGTTCCGGTGGTCGTCTACGTGTCACCGTCCAGCGGACGAGCCGCCTCTGCCGGTGTGTTTATTACCATGGCCGCGCATGTTGCGGCGATGGCTCCCGGCACAAGCATCGGAGCCGCTCATCCTGTCGCCATGGGAGGACAGGAGATGGACAAGGAGATGAAGGAGAAGGTCGAGAACGATTCCGTGGCCTACATCAAATCGATCGCCGAGCAGCGGGGTCGGAACATCGCCTGGGCGGAAGACGCCGTCCGGAAGAGCCTGTCCGTGACGGAACGAGAAGCCTTGAAGCTCAAGATCGTCGATCTGGTGGTGGAGGACCTGCCGGCGTTGCTGAAGCAACTGGATGGCCGCACCGTCCCTCTGCAGGCCGGCCCGACGGTCTTGCACACAGGGGGCGCGGCTGTGCATGAATTCCCGATGGGACTTCGCCTCGAACTCTTGAAGACGCTCAGTGACCCGAACATCGCCTATCTGCTGATGACGATCGGCACGATCGGGCTGATCGCGGAATTGTATAACCCCGGGGCCATTCTCCCTGGCGTTGTCGGGGCCATCAGCTTGATCCTGGCCTTCTACTCCTTCCAGTCGCTGCCGGTGAACTATGCCGGCGTCCTGTTGTTCCTGCTCGGGATCGTCTTCTTCATTCTGGAAGCCTCCGTGACCAGCTACGGCTTACTGGCCATCGGCGGGGTGATCTCGATGCTCCTCGGATCGGTCATGCTGATCAAGACCGATGTGGAGTTCTTTCAGATTTCCTGGACGGTCATCCTGCCGGTTGTCGCACTGGCCGCCGCATTCTCGCTGTTTATCGTCGGGATGGGGGTGAAAGCAATGCGGCGAAGGCCGGTGACCGGACGGGAGGAGATGGTCGGTCTGGTTGGCATCGTCAAAACGGCGCTGACTCCGCACGGACAACTAGCTGTCCACGGCGAACTCTGGGAGGCCACCAGTGATCAGCCCCTCCAACCAGGCGACGAAGCCCAAGTCACACGCGTGGATGGCTTACGGTTGCACGTGATCCCTCTCACCAAACAGAAAGAGGCCTAATATGATGTTCAGTCCCTTGGCGCTTCTGATCCTGGCCGTGATCCTGATCCTCATGGGGTTCAATGTCCTTCGAGAGTACGAACGTGCCGTGATCTTCCGATGGGGGCGGCTGGCCCGTGGACTTGTCGGGGGGAATGGACCCGGTGTCGTGATCATCATCCCGTTTGTCGACAAGCTGGTTCGCGTCAGCTTGCGGACCGTGGCGATGGACGTGCCGCCCCAGGACGTCATTACCAGGGACAACGTCAGCGTCAAGGTGAACGCAGTCATCTACTTTCGGGTTGTGGACCAGGAGCGAGCCATCATCCAAGTCGAAGATTATCTCTACGCCACATCGATGATGTCGCAGACGACGCTTCGCAGCGTACTGGGGCAGAGCCAGCTCGACGACTTGCTGTCGAAACGGGAACAGATCAACTCGGACCTCCAACGGATCATCGATCAACAAACAGAGCCCTGGGGTGTCAAAGTCACTGCCGTGGAAGTGAAGAACGTGGACCTGCCGCAAGAAATGCAGCGGGCTATCGCGCGCCAGGCGGAAGCGGAGAGGGAACGCCGTGCGAAGGTCATTCACGCCGAAGGCGAATTCGAAGCTTCGCGACGCCTGGCCGATGCCGCCGATGTGATCAGCCGAAACCCGGCTGCCTTGCAGCTTCGCTACCTGCAGACCCTGGTGGAGATTGCTGCCGAGAAGAACTCGACGACCATTTTCCCGATCCCCATCGATACCATTGCCCCGTTCCTCAGGAACTTTGGCAAGCAAGCGGAACCATAGACCTGGCATATGGACCAGCCACTAGGCATCTCACATCCCCGCGATCCACTGCACGGCATTACGCTGGAAACCATCGTCACGCGACTGGTAGCCAGACATGGTTGGGCTGAACTGGGAAAGCGCGTCCCCGTGCGCTGTTTCCGTCACAACCCCACGATCAAGTCCAGCCTCACCTTCTTGCGAAAAACTCCCTGGGCGCGCGAGCGGATCGAACGGATGTTCATCGCGGAGCTGACGTGACGACGGAAAAGAAACGCATTCCCACGGATGGTGAGCCGATCGCCTGGACGAGTCCGTTTGCCGCGCTCAAGAACGTGGAACTTCCGTCCGCTGCTGATGCGCCCTCTGTCGCTAGCCTACCAGAGACGGTACCGGCCAAAGCCAAGAAGCATCGTGGACGCGTGGATATCATTCGCCACACCGCGCACCGCGGCGGGAAAATAGTGACGGTCGTGACAGGTTTCGTCGGCATCGGTCAGGCTGAAAAAGAACGCCTGGCCAAAGCGATGCAGAAAGCCTGCGGAGCAGGAGGGACGGTGAAGGAGGGTCGCATCGAAATTCAGGGGGACCAGCGCGAGACCGTTGCCCGCATCCTGACCGAAGCCGGCTTTCGACCTGTATTTGCCGGGGGTTAGCGCGCTCCGCGCTACGGGATCCCGTCGGCAATTTCTTGATAGTAGGTTTCGATCATTGCAGTGCGGGGCGGATCAACGATGACCACCTGCCGTTGATCAAAAGTGTTGGCGCAGTAGAGGTAAGAGACGTCTTCTGACGTGCCGAGTTCGACATGCATCTGACGGCCGTCCGGTTCCTGCCTTGTCGTTTCCTTCGTGACCGTGCGATCTTTGAGTCGTTCCCACACGCACTGTGCTGAGTGGCCGTGGTTTTCATAGAGCGGCGCCTCGCGATCGCTTGAGTTCCTCTGCCCCGCAGACCGATCGAACAGGACCTCCCTGTCCGGCTCAGGCGATTCATCCCAGTCGACCGACAGGTCAGCCCCCTTCTGCATCACATACAACGGTCCGTCCTCCGCAACCTCTTCGACCACTCGATAGCGAATCGGCTCAGGTTGTTCGATGAGCTGCAGCCCCCTCGCAGCCAACGCGCGTTGAAACGGAATCCGCCGCGCCAGTTGTCGCGTCTTCTCGAACACGATGACGCGGCCATGATTCATCAAGACGGCCGCGAGCCGATCCAGTCGTAGCCCGATACCGGTTCGCTGTTCGAACGCGGCTTGCTGGTCCCTGTCGTGCGCACGCTCGAACGTCCGCCAACTCCGGCTCGGAATTCCCGGATCTTGTTCGGTCTGCACCAGCGCGTGGGTGGCAATGACGAGATCGTAGGAGCCGGCCAGCTGGTCCGTCTCCACATCGAGACACTCAAAGCGAACATTCGCCAGCCCGAGCGCATCCGCCTTTTGGCGAGCCACCGCGATTGAAGCCGATGAACGATCGATCCCGACAACCTGTTTGTCCGGATATTGCCGCGCGTAAAAGGTCGTCAGAATGCCCACGCCACACCCGAAATCGAGGATGGCGTGTGCATCGCCGAGACGCGCCGCTACACGTGAGCCGATTGCTCCGTAATACTCATACCGCTGGCTGTAGAGGACTGGAAGTATCTGTGGTTGGGCGGTCAGATCATAGAAGGCGATCTCATCGCGACGATCTCCTTCCCGCTTTCGCTCGACCTGCGCGTTGAGTTGATTTAGCGCGGCTGAGGAGAGTTGCTGTCGTTGCCAGGCAAAGTAGTCCGCATCGGACGTGAATCGCTTAAGGCCCCACCAGGCGAGATGAGACTTGAGGGCTTCATCGATGGATGGCTGTTCCACACCGGCTTACGGTCTCTTCAACATAATGGCATCGAAATAGGCTTCCGGCACCGGATGCGGGAGCCGCAACTGTCCCGATCCGAACGCCACGTACTTCTCACAGGTCAGTTGCTCGAGCCCGATCGGTCCCTTCGCATGGAGACGCGCGTTGCTGAGCCCGATATCGGCGCCGGATCCGTAGCTGTCTCCCGCATTGAGCCGCGACGACGCATTGACGAAGACGGCGCTGGCATCGACCTCACGGGTGAAGCGCATGGCCGAATTGTAATTCGTCGTGGCAATCACGGCGGTGAGGCAGGGGCCATGCTCCGCGATGTGCGCGAGAGCTTCGTCCATGCTCGCAACCATTTTGACTGCCAGCACCGGTGCCTGGAACTGGGTCCGCCAGTCTTCCTCGGTTGCGGGCTTGATCGAGGTATGCCCGGTCATGGCCATCTGCCCCATGAGGGCTACCGTTTTGGGGCAGCCGCGCACTTCAATCTTAAATTCGTCGAGGAGTCGATTGATTAAGGGAGGCAGAAATTGTCGCCCGATCACCTGCTGCACCAGTAGCGTGTCCAATGCGTTGGCCGCCCCGGCCAACTGGGCCTTCGAATTGATCGCGATATTTTGTGCCATAGGCATGTCGGTGTCGGCATCGACGTAGAGATGCGTGAGCCCTCCGTCGTGACAGAGCACCGGCATCCTAGCTCCCTCCATTACGGTCTTCCGGAGTCCCGCTCCACCGCGAGGGATGATCGCATCGAGCACCTTTCCCGATCGAATCAACTCGATCGCCGCCTCTTTTTCCGATCGTTCCACGATCGTCCAAGCGCCCGCAGGGACGTCATGCTGTTGCGCCGCTTCGGACAATCCCTTGCCGATCGCCTGATGGGTGAGGCTCCATTCCGGCGCCCCTCGAAACACCGCCACGTTCCCGGATTTGAGACAGAGGCCGATCGACTCCACCGTGATCAGCGGTTTCATTTCTGAAATGATGCCAATCACCCCGATCGGCACGCGGACACGGGATACTTGAAGTCCATCCGGCCGCTCCCAGCGTGACGTGACCGCACCGACGGGATCCGGCTGGTCCGCGATCACACGAAGGTGGTCGACCATTTCCTTGATGTCGTCGGCCGTCATCCGCAGCCGCGCGACAGCCGCCTTCATGCGATCTTTGTTCACATCGCTGCTATAGAACTTCCCCACGGCATCGACATCTTTTTCATTCTCCGCTAGAATGGCCTCTTCATCTGCCTCCAGTCGATCCGCCATGGCGCGCAATGCCTTGTCTTTGACAGGTCCCGACAAGAGCGCCATTGGCGCCACATTCTTTCTGCATTCTTTCAACAACTTATCAAGATATAGCTTCACTGGAACTTCAGGCATTGCAACCCCCGTCATACATGGCGTGAACTATTGAACACCATACTAAAACGCGCCGGACTATAGCATGCGATTTTTCCAACAGTAAACAGGCCGAGCGATGGAGAGCCGATCACTTCTGGATTCGTCGCTCCTCTTCTTCTCGAGCCAGGCGCCAGCCGACCCATCCCCAGAAGAGCGCCAAGGGAACCAACAGCCAGGCTATCTGGCTCGCCGTGATACCAAAAGCCTTGACCCCCTGCACGACCCACCCTGTTGCGGCATCGCCCCCGCGCGATACCGCCGTATCGATAAAGTTCTTGGCTTTGTATTTTTCTTCGCGGCTGACAACAGTGAACAAAATCTCGCGCGCCGGCTTGGCAATGGCATACTCGCAGATACGCCTCACGATGGTAAAGAGGACGAACATGACGAGTACCGGAATGAACCCGATCATGCCGAACCCGGCCATGCTGGCAAGTGGCAGGATGATCAACGCCGACGCCACACCGAACCGGCTGATCATCTGGCTGGTGATAAAGACCTGGGTCAGAAAGGTCACGACGTTAACGACCAGATCGATCAGCGCAAAGAGCCGCGTCCGTCCTTCCGGTGACTGGATCTGCTCGCCGACAAGGCGGGTTTGCTCCAAGTACAGGAAGGTAGCGGTGGTGGTCAGCAGAAACAGGTAGAGGCAGATGCCCAACAGATACGGCGATCGCAAGGCCAGGCGAATCCCCGCCCACATGCTCCCGCCAATCGGCTCTCCCTGCAGGCCGGCCTGTGGCGTTGCCCGATACCTCGACCAGCGATCCAGCCGGGCAATGCAGAGGCCACAGACAGCAAGAAATCCGGCGGATATCAGCATGAGCAGCGGGACGGGGACCACATAAGTGAGCGCCGTCGTGAGCAATGGACCGACCATTGCGCCGGTACTTCCGCCGGCCGCGATGACTGCGAAGAGCCGGGCGCCCTGGGTCGGCGTAAACAGATCCGCCATGAAGCTCCAAAAGACGGAGACCACGAACAGATTAAACACCGATAACCACACGAAGAAGACGCGTGCAACCCAATGCGGAGCCACATGGTTGATCAAGAGCAGAAAAAATCCGAGCAGGTTGATGCCGAAGAACGCATAGACCGTCACCAACAACCGATAGCGCGGAACCCGAGCGGACAGATAGCCAAACAGCGGTGTGACCAAAATCAAACTCAGGAAGGTTGCCGTCATCATCCACGGAAGATTCTGCACACCTCCTTCGATCGCCATTTCATCGCGGACAGGACGCAGGATGTAGTAGCCGCAGAGCAGGCAGAAGAAATACAGAAACGACCAACAGACCGGCAACAGCTCGTCCGGCTCCGCGCCGGTAATCGATTGGATGCTGCCGCGGACGCTCGACATAGGCCGGCATCCTGACGAGGAGCCGGTTCCCGCGCAAGCGAAAAGTTTGCTAGAATGCCCGCGACGAAACGCCGCTGGAGGATCTCGTGCGGATCATTGACTTGCGCAGCGATACCGTCACCAAGCCGACAGAGGCCATGCGCGACGCCATGGCGCGGGCCGAAGTCGGCGACGATGTCTACGGAGAAGATCCGACCGTCAATCGGCTCCAGGAGATGGCGGCAGGGTTGCTTGGAAAGAAAGCCGCCCTCTTCGTCCCCTCCGGGACGATGGCCAACCAACTCGCTATCCGTGTCCACACGCAGCCGGGCCAGGAAGTCATCGCCGAGAGCAAAGCCCACATCGTGCGCTATGAGCAAGGTGCTGCAGGTGCGCTCGCCGGTGTCCAATTACACTGGGTGGTGGGAGACCGCGGCATTATCGGACCGGAGCAAGTCGCAGCAGCAATCCGGCCCAAAGATCCTTACAGTATTCAAACCGCCCTTATTTGCCTGGAGAACACCCATAATAGTGGTGGCGGCACGATTTATCCCTTGGCGACGATCGAACGAATTCGTGCCGTGGCTTCGGCGCATGGGATCCCCATGCACCTGGATGGAGCCAGGCTATTCAACGCTGTGGCTGCTACCACACTGCCACCGGCGGCCTATGCCACCCATTTTGAAACCGTGTCACTCTGCCTCTCGAAAGGCTTGGGGGCGCCGGCCGGCTCCCTCCTGTTGACCAACGATCCGACTTTGCTGGAGAAAGCAAGGCGCTTTCGCCGCATGTACGGCGGTGCGATGCGGCAGGCGGGCATCCTCGCTGCCGCGGGCATCTACGCCTTGGAACACCATGTGGGACGGCTGAAAGAGGATCACGACAATGCCAAGCGGCTTGCGAGAAAGCTGCAACAGATTCCGGCGATTACGATCAATCCTCAGCATGTCGACACGAATATCGTGATCTTCGACGTGATCGGCCACCGGCTGGCTCCCGCCGCCATTGTCGCCGCATTGAAGCAGGAGGGCCTCTTGATCAACGCCGTCGGCGGGACGAGTTTCCGCGCTGTCACCCACCTGGATGTCTCCACTACGGCCATCGATCGCGCTTGTGACATCTTTGCCCGCGTACTGGGCTAGCGCCTTCGTACATTGACACCTCCCCCACCCAAATCTAGAATGCACGGCATTGGAGCAGGCTATGCCCTTACAGGTTGTCTCGTTCGCGCACATCAGTCGTATCCTCGAGTTGACCGACTCGCTCGGCCTGAATCGGGAGTGGGTGGAGATTCCCCTCTCTCCTGAACAACCGGGCTTTGTCCGGCGACTGGGTAACGGGAAATTGGAAATCGTGGTTGACGCAGATCAACCGTTCGAGGAGTGGCTGCATTCCCTCCCACGACAGATTCAACAAGCACAAGGAACTACATCATAATGGATACCGAGCGCGCTCCCACCCTCCCGAGCCGTGAAGAATTGCAGGCCGAGCTCGTTCCCCTTCCCGAACCTCCCGAGCCGCCGGAGCCCCTCAATGAACCGGGTTTTGAAGACACCGTTGCCAAGGCGCTGCGCCACGTGCGCGGCCGCCGCGGCGGCGATCTGGTCAGCGTGCTGCTGGTCGGCTCAGGAGTGCGTCGCGCCGTGACTGCTCATAGCGATGTCGATCTCATCGTGCTCGTCAAGGGACATGCCGACGGACACGAGATCGTCCGGATCGCAGACCGCATGGCCGACATTCGCTACTGGGGCCACAAAGAAGTAGAGGAAGACCTGACCTTTTCGCCGCGCCTTCCATCGCTGCTCCGGAAGGCCCGCATTCTGCACGATCATGACGGCATCGGCGCCAAGCTCATCGAGCGCGCGAACCAACGGTTCAGACAAGGTCCTCCTCCCGCCGGCATAAACGAACAAATCCGGTTGAAGGCGGAGTGCTTCCATTGGCTCGGCAAGGCTCAAGACCTCGCAGATAAACCGGCGACCGCCCAGTATCTCTTGACGATCTTCTTCGACGATTTTGTGAATGCTTTCTTCCGCCTGAGAGGCCTCTGGGTGACGGCACCGGTCGATGTTCCCCGCTTTATCGCTTCACGCGATGTCGACCTTGGCGACCTCGCCGGACGTTTTCTGTCGGCCGCGACGCTGCCTGAACGGCTGAATTGCGGACGGGATTTGGCCAATCTATTGTTCAAGGACGTTCCGAATCCAGCGCGCATTGATTAGTCGGCATTTGAAAAATCCGCCGGCGCACTGGAGGACGATCCTCGGTTGGGGCAATTGTCGGGCTGCGTCCGGAACTCCGATCAGCGTTGCTGAATGATCGCCGATGATAATGAGACCAACGTGCCGTTCCCGCCCTCACGATTGCCCCTGTTCATGCGTTTTCCTTCTCGCCGGAGCGAACGTTCGCCAAAAAGATGCCGGCGGCGTGATGCAATACGTTTGTCTGACATGACATAACGCGGTAGGATACAGCCATGCCTCCTATTTCGCGCATCGACATCAAACCGACGCAGGAAGCCCTCGCTCCGGTGGAGCCCTGCACACTCGTCATCTTCGGCGGATCAGGCGACTTGGCGCGCCGCCGGTTGATCCCCGCGCTTTACAACCTCCTGCTCGACGGCCTGCTACCAGACAATTTTGCCGTGCTCGGCCTCGGACGCAAAACGATGACCGACGAGGAATTTCGAGCCACCGTTCGGGAAGGTGTCCTTGCCCATTCTCGACAATCGCTGGTGGAGGACCGGTGGAAGACCTTCGCCGATCACTTGTTCTATCTGGCCGGAGAAAATGACAATCCGAAGACTTACGAAGCACTCAAAGCCCGCGCTGATGCCATCGAAGGGATGTTGGGACTCCCCGGCAACCGCATCTTCTATTTGAGCATCCCCCCGAGTTCGTTCACCGCCGTCTGCGAAGGGCTGGAACAGTCGGGCTTGGCGGTACGAACGACGAGGCCCTATGCTCGAGTGATCGTCGAAAAACCGGTCGGCCGGGATCTTGTGTCGGCCCAACACATCAATGCCGTGACGGGCCGCGTGTTCGATGAATCACAGATTTTCCGCATCGACCATTACCTCGGCAAAGAGACCGTTCAGAATCTCATGGTCGTCCGGTTCGCCAACAGCATTTTCGAACCGATCTGGAATCACAAATACATCGATCATGTGCAGATTACGGTCAGCGAGGCCGAAGGCGTCGGAAGTAGAGCCGCATACTATGAAGAAGCCGGCGCGCTGCGCGACATGGTTCAAAACCATCTGCTTCAGCTTCTCTGCCTGGTCGCGATGGAACCGCCCTACTCCCTCGATCCCGACGTCGTGCGAAACGCCAAGATGGAAGTTCTGCGCTGCCTGCGGCCGATTAGTGGCAAGGATGTCGACACGTATACGGTGCGAGCGCAATACGCCGCAGGCTCGGTGCACGATCAGCCGGTCCCAGGCTATCGGCGCGAGAACGGGGTAAAGCCTGATTCGACGACGGAAACCTACGTGGCCCTGAAGTGTTTTGTTGAGAACTGGCGCTGGTCGGGTGTACCGTTCTATCTGCGGACCGGCAAAGCTATGCCGCATCGTGCGAGCGAGGTCGCCGTTCAGTTCAAGGACATTCCCCAAATTCTCTTCAATGCCAACGCGCAGCAGCCGCAGCCGCCGAACGTGCTGGCGCTCCGCATCCAGCCGGAAGAGGGATTGTCTCTCCGCATCGTCTCACGGGTGCCGGGGACCCGCGCCCAGACGCATCCGGTGGAAATGGATTTTCAGTACAGCGACGTGTTCGGACGGCCCTCGCCGGAAGCCTATGAACGACTCTTGCTCGACGTCATGACCGGCGATGCCTCACGGTTTATGCGGCGCGATGCCGTCGAAGCCTCCTGGGCTTGGATCACCAAAATTCTGGAAGGGTGGCAGCAACAGGGGGCGCGATGGTTACCGGAATATTCGGCGGGAAGCTGGGGACCGGTCGAGGCAGACCGGCTCATTCAGCAGGACGGCCGGATCTGGCGAACTCTGTAGGGGCGATCGTCACGACAAGGCCAGTTGCTTGAGAATTTCATCCTTCGTGCCGATACCGCCGATAAATCTTTCGAACTGTCCCCGCCGATAAAGGGCCAGCACCGGCAACGAGCGGATTTCAAGCTCCGCGGGAATTTGGAAATTCTCGTCCACGTTCATTGTCAGAATCATCACCCGTCCCGCCACCCGGGCTTCGAGCTGCTCGAGTTGGCGCATCAGCGCCCGACAAGTTCCACAGCCCGGTTTCCAGAACTCTATGAGGACCGGGGTCGTTGCGTCTTCCACCAGACGATCAAACGTCCGGTCCGTGACCTCAGAGATCATGGCCGTATTCCCCAGCGCTTGAAACGGACCTGGCAAACACTCCATCGTAGAGCAACCGGGCCAACAGCCGATAGCCCGACGTCGTCAAATGCAACCCGTCGTTGGAATACTGCGCCGCAAGCCGTCGCGTGGATGGTTCCGCCGTGGCCGCGAACAAATCGATCCACGGGACGTTGTGTGAAACGGCGTATTCCCGGATAAGGCCGTTCAACTCAACCCTGCGGACCAAATGCTGCTCGATCCAAGCCTCCGCATCTGGTCCTCCTCCGGTCGCCTCCACGCGAATTGAAGGGACCGTCACAGGAATCGGGATAATCTTTGAAGCTCGGGCCAGCTCATACATTTTCACGAGATTCCTCATGATATCGGCCGGCTGTGCGTTCCACCCCAAATCGTTGGTTCCCCCCAGAAGAACCACGTGACTCGGCTGCTGCTGCAGGACGTCACGCCGAAACCGCATCGCCATCTCGCCCGTGAGTTCCCCGCAAATCCCGCTCACCCGAATCTCCACTGATGCTCCCAGCCGTTCCTGGAGGAACTGCCCGTACGGTGTCTCCTGTCCCGCAGGATTCTCCGGAGTTGGGGATTGAAATCCCGCTGTGAGGCTATCGCCAAAGCAGATGATCATGACAGCTGAGTTTCCTGAACGATATACCCGTCATAGGCTCATGGCCCATCGTTTGAATGTACACTGGCTGAATTCTACTGAGTTGTAGCCTTAGAGGACAACCGGACGTGCACTTCTGATCCCTGATATTGGCTCTGGCCTTCAGTTTTCAGGCCATGCGGGAGATTCCAAAACTTGTGATTTCCTTGACCAAATTCGAGGTTACCGGTACCACTGAACATAATGTCTGATCTCAAAAACGCCCAAGAAATGATGGCGGCTGCCATGGCCGTTAAGCAAAATGCTGATCCCGAGCTGACGTCGGTAACCCAGCTCCTCAAATCACTCGACCGGGCGTCGAAGAACGTCAGAACCTTCGGTCAGCGCAACCCCGTTGCCCAGAAATTTTTTGCGCAGTATTATGCGGAACTCACCGCGCATTTGACCCAATTCAACTCCCTCACCTTCGTGGTCCAACGTGACGGCCTGTTCCTCAAAGAGGAACTCGTCTATGGCTCGCAGACCGGCGATGCAAACGAAAATTTCGCCTTCAAGCTCTACAGCGACGGGATCCGGGAAATTACCTTTCACCAGGACATTACCGATGAAGACGTGCTCTTCTTTTTCGACGCCCTCTGGGACACCGTCGGAGACGCCGGCAGTGAAGACGACGATATTGTGACCCGCCTGTGGGCCAAGAATCTTCCCACGCTGACGATCGTGACTGCCGACGAGGTCATGAAACTTTCCGAACTTGACGATGTACTGGCCCCACAGGGAAAAGCCCCGATGGAGGGCTCGTTACGAGAAATCATTGCCGAGAGCAAAGCCAGGGAAGTCAAGGACGCCAGCGGGACCAAACAGCAGAAACGACGTTTCTCATCAGGCGTGACCGGGTACGAGGTTTCGGAAGAAGAGTTAGCGGCATTGGCCAGTGAGATCACGGTGGAATCCAGCCGTGACAACGTGCTGCACATCCTCGACATGTTGACGGCAATCCTGTCTTCTGAGAAATCTCCCGATCTTCTGGACAAACTGTTCGACATTTACGGGGCCATCCTCCAATCGCTGATCCAGAGAGGCCATTGGTCGGCAATGGAGCACGTCCTGGGCCTGCTATCCGAAGCCGAAGCGGTTCGCCCCGACCTCACTGAAGAGCACAAGAAACACATTCAACAACTCTTCGAACACCTTGGGAGTCCTGAAACTGTCGATCTGATCGGCACATACTTAAACACCACTGACATACCTCGCATTGATGGGCTTTCAACCATTTTCCTGATGATGAAACCCACCGCCGTGCCCGCCCTCTGCACGCTGCTCGGCAATCTCGAACAGCAGGCCCACCAGGCGTTAGTCATCAATGCCTTGGTGGAGCAGGCAAAAGATACTCCTGAGGTCGTCGCCAAACACTTGACGGATCGTCGCCCCACATTCGTCCGGAACCTCTTGGGGATCATCACACGATGGAACAATCCGCGGCTCGCTGATAACGTGGAAAAAATCCTGCGCTATCCCGACCCGCTGATCCGGCGTGAAGCCATCAGGACTCTTGCCACCTTACGCCCGAGCGGCACGGCGACAAAACTGATTCCGTTGATGAACGACTCCGACGAAGGGGTACGTCTCGCGACACTGAAATCGCTGCTCACGGGCAACTACTCCGCTCCCTTTTCAAGTTGGGAGTCCATCGTCAATGCCGAAGCATTCGGCGATCGCCCGCCGGCAGAACGACGGAACATCTTCCATGCCATGCGCATGACGTGCGGAGATGAGGCAGTTCCTTACTGGACAACCTTGATGAGTGAATGGGGATGGACGAACAAAAAGAAACGCGAAGATCTCGCCCTGATGGCCGTCGATGCCCTGGGCAAACTTGGCACGCCCGCGGCCCAGACCGCTCTCGATACCGGGACGAAAAAGGGCACATCGGCCGTCAAACAGGCCTGCGCCACCGCGTTGGCCGGCGTCAGCAAGCATCCAAGGACGGCCTAACGCCTATACGAGTAAGGAATACTGTTCATGGCTGAACCATTACGGACATCAGATACGGCTTCCTCTCCGGTCTCCGCGGGTCAACCGATCCTGACCCACGAAAAGTCGCTGACGAATAAGGTCGCGAAGGGGTCAGAAGCCGGCGACATCTACGATCAACAACTCTTGATGCTGGGAGCCCAGCTGGTCACACAGATCAGCATTCTCATCAAGATGTCACGGCTTCATGGACGCACCAACGCGGCGCTCGACAATCCTGTCGAAGCGGCACTGACCGTGATTAAGACCCTGGCACACGATGAACCGGCCTCCATCCGCCTGCAGAACGATTTTCTTTTTCTCGGCCAACGCCACCTGAAAGTCACCGCATCCCAGATGCCCGTGTTTTCGATCGTCATCGACGCGTTGAATAATTGGAAAATCGGAGGCATTTCGTTCTCGAAAGAAACAGAATCGCGCGACTTTCGAGAATTTGTCTTCCTGCTTGCGAGCTTCGACCCCACGACCAGCTCCATCAAAACATTGAGAACCGCGCTCGAACAGAATTCCGTGAAGGGCATTCAACTCGAAGAGCGCCGTGTCCTGCGAGGCAAAGCCACGGCGAAGACCCGCTACGCAAACGCCGCCGCGGCGGTCGGCAAGCTCGTTCAGGATTCCCGCGAGAAAGGGACGATCGGATTCAAACAGGCCAAGCGGGCGATCCAAAGCATTGTCGATCTCATGATGAACGACGAGGCTTCGTTGCTGGGTCTGACCACGTTGCGATGCCACGACCAATATACCCATAACCATTCTGTCAACGTCTCCTTGCTCTCGATGGCCTTGGGTAACCGTGCGGGCTACCCGAAGGTCGAGCTGGCTGACCTTGGATTGGCGGCGTTGTTTCACGATTTAGGCAAGGCCAATATCCCGATGGAAGTCCTGAATAAGCCCGGTGAATTTACGGACGAAGAGTGGCAGATGATGCGGAACCACCCGACTGAAGGCGCGCTCAGCCTGACTAAGATGCGAGGCATCACGAACTTGCCTGGACGCATGGTCTCGGCCTCCTTCGAACACCATATGAATCTGGACTTCTCCGGCTATCCCAAGTTGAATGTATCCTGGAAGTTGTCGATGACCGGACGCATCCTGATGATCGCCGATTGTTACGATGCCATGACCTCCTCGCGCGTGTACCGGCGCGAGCCGATGTCTCCCGCAAAAGTCCTGGGATTCATGTTCGGAAAGGCCGGCAAAGCATTTGATGCCACCTTGATGAAGCTCTTCATGACCTGCGTGGGCATTATCCCGATCGGCAGCTTGGTCATGCTGGATACCAACGAACTCGCCGTCGTGTTAAAACCCGCAGCCGATCCGACCGACGCCGAGCATCCGTATGTCAAGGTCATCACGGATGCGAATGGCACGGCCATCGAGAACGGGCCGGAACTCGACCTCCACGAGAAAGATGAAACCGGCGAGTATCGCTTCAACATCATCCGGCTCATCGACAACACCGAGCACAAGTTCGATACCAGTCGGTATTTCGTCTAGACCCCTCCCGGTCCCTTGACAGGATTCCACTCGACCGCTATTCTGACCAACTTGTAACCGTAAAAGCTGTTCACTAATCTTCTAAGGAGCGGACACTATGTTTACCGTGAAGACCCTCTGGGGTCGCACTCTTTTCGGGAGCGTGGCAACCGGTGCCCTGCTCGTCGGACTCGCTTCGGGAGCCACGGCGGCGGACACGTTCAAAATGGGTGTCATCGATCCTCAGGCCGTGTTGGAAAAATCGAAAGCGGGCAGAAAGGCTCTGGATGGGCTCAAAGAATATGTCTCGACCAGACAGAAACTGCTCTCGCGAGACGAAGAGGAATTGCGCAACACGGAAAAGACGCTGAAAGAATCAGGGTCCAAGCTCAGCGACGCCGAGAAAAAGGAGAAGGAAACCCAGTTCCGCGCCAAGATTCAAGACTACCAAAAGCGGGCGCAGGAATTTAACCAAGAACTTCAAGGCAAACAAAAAGAGCTGGTCGACGACTACATGAAACGTATCGCGTCTGCCACGCAGACCGTTGCGGAAAAAGGCGGCTTCTCGATCGTCGTCGATAAGGGCAGCGAGCAGACCGTCAAGATCGTCATCTACAACAAAGACACCATCGATCTCACCGATCAAGTGATCAAGGAATTCGATCGGGTCAACAGCAAGTAACCACGCTGAGCAGTGACGGGACCTCCGTCAGGTGAAGCCCTGTCACTGCTCCATCGGATAGCCTGCATCCCTCCACGCCTTAATGCCTCCATCCATCGAGCACACGTTCGTATAGCCCATCTGTTGAAGTGCGTCTGCAGCAAGAGCCGACCGATAGCCGCCGCCGCAATATAAAATAATCGGCGCCTGCTTGTCGGGAATCACGGTCTCGATGTCCCGTTCGATGATCCCCTTGCCGATATGGCGTGCTCCTCTTGCATGCTCCTTGGCATATTCATGATCCTCCCGCACATCCACAAAGTGCACGCCCTTCTCCCGCGCAAGACGCGCCTTCGCCTCCCTCACGGTGCACTCCTTCACTCGCGCGCGGGCGGCATCCACCAACTTCAGAAATCCTGCATTGTGTTTCATCCCACTGCCGCTCTCCCCTTTCAGAATAGCGTGGCCTGCTCCGCGTGAGGTTGCCGAAACGTGCAAGGCACCGCCTCTTCCTCGAGAATCCTGAATCCGGCTTTTTTTCTTGCGACATCATACAACTGCTCGATCATAGTCCAGTAGGGTCCACTCCCCTGATGACGGGAGAAAAAGGCGCTGTCGGTCAGAGCCCCTCGACGAACCTCGCGGATTCGATGAGTGATCTTTGCAAGCCGGTCAGGAAAAGCCTGAGCCATTCGCTCCAGGAACACGTCCTCTACCGGCCCGGAAAGCCGCAACAGCGTCGCCATCGATTCGCCGGCGCCGGCCTGTGCCGCCCGCTCCAGCAGTTCTGGAATATCTTCGTCGTTGAGTCCCGGGATCAGGGGGGAAATTGAAATCCCCGTTGGAATACCGGCCTGTGATAACCGCGCCATCGCATCGAATCGCCTGCCGCTCGACGGTGCGTGAGGTTCGACGAGACGGGCCACCTCATCGTCGGCGAAGGGAATGCTGAAGTAGACACGAACCCACACCTCTTGTTGCAACCGTTTCAGCAGTTCGAGATCACGCAGCACTAAGATCCCCTTCGTGATAATCCCCACCGGATTGCGGTACTCGGCGCACACCTCCAGACAAGCCCGTGTCAGTTCCAGAGAGGCCTCCACGGGCTGATAGCAGTCCGTATTGCCGGAAAACACAATAAGTTCACCTCTCCAAGAAGGTTTCTCGAATGCCTTCCGCAACAACGCCGGTGCGTCGCGCTTCATGATGATCTTGGACTCGAAATCCGTTCCGGACCCGAATCCCCAATACTCGTGAGTGGGTCGGGCGTAGCAGTAGGCGCAGCCGTGAAAACATCCTCGGTAGGGATTGAGGCTCCATCGAAACGGCAAATCGGGGCTCTCGTTGCGACTCAAGATCTCCTTGGCCGCATCTTCGTAGAGCTCGAGGCGGGCCGGAGATGCCGGTTCGAGCAGTTCCCGATATTGCAACTCGAATGGGTTGGGCGGGTTGGATACTGCACGCATGACCGCATGGTCCCTCCTTTTATCGACAGTGTCAACCGCTCAGAATGCGCCCATCGATTGACTACACTACACCTCGATGTTAGATTCCAGCCGCTCATAGAGGGTTCTGTTCCATGTATGATTTGCGCAATTTGCGGGACAACTTAGACGCGATCCGAAACCAACTCGGGCCACGCGGCGCCGATGTTCAGTGGGAAGATCTCAGAAAACTCATCGAAGAGCGCCGGGGACTTACCAGTCAAGTCGAGACGCTCCGTCACGATCTCAAGAAGGGGTCGGACGAGGTCGCCCGACTGAAGCGGGAGAAACAGCCTGCCGAGGAGGCTGTGGCCGCTATGAAAGCGGTCGGCGATCGAATAGCACAGTGCGAAACCGGACTTCGGGGCGTTGAAGAGAAACTTCAAGATCTGGCGCTGCGCATTCCCAATCTCCCCCATCCCACAGTCCCGGTTGGACGGAGCACCGAACAGAATGTCGAAGTGCGCAGGTGGGGAACACCGCCGACGCTGGGCCATCCGGCCAAGACCCATTGGGATATCGGAGAGAACCTCGGCATTCTGGATTTTGACCGCGCCGCAAAGATCGCCGGCGCTCGTTTTGCCGTTTTGACCGGTGCCGGCGCAAGACTCGAACGGGCGTTGATCAATTTCATGCTCGACCTTCACACTACGGAGCACGGCTATCGAGAAGTTCTTCCGCCCTTGTTGGTGAACCGATCGGCCATGACAGGAACCGGCCAGCTGCCAAAATTTGAGGAGGACTTGTTCCGTCTCCGCGATGAAGACTATTTCCTGATCCCCACTGCGGAAGTACCGGTGACGAACCTCCATCGAGAAGAGAT
This sequence comes from Nitrospira sp., assembly GCA_035455145.1. Lineage (GTDB taxonomy): Bacteria > Nitrospirota > Nitrospiria > Nitrospirales > Nitrospiraceae > Nitrospira_C. The sequence continues at coordinate 26,897 of DATIFR010000131.1, forward strand.
CCTCGACGAATCGGTCCTGCCGATTCGTTATACCGCTTTCACTCCTTGTTTCCGCCGCGAAGCCGGGTCCTACGGAAAGGACACCAGAGGCTTGATTCGACTTCATCAGTTCAACAAAGTCGAATTGGTCGCCTTCACCAAGCCGGACCAGTCGTACGGGGAACTCGAGCGACTCACCGGGCACGCCGAGACCATCCTCCAGCGACTGGGACTTCATTATCGCGTCATGGCGTTATGTACCGGAGATCTAGGATTCTCTGCGGCAAAGACGTACGATCTTGAAGTCTGGCTCCCCTCCCAGAACCAATACCGCGAGATTTCCTCCTGTAGCAATTTCGAGGGTTTTCAGGCCAGGAGAGCCGGTATTCGCTATAAAGGTACAGGAGGCAAGAAAGACGGTAAAACAGATTTCGTCCACACCCTCAACGGATCAGGACTCGCGGTCGGGAGGACCCTCGTAGCTCTCCTGGAAAACTACCAGCAAGCGGACGGGTCCGTCCTGGTCCCCGAAGCACTCCACGGGTACATGGGAGGGCTGGAGCAGATCGAGAAAGAATAGAATACTGGATGGGTATATCCAGTCGCCAAGAGCTATTATAAGGGGTCCGGGTCGGGGCAAGAGTTGATAACAAGCTAGTATCTAGTATTATCCTGTCGCGCTTAATGTTAAGCGCTCCAGGTCGAATAACTTCGGTTTGGAGGGGTGACGGAGCGGCCGAACGTGCCGGTCTTGAAAACCGGAGACCTCGTAAGGGGTCCGCGAGTTCAAATCTCGCCCCCTCCGCCATATTATCCCACGTTATTTTACCGTTATCAGATGACTCTTCCCGATGGCACCAATGTCATTTTCACGCTGGTCAAAGTGGGCTGGTGCTGGTGGTATCGGAAGTATGCGCCGGGGGATACCACGGTAGAAAGTTATGCGCGTATTCCATTCTAGAAGGGAAGTCAAACCAGACGACATGGGAGGATCTCAGGGGTTGATCGTCAAGCTCAACACCTTGAAAGCCGTTTGCTTCGTCGGTGTCGACGAATCCTGCACGGTAAAGGTGAGGCTATAGGTTCCTGCCGTCCCGGCCGATGGCGTGCCGGTAATCTTACCGGTCGACGTATTCAGGCTGAGCCCGGCCGGCAGTGCGGGTGTCACGGACCAGAAAAAGGGTGAAACACCTCCCGAGCGTTGCAACGTTGTACTGTAGGACTTACCGACCGTGGCATTTGGTAACGAAGTTGTGGTGATCGTCAGGGCGGCGCTGACGGCGATCGAGAGAGCCTGCGTGTCAGACTGAGCCAATGC
>DATIFR010000132.1:0-2158 GCA_035455145.1 Nitrospira sp.
TCTTCGGCGGACTTGCGGAGTTCTTTCGCAGTTGCCTCGTATTCGGCGCGATTATCCTTCGACGTGTCCACGGCAGGCTTAATGTCGGCGCAAGCGGACATGGTGATGCACAAGATCGAGAGGGCAATAATGAATCGGGGCGATATGGGTTGCTGGCTACTCATCGATCAATCTCCGTTGGTTCCTGCACTAGTCGTTTCACATAATGCTTGAACCGAGCATGGGTATGCGGGGCGATTGCAAGATTCTCCACCGCGTGTGGGACAGAAACTCCAAAACCCCAGGGAAACGCTCTACTACGCCTCCGCCATTCCCACGGCGGCATCGGATCTGCCTGGACCTCGAACGCGAAGAAGTCGGAATGTTAGTGGCGCCAGACGCGATAAAACCGATGACCGCACTGCTTGCAGTACCATGGAAAGCGGCGATTGAGTCTCCACATGACGTCCTGCCAGCCATGTCGTTTAACGCGGAAGCAAGTCTTCGATGAGCAATGGGGACAAGTCGTATCATCGCTGTGTACTGCGAGCTGATTCGTCAGGAGGACCTTGGTATTAGCGTCGGTCGATCTGCGCAGGGTGATCATCATTTATCTCCTGAAGGGACCAACGGCGAGCTATGGTGTTGGAGCGGCGGAGACTGAGGAATCGGTCACGCTGGGGAGGGTCAGGAAGCGCGAGGGATAGGGCAGTCAGCGGAGCTTCACACCTGACAACATCACCCTAGGCGCAATGAGTGCGGGAGTCAAACAGTATAATGATGGCCTGGATAGATCAATAAGACGGGCACGTTGCAAACCTGACGAAATGAGCTGGCCCAAAACCGAACAGTAGGCCAGTGGCAGCTTGAGAAACAGACCCGCGTTGTAGGTCGCAGCACATTGCAATGGAAAGCGCCGGCAGGGACAAATCGCGAAGGGGATAGGGGCCTCGCAGGATGGTTCATTCTAGGAGTGCGCTAACATTGGCGCAAGGCCGGAGCGCACGGCGTGCGGAAGGTCTGGACGGTGCGATGGGCGACGCTGTGAACGGCGCGCTTGAACCGATGCCATGCGGAGGCTCTAAGAATTAAGTTACCGCGGTGCGCCGTCCTCTTCTTGAAGAGCATTTGTATCGACCATGGCTTGGTACTCCATCCGCCCGCAGTTAAGGCAATGCGAAACGGATACAGACTTCCGCCTTACTTCATAGCCGCTCAAGATAATCTCCTCTTCCAGCATGAGGCCCTCACAGCGTCCGCATTTCATGTTGACCTCCTCCGGGATCAGGTCAGTAAACGTCTCAACTTGGCATGATTAGCCCAGCTGGTGAACGACTAATATGTTCTGCCAACCGATGTTCTGCGCCTGACGCAAGGGCATCAATACCTCATTGATGGTACGATGCACTCCGACAGGCACGACCTCTCGCGGCGCGAATCTACTGCACGTATTACAGCCTTGTCATCATCGAGCTGGCGGCCTCCGACATGATTAGCAGGACCGACATGATCCTCGCCGCCATCACCGCGATGCTCGCGCAGCATCGGAGTATCTTAGATGGACCGGTCCCGATCCGGGCGGTCAAGCTCGACATCAAGATCACTGAGGATCGGCGGATCAGGACGGTCTTGGTTTCGTCGGAGATCGAAGCCACTGTAACGAATGGGCGAGCCTCATCACCGATGCACCCGACGGCGGGATCGTTGGCCCACTTGAAGACGCTCGGCTATCACGTCCGCGTGGTGGAGAAATGGAACTCGTTCGCGAAGATTCGGCACGACCTCTTGGCCGTGGATCTGCTGGCATTGAAGGCGGGTGAGCCGGTGCTCGTGATTCAGGCGACAAGGGAGGATCTCAGGAGGCGATCGTCAAGCTCAACACCTTGAAAGCCGTTTGCGGCGTCGGTGTTGACGAATCCTGCACCGTAAAGGTGAGGCTATAGGTTCCTGCCGTCCCGGCCGATGGCGTGCCGGTAATCTTACCGGTCGACGTATTCAGGCTGAGTCCAGTCGGCAGTGCCGGTGTGACTGACCAGGTAAAGGGTGAAACACCTCCCGAGCGTTGCAACGTTGTACTGTAGGACTTACCGACCGTGGCATTTGGTAACGAAGTTGTGGTGATCGTCAGGGCGGCGCTGACGGCGATCGAGAGAGCCTGCGTGTCAGACTGAGCCAATGC
>DATIFR010000133.1:0-57668 GCA_035455145.1 Nitrospira sp.
CCGATGTCGAAAGGAGGTCGTTATGTCGTACCGCTACAACACGACCGACATCATCGTGGGTGTCGGCATGTGTGCGATTGTCTTCGGAGCCTTACTGTTCTTTGTCGCTGCGAACGGCACCTATCAGGTAGCCATCCCGCAGCCCGGCTTGCTTGAAGAACCAGCCGGCATCGATGTCGGAATGTCCTGGCTCCAGCCGGCCCTCGGCCAAGCCATTGTCGACCAGGTGATCTTCGAACGCCGCGCCAATCAGGTCATCGCCCAATCCGCGTCCGAGTGGAACCGGGCGACGCTTGCTCACCACGAGTTCCAATCGCTATCGGGCGGTCCCTTCGGCGCCATCATGCGCCAGGCTGCGACAGTCCCGGCCGATCATATGGCCCGTGTCCAGGGCGTCATGGGGCGGGCGATCGTAAATTTCACGCAACGCGGCATTCGAAGTGGCTCATTGTCCGCTGATCAGTATCTTTCAGATTACAACAGCGGCATGATTCGCGCGACTGAAGCCAGAGGGCAACGTCTCGACGACAATTTCGCGTCCACATGGCAGGCGACTCTCGGACGAGGGATTGTGGAGGCCGTCCAAAGCTACGCCACGAAAGCTGGCGCAATCCAGGAGCGAATGGGGACGGCGCTTTTTCATCTAACGCAGGCGCAACGATCGTCAGAAGAAGAGCGGGCTGCACAGCAGGAACAATTCGCGAGCCTCATTGTGGCCGACATTCGTACCGAGGCGCTGGCGGATCGCTTGACGCTGCTGGCCGCCATCCAATCTTTTCCGGAAGACACGGCAGTGGCCTTCACGGAACCAGCGTCCTGGCCTGAGATTCCTATGGGCTATCTGATGGTCGCCGGCTTCATGTTGGCGGCAGTCTTTTTTGGAGGACTTTCGCTCAGCGCCCGGAGCCGGGAAACCAAAGTGGTCGATCAGATGAAGCAGACCGCAAACAGGTGGGTTTATCGTATCGCGGCGTAACAGCATGTGAGAAAAGGACTCGCGCGGTGCGCGCGCGAGTGAGTGATTTATGTCAGGCGTCTATTGGGGAATCGTGGGAGGTTTTCTGGCAATGGTGGCGACCTTGTTCGTCTGTTTCGATCTCCTGTACCCGAAGGCGAAGGGGTCGCCCAAAGCATCGAGTGGCAGGATGGATGAGCCGGGCGAGGCAGGCACGCAAGCCTTAGACGGCCACCGTCGGGCTGCTGCATAGATGCGAGAAAGAACTAAACGACTCTCATTATAGAGACAAGGGAGGTGCCCTATGGTCGAGATCATCGGTCTCGTGACGATGGGTGCGCTTGTGTGGTTGATCGCCTGGTCGATGGGAGGGGAAAGCGAGTCTGAGAAGAGGCGTATGTCGATGCCTCACGAGAGTGGGCGGTCCACCGAAGTCGGCTCAAGCGGCGCGCGGACCAGGCACGCAGCCTGAACGCAACGTTGTTTGGTTTCCAGCTGATACGGAAGGATGGTCTTCGGACCGGGGGTTCTCTTGGCCGATGATACTGCAGGCCGCCCAGCGGCCCGCGGGAAAATGCCATTCACCACGTCTATTCCGCGCCGGGTTATGGTCTTTGCTAAATCCAGGCCAGCGTCGGCCGGGTGACACCACGCCCGACGCAGCCGGAAAGGGGGATGTATGAAAGCAATGATTGGAGCAGTGCTCGTAGCAGCTGTCGTGGGATGTTTCGTCGCGCTCGGTCCAGCCATGGCAGAGACAGCGTGGATTGATGATCTCGCCAACTCTGTCTCGTTCTACAAGACCAACTATCCCGCCTCGAACTGGGAGCCCTACAGCCAGAAATTGGGGGTGGTTCGGGATGCAGTGAACCGTGGAGACCAACGAACAGTCAAAGTCGAGATGACCAGGTGGTTCAAGATGTTGCGCGTCCGGGACCATGGGATCAGCGATATCGCAGCAGATGAGTTGTTCAACTATTCGTTGATGGTGACGCCGATTCAGGAGTATGGGATTTCCGTTCCCGCTCCGTCCGGGGGCGTCGGTGAACTAGCCTATTGAGCAGGGGATTCCGTGGGAGGAGTGCCGGCACTCCTCCCACACAAGAACGCGCGCGGTTGTTGTCGAGGCAGACAAAGGAAGAAGGTGACGCCATGATGACACGTTGGCTATTGAGCACAGTTGCTATGCTGGTTTTTGTCGTTCCGGTTGGCGCTGCTGAGCCATCCAAAGATATCGTCACGCTCGCGGCGCATTATGGATTCAGCGGGGTGATTACCAAGATCGAGTCCGGGATGCTGTTTATTCATACCGACAACAGCCTGCAGCCAAGGACGATCAGTCCGAATAAAGCAGACCGCGTGGGACTGCACGGTGCAAAGGTTGGCGAGACGGTCAATCTGCTCGTTGATTCTGGAAATGTGATGATCGATGCGTCGAGGACGGATCGCTTCTTCCCGGATCACCGGTTTGTCGTCGGCACGGTGCGCTATACCGATCCGTATTGGCAGGAAATTCAACTATCCACTCCAGAGGGGGCCAGCACGTATGAGGTAGATGCGCTGGCAGGGAATAAGTTGTCCGGCCTCCCGGATGGAGCCCCGGTAACACTGGAGTTGGACGCGGATAATGTGATGATTGACATCCATCGAGACCGCTAGACCTATGCCTTTGTGGCTGCCCCACGGCTTGACTTCGTTGGAGGGCAACCCGTACGATCCCGCCGTGACACGGTGTCCGCCGGCTCCTTCCTGTATGGCTGGTGGACACCGGATAGTTCTCCAAACTGATACCGCCGATGCGTCGGAGACGATCTTATGCCAAGTCGTCTGCGCATGGCCAGGACGGTCCTGTTCCTCCTTGCCGCAATCGTTGCGACGGGAGAGCGGCCAGCTTGGGCAAAGGAGGCGGCGTCCAACACCGGAGTCGCACTCCAGACGATTCTCGAAGTGGAGCAGACGGCTCGTTTGCTGGCCATTCTGCTGGACTCGGGCCGGTCCGTTGTCAATGATCATCAAGCCCTCTACAATGAGCCGGGGCAATCCGATAAGGGGCTGACCCCGGAAGTCTTTGGTCGACAATTAACCGATATGTTTCGTAGCCGGTCCGGGATTGATCTGGAGGATCTCAATTCTTCCAGGCTTCCGGCTCAGACCAAAAAGTTGATGAAGGAACTCGTAGCCGTCAGCCGGCATGTCGTAGCCGATGCCCAGCCTGAGATCAAACGATCGAGCGGGCCGGGAGGCTTGCTTCCCGCGATCTATGGGGCTCGCGTGGCCAGTCGCTTCACCGAGCGGACCGGAGTTCGCATGAAACAAACGGCGCTCCTGCCTCGCAATGCTGCCAATACTCCGGACGCGGCCGAGCGGTTCGCGCTGGAACTCTTCGCCGACCCTAATTATCCGCGAGAAAAGCCGATCAGCGAGACGACCGCCCAGAGCGGGCTGCTTCGATTGATGTTCCCGCTTTATGCCACCAGGCATTGTCTTGCTTGTCACGGGGAGCCGAAAGGAACGCTCGACCGGACCGGCTATCCACGGGAAGGATGGAAGTTGGGACAAAATGCCGGAGCCATCAGCGTGATGATCCCGTTTACCAAATGAAACACGCGGCGCTGTCCATAGGGTTGCTGGTGATCGGGCTGGGATCAGCCTGGGCGGCGGAGCGTGTCGGCGGACCGACCGAAAAACCGGCAGGCAGCGGGGTGATCGTGCATTCGGACGGCTACGTGCTCACCGCGCATCACGTGGTGGCCAACGCACGACGGATCGTCGTGGTAACGCCGGGTGAGTTTCGTGTGCCGGGCGTGGTGGTCAGTGCCGATCCTGAACATGATCTCGCACTGGTGAAAGTCGAGACCGTGGGGCTTTCTGACGCGCCGCTCGGCTATGCCGGGTCGGTGCAATTGGATCAGGAAGTCGTGGCCGTCGGGTTTCCCTTTGGTCTACGCGAGGTATCGGTGACGAGGGGGCGGATTGCCGCTGTGAGGACCAAAGGCGTGCAGCGCGTCTTCCAGGTCGATGCTGCGGTCAATCCCGGTAACAGCGGCGGGCCGGTCTTTAATGCACGGGGTGAAGTGGTGGGGATTCTCACGACGAAGTTCACACATCCGTCAGGAATCGTGCCGGAGGGGATGGCGTTCGTCGTACCGATCAGCTATGCAACCCCGCTGCTGGCAAACATTGAAGCGTTCGACTTCACCACGATCGGGAAGGGCATCAAGGGCCAGAAGGGAGCCAATGGAAAGGGGTTCGCCCAGGCTCTTGTTCGGACTACGGTCAGGATTGAAACGATGCGGGTGACCGAGGGAGTCCCGCCGGCTACTTCAGCGACAGAGTCGGGCGGAAAAAGCGACGTCGCTGTCACCTCGGCTGCGCGAGGGCAGACGGGAGGTCTCCGTGAACCCTCTTCCGTCAAGGCGGATGATGCCGGGGTCCGGCAGGTGAATGAGCAACTTCGGCTGGTTCAGCGAGAGGAATTGCAACGACTTGCCGAGCGGGGGATTGTTCCTCCTGAAGGGATGATCCTGATTCCCGCGGGAGAGTTTTTGATGGGATCGGATGACGCGTTGCCGGACGCGCGTCCGCTGCATCGGGTATATGTCAGCGGGTTTTGGCTCGACAAGTATGAAGTGACGAACCGTCAATACCGGCAATGTGCGGAAGGCGGCGGCTGTGCCGTTCCCAAGGATCGATCGGCCTATGACGAGGCGACTCGCTCAGAGCATCCGGTGACGAACGTAACCTGGAACCAGGCGCGAGGCTACTGCCGGTGGCTGGGCAAGCGGCTACCGACCGAAGCAGAGTGGGAGAAAGCGGCGCGCGGGACCGACGGGCGACTCTATCCCTGGGGCAATAATGACGACGTGCTGCGAGTTCGTGTGCGGGGCCTTGAACAGAAGCTCGTCAAGAATGGGACTGAGCCTGTCGGCAGCATCGATTTCGCCGTGTCCCCGTACGGAGTGGCTGATCTTGTCTTGAATGTGTCGGAGTGGGTCAACGATTGGTACGCCGAGGATTTTTATCGCTCGTCGCCTGCCCGGGATCCGCAAGGCCCTGTGCGCGGCTCCTTCCGTGTGCTGCGGGGCGGGGAAGTCAGCGACCGACCGTTGGAATTGCGCGCCAGCTACCGAGGGTGGGATGACGTGACCTATTGGGGGCCCTCACTGGGATTTCGTTGCGCGGACGATCTACCCTGAGCGACGCGCTTATTTTCCGTGACCGCTACTGGCGATCGTCTTTCGTTCGTTCCGCTCAACTGAACAGAATAAGCCTTCTGATTACAGGTTGTTCGGCGTCTGACATGAAGTTTTAGGTGAGTATCTGCGGTTGCCCGATCCCGGCAATGACCTCCTCCGTGATCACCACAGATTTCACTCCGCCATGCGCAGGGATCTCATACATGAGGTCTAGCATCACTTCTTCCAGGATTGTGCGGAGAGCCCGTGCCCCTGTTTTCATCAAGGCCGCGCGGCGAGCGGCAGCCTTCACGGCGGAGTCGGTAAACTTGAGATCGACCCCTTCGATCTCAAAGAGGGCCTGATACTGTTTCACCAGCGCGTTGCGGGGCTCGGTGAGGACGCGAATGAGTGCAGGGACATCCAGGTCGGATAGCGTCGTGAGGACAGGGAACCGGCCTACAAATTCCGGGATGAGCCCGAATTTCAGCAGATCCTCTGATCGTACGTGGCGAAGCAAGTCGGTGTGTCCATCGATCCCGCTCGTCGGATCGCTCGCGCCGAATCCCAGCCGCTTAGGCATCGTCCGTTGGCCAATAATCTGATCCAACCCCACAAAGGCACCTCCGGCGATGAACAGAATGTTCGTCGTGTCCACACGAATGTAGTCTTGTTCTGGATGTTTCCGCCCGCCTTTCGGCGGCACATTGCAGACCGTCCCTTCCACCAGCTTGAGGAGCGCTTGTTGGACGCCTTCGCCTGACACGTCTCGCGTGAGGGACGGGTTCTCCGACTTCCGGCTGATCTTGTCGATTTCATCGATGTAGATGATGCCGGTCTCGGCGCGCTTGACGTCGTAATCACAGTTCTGGAGCAACTTGAGTACGACAGTCTCGACATCCTCGCCCACGTAACCCGCCTCCGTCAGTGCCGTGGCATCAGCGATGGTAAAGGGCACATGAAGGATGCGCGCCAGAGTCTGAGACAGAAGCGTTTTGCCCGTCCCCGTCGACCCGATCATCAGGATGTTGCCTTTTTGGAGGTCGACGTGTTTGAGCCGGTCCCGGTTCAGAATGCGCTTGTAGTGGTTGTGGACCGCGACGGAGAGGACTTTCTTGGCGCGATCCTGCCCGATCACGTAGTTATCGAGTGTCGCTTTGATTTCAGTGGGCTTGGGAACCACCAGCGGAACGGAGGTGGAAGAACCCTGCGCTCCATTGTCTTTCTTCAGGGACGCGGAGCACTGTTGAAGGCACTCGTCGCAGATCAGAAGCGGAGATGTCGTGCGACAGGAATTGCAGGTGTAGGGCGCAGGACTCGCGATGAGGTTCCGAACGGCCCCCTGACGTTTACCGCAGAATGAACAGAACGGATCAGGTGGTGATGAAGGTTGCCGCGTTTCCCAGAACACAGCCGCCTCCTTCGTTTGAACAGGTCAGGGGACGGTGACGGGGTCATCTTATGCCTAGCCGACAGTGAACGCAAGGGGGTCACAATGCGAACTCAGGTGTAATAGTCCTCATGGGGAGAGAGGGGATTTGAATGTCTGAAGCGATTAACCATTGCGTTCCGGCCGCCATTGAAGGCCTAGTGTGATGATCTGCTGGAGCAGCTTTGTATACGGCAGGCCAGCCCGTTTCGCGGATTCGGCGAAATCTTCGTCCTGGGCGATTTGGGGATTCGGATTCGCCTCCAGTACATAGATCTTTCCCTCTTTATCCAGCCGTAAATCGATCCGCGCATACCCGCTCAGTTCCAACGCACGGTAGACTCGTTTACAGAGATGCTGGATGCGCTCGCTGGCGCCTTCGGGCGCGTCTTTGAGTTCGGCTGTCTGGATCCCGTATTTCTCCTGGTACTTGATGCTCCATTTCACCCGCTCCGTGGCGATCCGATGCACGTCGTCCGGCATCTTGGTAAATTGCATTTCCCACACGGGAAAGATCCGCAGTCGCTGATTACCCATCACGCCGACGTAGAGCTCCCGGCCGTCGATGAAGTGTTCGACGAGCGCATCCGTCCCGACGCTCTCGTGGATGAATCCGACCCGTTCAATCAGCTTCTGCTCATCCTCGACGACCGAAGCCTGAGAGATGCCGAGCGAGGATTCCTCCGTCAGCGATTTGACGATCATCGGGAAGGTGAGGCGCTTCGGCACGCGGATCTTCTGTCCTCGCCGGAAGACGGCGAACTCAGGCATCGGAATGCGGTGGTACGCCATGAGTTTCTTGGAGAGTGCCTTATCTTTGGCCAGGAGCATGCCCCGCGGATTACAACCGGTATAGGGAACGCGCAGCAATTCCAGGTAGCTCACCACGTTCGGCTCGAAGAGGCTGACATTGTGAAACGCTTCCAGCAGATTGAAGACGATATGGGGCTTCCAGGTATCGATGGTGTTGCGGATGATGCCGAGATCTTTTTCCACCCCCAACGGCTCTGTCTCATGGCCGATCTTTCGCAGCGTCGTCACGACATCAAACTCGGTCTTCCATTCGGCCTTCTGCGTCTCGATGCCTGTCGTATCCTGAGGCGGCACCAAATGCTTGTGCATGAGCACCAGGACTCTGAGCGGTTTCATAGCGCCACCCGCCGTCCGCCGGTGTTGACGTAGTTCATCGCTTGCACCGTCAAGAAGACTGTAAACTCTTGTTTAGCCTGCTCCTCCGGCACTGCCAGGCGAAGGTTGAGCGGGCGGCAGTGGGCGATCAGGTCTTCGAAGACTTGATCAATCGTGTATTGGTACACACCCGTCCAGCCGGCGACGAGGCGGCGAACCGGCTTCCGAATCTTCATGAGGAAACGCACAGCTGTCATGTTGCCGGCGTGCTCCGCCGCATCGGAAAAGAAGCGCCGCAGATCACGGTCGTTGAAATCCGGATGATCGAGACCGTAATGCCGGCGCTTCTTCTTGTAATGCCGGCGCAGGGTCGTGCGCAGCCGCCGGAGCGGATCGACTTCCTCGGTGGAGACGTTGAGCGGAGGCCGGCCTACCAGGGTCTGCATCAGCTGATCGACGTATTGAAGTTTCTTGAGCGCGGGCCATCCGACATAGCGTGTCTCCCACTGAGAGTTCGGCGTCAGCCACACGGCGAAGGTTTCGGCGAAATCCTCATCAGGATGGCTTTGTGCGTACCACGAGTCGAGATGCAGCACAAAGCTCTTGCTGTAGGGCTTGGGCGAATAGTCATCGGGATACGCCTCTGAGCTCTTTCCGAAGAGTTGCTGCCGATGCCGCCGCCGCCGCAGCCTGAAGGCGTTCTCGATGGCATGACCGGTCTCATGCCGCAGGATGCGCATGCACCAGTCTGGATCGCCCCCTTCGACTTCCAGCATCTGGGTCAATTCGAGTTTGGCGAGCCGGGGGTGGGCCAGATAGAACGGAATTGCGATTCCTGGCACATCATCCGGGCAGAACCATTCATCCGACAGCCAAAAATGGGGATGAAAGTGAAGGCCGCGGCCATCCAGTTCACGGTAAAGCTGTGCGATGCGATCTTCAAGATCGCTGCCTGCAATTTTGAGATCGAGGTCGCACAGCCGAAGATCCAGCAACTTCTCATCCGGCCACGTCGCCCAATCGGTGAGATCGCTCCGTATGGTATCGGAGGATGCATCTTCTACCGGCTCGCTCTTGTCTTGAGTTGCCATCGTTCAGGTAAACGTCACATGGCTGAAGAAGCAGGACATTGTACGTTTTGGAAGGCAGTCCAGTCGATCCCCCACTGCGGGAAAAGAAAGTGGTCGCAGGAACCGGTTTGATCTGAACCTCCGCGGCAGCCTTAATTGAAGAACCTCCTCCGCGCGCGGCGGTTGTCGCAAATGTCTTGCTATGCGTCGATGTGGAAAGAAACGGGGTCGGGATAAACTAGCCCGAGTAGCGGCCTCCATCAAGACGACTCCGTTCTCCACAGAGATGAAAAACGCCGTTGACAAGAATCCCCCCCTTTATTTTAATCTGCCAGCGTCGAGTGATAAGGAAGCCGTGACACAAGGGAGTGGTTCACGCTCACATACCCGTTGATCACATGTAGATGGTGCGATCGCTAAGGCCTTATGGCGAGACGATGTACTAAAAAGACAGTCGCGCGGATGCCTCTTTATATTGCAATCCTGATAGGGGCGCTGGGCGTTGGATCACTCTATGCCGAAGAAGAAATCATCATACTGGGCAAAGGCAAGACACAGGCTCTTGCGGAATGGGACAAACCGGTCCACTTCGGGACGGGCGATTGGAAAGTTGTCGATGACGCACAGCATCAGGCCATCAAGTTACGGACCGAATCGTCTTCGTTCGCCTTGGAAAAAAGCATCACGGTGGATTTGAAACAGACGCCATATCTCGAATGGGAGTGGAAGGTGACTGTCCCGCCGGCCGGAGGGGATTTTTCTTCTCCCGACACGGATGACCAGGCCGCTCAATTGCTCGTCGTCTTTCCCAAGACGTTCTTCGAGCGTCGGAAAGTTATCAGCTACATCTGGGACCCGACTGCGCCACAAGGGACAATCGGAACCGCCGCCGGTCCGATTTACCTGAATGTGAAGGCCATTGTGGTCGAATCGGGAGCCGGTCAGATCGGCAACTGGGTAACCGAAAAGCGCAACGTCGTCGAAGATTATCGGGCGCTCTTTGGGGAAATGCCCGAACGCGCTGTCGCCATCCGTATGCAGATCAACAGTCAGCATACAAGATCAGTTGCCGAAGTGTTCTGGAGGACGATTCGATTCACTTCTGAGTGAGATCCGGCCATGAAAACCATATTGTACACCCCCAGTAGAATCCCGCAAATAATGAGATTTCTTCTGGCGAGTGGACTGCTGGGTTGCTTGATCGCAACCGCGGCTCAGGCGGAGTGGTATGTCGGTGGGTATGGAGGCATTTCCATTCCTGGCGGGCTCTCGAATGTCACCGTCTCCAATTCGACCCTGGGGGGCGGCGTCACTGACGCCAAAATCAATGATCTCGAACTCAAGTCTAATCTCCTTTGGGGGGCAGGGCGGGCTATTTCCTTGAGACGCGTCCTTGGCTGGGATTAGAAGCAGATCTGTACACCCAGAAACCGGATGTGAAGCAACAGACGATTGTGGGAGGGACGTCATCAGGCAACGTGTTTGCCACTAGCATCCAGGAGACCTCACTTCGGGTTACTGTCTTGGCTGCCAACATTGTCATCCGCTCGCCGTCCATGAGCGAGGTCTTTCAACCCTATGGCGGCGTCGGGTATGGATTGTTTTTTGCTACCGGCTCACAGAATGGACAATCGAACACCCAAATTAGTCCTGGATTTCAGTTCGACGCAGGCGCCCGGTATGTGTTGACACCGGAATGGGCGTTGTTTGGCGAATTCAAGTATAACCACGCGACGATCAGGTTTAGCGGGATCAAAGGCAATTACGACTCCCAAAATTTTAACGTGGGGCTGATGTATCATTTTGGGAGGTAGCTCTCCCGTCAGACTTGTGTCGACTGGCTCCTCGCGACCGTGATTACTGAGGGCGTAGACTGGGTCCGGCCTCCGGACCGACGTACTTGTAGCCCTTATGCTCCATGCACTCTTTCAGAAGGGGGATGTGGATCCAGTAGATCAAATTGTCTGTGTAGATTTCCTCTCTTTTCTCAGATTCTGCATACTTCACGGTGGACCATCTCGTACAGACACTGTAATCCGTCAAAACCTGCGAGTACGGCACCTCCTTGGCTTTCCAATACGTTGGGGAGCTAGGGACAGGTTCCACGGGAATGCATCCAGACATCCCCAATACGACGCACCACCACACCATCGCACCCTTCCGGACAAAGGCAGGTTTCGTTGTCATGATCTCTCCTCCACCTCTTTCACCGCAGTTGTCACAGGGGCCTCCTCATACTCCGAAAGCCAGCCGGAGGCGAACCCGTGAGCCCATCCTCTGTATACCGCCGTTCAAATTAAGTCAATAAAGGGCAAGGCATTTCGTGCGCGAGAGGTGAGGGAAAAGGGGGTCGGGAGTTTTTTGTTAATCTCCTCGTCCGCGCGCGGCGATTATCGGAGGGCGTGGACATGAATCTGTCGGTGGCGGTACATCGACAAGGCTCGTTGTTCTGACTCTTCGGCTTCGGTCATGCGTCCCATCTTCCGGTACAGGTCGGCCAAGAGAGACGTCGCGGCTGCTTCGATCTCGGCGTCATGCAGGGTTTGGGAGAGAAAGACCGCCTGCTTAGCGGCTTCGACGCCTTCACTCAGTTGCCCATCTTCGCCTTCGAAATAGGCAAGCCTGAGCTGGAGCGCGGCTTCGACAGGCATGTTTCGTTCCGCCTCGGCCAACCGGAGAGCGGCTTCGTAAAACCGGCGCGCATCGTGTGGGTGATCTAACAGCCAATGCGCGGTTCCCAGCGCCATGAGTGCGGCGAGATGCTGGCTGTGATCTTCTCTGGTGCGCGCGTCATCCCGTGCCTGCTCCAGCAACGACAGACCTTGCTCGGGGAAGTCGTCACTTACTTGAAGAAGGCCCAGTTGAATCGATGCTTCATTCCATCCCCGGCGATCTTTGAGTCGGTTGAACAGCGCGATTGCTTGGCTGAGGGAGGTATGAGCCTCCTGCTGATAACCAAGCCGAGCGGAGATTCGCCCCATCACGGAGAGGCTCTGTGCATAGGCCATCCGGTCGGAGGATTTCGCGAGTAGGCGTACGGCTTCCTGGACGGCTGTGTGGGCGTCGTGGATTTTGCCTTGGCGTTCATAGACTCGTGCGATTTTTACAAGGGCTGTCGCGATGCCGCGAGTCTGCTTCTTTTCTCGAAACGTCGACAATGCCAGTTCGTAGTACGTCAGTGTTTCGCGGAAGTGGAGTTGATGATCGTGAATCTCACCGATCCGGAGCAATTCATCGCCTGTGAGCGTGCTGTTCGAGGACACTGGCTGAACGGACGCAGAGTGGGGAAGCGACCAGGCCGGATTCTGGTCCAGCAGGAGAAGGAAGGGGAGCAAGAGCCACATAGCAGGCACGATCAGCCCTCGCCATGAGAGTAGATCCGGAATCCTCGGCGAGATTCCCTTACTGGAGCACTGTTAAAGCAGTGAATCTGCCGAGTGGATCATTGAAAGCATGCGCTCCGCGGACAGAGAGGTCAAGTTGGCATACTCTGGGAATAGGAGATGCTGCAGTCTTCGGGATAGAGCCTGGAACTCCGGTCCGGGCGGGGTCCTGGTTTCCTTGACCGCCCAGGTGTAGAATTCAACAAAGTTCCATTCGAAGCTCGATGCCGCCAGCCTTTTCGTGTGACATCCCACCTTCAACCAGGAGGTGTGGTCATGTTCTCTGCATGGGATTTCAACAAGTGGATGATCAGTGCGGGAATCGTGCTGCTTCTGGCCAGCCTCATTGCGTTCTTCGCCGCGGTTGTCACCGAGATCATTATTCGGATCTGGGGAGAAGAGCGCGGCGTGGTGCCGCCGCTTCGCATGAGTGAGGCCGAGCAGAAAGCCCCATCCCGCAAAGCCGCTTGAGGTTGTTGTCCGGAAGTGAAGGAGAGGGGTCGTGGGTCTTTTGTTGAACTCTTCCTTCGCGCGCGGCGGGTCTGTGTAATCTTCAACGCCGTATCTATTTTCTGTTGCCCCTGCTTGACACTTTTTCGTGACCGGCCTAGCCTTTTGTCATTCTCTCGCACCGGATCCTAACCAGGAGGTTGACCGTGGGGAAGATCAACTGGGAGAAAGTGTTTCTCGGAGGGCTCGTCGCCGGGATCATCATCGACGTTGTCGAGGGGATTCTGGAGGGGGTGATCCTGGGGCCCGAGTGGCGGCAAGCGATGCAGGCCTTGGGGCACCCGCTCCAAGAAACGGGGGTCAACATGACGCTGCATATCCTGCTGGGATTTGCCTACGGGCTCACGGCGCTGTGGCTGTATGCGGCGATTCGTCCACGCTTCGGCTCCGGGCCAAAAACGGCCTTCTATGCGGGAGTTGGTGTCTGGGTGCTCGGCAGTCTTCTTCCATCGGTGAACTGGGGCCCGCGCGGATTGCTCCCCGGCCACCTCTTTACCATCGCGGTCATCGTAGGACTCGTCGAGATCGTGGTTGCCACGGAAGCGGGCGCCTGGCTGTACAAAGAGTAGGGGACGGATCCAGAAACGCAGGGCGTTTGCCTCTCTGCTTTCCTCGGTCGTGCGCAGCATTGATCGCCTGATCCGGTATCATGTCTACGCCCTGCGGTATCCGTCACTCCTTCTCGCTTGGTCCACTGCTGCCACGACCTTCTGTTTCCGAAAAGGAGGCGCGCGCTTATTTCTTGGAACAGCGCGGGTCAGCTGCCTGCAATTCTGCGATCTTTTGATCGTCCAACGGCACCGGCGCACAGCCGTGGGTCCTTTCGCAGACGAAGTCGTACTTGATCGCCGGCTGGTGACAGCTGAAGCACTTCACCCCCTGGAAATTCACCGTCTGCTCTCCACGAGTCTTGATCTTCGTGCCTTGGGCCGAGAGGTCCAGATCAAAAAATTCCCAGCCGTTCGTTTCGGGGAATTTTTGGCGTGGGTGCTTCACCATCGCCTCGTTCGGCAGAAGCTGGAGGAATGTGCCGACCGGATACTCCTTATCCGACACGCTGTTCTTGAAGATACGAACGGCTTCTTTGAGCTTCTCGGGATCCGCATGCGTGATGTAGGTGTTTCTGACTTTGGTCCAGTCGCGAATGCAGCCGAACGAGTTTTCGCCCACCGTGAGATCCGCAGCATAGAGGCTGGAAGACATGAAGAGTCCCAACGCGACCACCACGACGCCCCTCATGCCTCCCAGACCCGATATCTGCGATACGTATGTGATGAGACGGCGCATGCGAGTGCTCCCTTCTCCTGGACGTGAACCGCACGGCCGGCTGAACCGGCCGGTATGCTTTGGAGTATTGTAGTCGCCCAGGGATCGAGATTCACGTGGTACTTTGCCGGAAGATAAGAAAGGTGTAAGGAATCCCTTGTGCCTCTTCCGTGCGCGTACCCTCGGCGGGTAATGTCCAGCCGCTCATTGAAGGCTTTAAGCGGATTTCATATTGCGAGCGGTCAGGACGTGAGCGTGCGCGCATCCGTTAGTTGGTATTGTCCTCGTGTTATCGTGGGATAGACGGAGAAGATCGGGGTATTGGCAGGGACGACGCCGCTTGTCACGTTCGGGAGCAGTTGGAGGTGCATGTTGATGAAATTGAAGCTGAGCCCTTGTTGCCAAGATCGACTTCCGGCGCCGGCGTAAGCCGCGGTCTTTTCCGAAGCATAGGTCCTGGTGAGGAGCCCGGCAGCGCCTCCCAAGCCGTATTCATAAAGGTCCGGTGCGCCTTGAACGAGCAGGGCCATTACTGCCGCGTCGAACCACACTTTAATATTGCAGCCGATTTGCACGTAGGGTCCGAGGGTATTGGTGCCTTCGAGAAACGCACGAGGCAGACCGATTTCAAACGGGACGTCCGAAGCTACCGCCCGTGTGACGGTGCCCAGGTTCTGCTCCTTCAAGGGAGAAACTGACACGAACAGCAAATGCGGGTCGGCCATATCGATGTCGAGAACCTGATCGTCGTAGTAGCTGCAGAGCCGGCCGAGTTCATAGCGGAGGGGAAAGGAGTAACCCATCTTTGCGTACCAGATGCGCAGACCGGCATCCAACGGATCATCCGGCGTCCGGCTGATCTTGAGGTCGAACGGCAGCATGATATGCCAGGCACCGGTCCTCGCGGAGACAAACGGCGCACAGGCACCGGGGTATTCTTTATGCACCGTTGTCGTGTCGGGTTCGAACCGTCGCGTCGGTGAGGAGAAATGCTGGGCGATTTTGGCTTCTTTTGGGAGGCGGTACTTTTCTTGGTAGTAAGCAGAGGCTCGCTGTTGCGCGATTGAGAAAAAGTAGTCCGGCATATCGGTTTCGATGATGATCTGTCGGTCGGCAAACTCCGGTCCTGGGCCAGCGCGGTCGGGCTTCATCGCCGCTGTATAAAAATCCAATTCGATCGTCAGGCGTTGGATCTCCTGGCGGATATCCCGCGCCAGGCCTGGGTCGAAAAAACTGGTTTGGGGCAAGATGTCGGCGGCCTTCTGCAGGCAATCTAATTTGTGGGTGAATCGTTTTGGTTCATCGGCAAAGGACTCGGCAACCGCCATCAGGAGATTGAACTGTTCTTCCGGTGTCAGGCCGAGAGTTTGGAAGTTGCGATCCTTCACGAACGTGAAGGCCATTGGGCCGAAGGACTCCGCCTTGCGGATGCAAAGGGTGAGGAGAAAGTTGTAATGGGCACGCGCCTCTTCTGGTGTCATGAGCAAGCCCCTCCGTGGCATTGTACCGATGTTAGATTTAGAGGGGCAAGGTTGGATGTCACAGTAGAAACAAGATCAAAGGTTCGGTTCGGTATCCAACGTTGAGAGTTTCCTCCGCGCGCGATGGGACCGTTAACCAGGAATGCGACGGAGTTCTGGACGGGCGACGGCGACCGTGTCGGTAAAGAGAAGTGACGGTCCGAGCGGCAGAATGGCCTGGCCGGTGAAAGCGAACGAGAGACTTCCGATCGCGTGATAGAACGCCAGTATGCCGATGGCCAAGCGTCCTATTCCCGGGAGGGTCTCGGAGATTCATCCCGGCCTCGCGACGACCGTCGCGAGAAACGTCGAGTCATCATGAAGTAATTTTGAACCGACGCATACGGTGGGTTAGTAATTCCGCTGGTAACGGTACTGCATCAGGATACCTTCGGCTCGGCGTTGAGCGCGATCCATCCGCTCCACATTGTATTTGTGAATCACATCCCTGGCGATGCCGACGGCTATGATGTCGCTTGCGCCGAGCTTCAGGTATTCATCGGCGATGTCCATCAATTCAGAAGCACGATCTTCAAGGGATGATCTGAATCCCTTGGGGAAATCGGAAGAGGACGCATCGAGGACTCGATAGAGAAGGAACCCGTGATCGAGGCAGGCTCGTACAGCTGTTTCATAGGGTCTGAGGGCATCGAGTGTTTTAATGAGGCGGTATTCCGTGGCGGCGGCCTCTGCTTCCCGTGCGAGTTGCTGTTCGGTGCTCTTCCATTCAGCGGAGCCTTGGGGAGACTGGAGGTACTCTGCGAGCGGCCCTGTGCTCTGTTCGCCCAGGGCGCATGCTGTCATTGCCCACAGAGAGGCAAACATCAACAACTGAATTGCGCGCGGGCAGAGAGACATGTGATCTCCTTCGTTTGAGTTAGGTGATTATAGCCGAATCTCGTTGATTCCCTCGCAGTTTGTTTTCGGACCATTGAAGCTGGCGCGTGCGCTTACAACGAAGATCCGGACCAAAATTTAAGCATCCCGGTGGCTTCAAGTATCGGACTACGGCTAGGAGAAGCAAGGGAGACTAGGGGGGTGAGGACAGGCGAGGTGACGCTGGGTCTATGGGATAGATCGCATGAGCCGGGTCCTGTCTATTCAGATAGTCACGGACACCGTCGATGGGTGGCTGGCTTGGTTTCGCAATGGAGTCCAGCTCGTAAGGGTCGCTCTTGGAGCTTGGTTTCGGCAATGGCTCTCTCGTTGGTTCCTCGCTGCTAAACCCGAGCCATCCCTTCAGCGCCTGGAACAGCGGTTTGCTGCTTTCTCTGGGACTCTCACAGGAGGTATCGCCACGTTCTTGTTGCAGTGGGGTGCATGGGCTGAGCTGAGCCTGAGTGACGGTGACCGGTGATCCAAAAATCAGCAGCCCAATGATCATCGCGACCTTACTCAGTGGAGGGTGTCTCGTCACCAGCTTCGTACAAGGGCGCGTCATGATCCGTGTGTTTATCAACACTATTATTTTACACTTCTGACATGCTCCGCTAAACCGGCCCAGGAGAGTGAAGCGGAGTCAAGAACCGTTTCCACTTCGGCCGCGCGCGGTGGGTCAATGCGCACCTCGTCAATGTCACGCTCCTATAGTTGACTCCATTTACGACCCCAAGTAGCCTGTCTCGAATTTTCTGCTCCCAACCGTTCGGGCAACTTGAGGAGGGGTGAAGGATGGAAGGGCTGCATCACCTTGAGATCGTCATCCTCCTGCTCGCGCTGGTGTTGACGCTGACGACGGTCGCCCAAAAGATCTTCATTCCCTATCCCATACTTCTCGTGATCGGTGGATTGATCCTGAGCGTCATTCCGGGGCTTCCGGCGGTCACGCTCAGTCCCGATCTTGTGTTCCTGGTCTTTCTGCCGCCCATCCTGTGGGCCGCCGCGTATTTCACCTCGTGGCGTGAGTTTCGCGGCAACCTCAGGCCGATCTCATTACTGGCGGTCGGGCTCGTCCTGGCGACGACGGCTGCGGTTGCAGCGGTGACTCACGCGATGTTGCCTGGGATCGGATGGGCTGAGGCCATCGCGTTGGGCGCCATTGTCTCTCCGCCGGATGCCGTGTCGGCAACGGCGATCGGACGACGACTGCGCATTCCTCGTCGGATCGTGACGATCCTGGAAGGGGAAAGCTTGGTGAACGATGCAACGGCACTGGTGCTGTACCGCGCCGCCATCGGCGTCGCGGTCGGCGGGAGCTTTGTGCTGGGCGAGACGCTGCTCCAGTTTATCTTTGCCGCAGTCGTGGGTGTGGCCCTTGGTCTTGCCGTAGGCATGGCTGCACGCTGGGCACTCTGTGCCACAGAGGACAGTTTTACTCAGACTGCGATCACCTTGTTGGCACCGTACGTAGCCTGGGTACTGGGCGAATTGACGCAGGCATCCGCGGTGCTCGCTTGTGTCACGGGAGGCTTACATGTACGGCAACATTTTAGTGCGGCCGTGGCGCCGACCACACGGCTGCAGGCTCGTGCGGTATGGGATCTGCTTGTGTTCGTGTTGAACGGTTTCATTTTTATCCTTATTGGCCTGCAGCTTCGTGTGTTGCGCGAGGCGGTGCCGTCCGGTCGGTTCGGGCAGCTCCTGATGGCCGGTGCGCTGGTGTGCGTGACGGCCATCGTCGTCCGTTTGGGGTGGGTGCCCTTGGCTGCGATACTGCCCAGGGCGCTGAGCCCTTCGTTGCGGGCGCGCGACCCCATGCCGCGCTGGTCTTCTCTTTTTCTGATCGGCTGGACCGGGATGCGAGGGATCGTCACGTTGGCGGCTGCGTTGGCGTTGCCGTTCACGACCGCTGGCGGACAGCCTTTTCCCTTTCGAGCGGAAATCATCCTGATCAGCTTTTCAGTGATTCTGGCCACGCTGGTGTTGCAAGGGCTCTCGCTGACCCCGTTGATTCGGGTTATGAAGCTCCAAGAAGACCGCGGGCAGGAGCAGGAAGAACGTCAGGCGCGCGAGCATGCAGCCACGGTGGCTTTACGACGATTAGATGAATTGGCAGGGGAGGAGTGGTTGAACGCGGATTATGTCGATCGCCTGCGTGTCCATTACGGCCGGCAACTGCAACGTTTCGCGAGTTCCGGTACCGTTGACCCGGACTGTTCTCTGGAGGCAGGCGACACCTTTCGACGGTTGCGGCACGAGACCTTATCGGCTGAGCGCCTGGCTCTCATCGCTCTGCGCAATGACGGAACGATCAGTGATGAGCTGCTTCATCGTCTGGAGCACGAGCTGGATGTCGAAGCGTTGCGTCTTGGGATCGGAGAACTCCGCGTCTCGAGATGATGGTCGGTGGGAAAAGAAAATCAGTCGGGAGTCATCTTTGATGAGCCTCGTTCGCACGCAGCGGTTCCCGTTCACCCGCGAGTACCTCTGATAATCCCGTTTCTCCGCTGATCCTTGACGCCTTCCCAGTCCGAGCGTAAGTATTTCCTCATGAAGAAAGACTCCTGGCTCTATGGGGTCGCGCTTGTGTCCGGCGTGGTGGTTTGGATTCTGGTTTCCTCCTTCTCCGGTAAGCGAGAGGCCTGGGACTCAGATTTATATTTCACCTTCGGGATTCCAGTCCTCTGCCTCGTTGCCGGGCTGCTTGGATATGTCGAGCCGAATCGACCGTGGAGATGGGGGATTGATCCCCTCTTCGGGCAAGGTGTCTGGATGTTGGTCAGCCAAGGGTTTGGCAATCTGTTCCCTCTCGGGTTATTGGTGTTGGGTCTCTTCGCGGTCCCCTCGATCGTGACCGCGAAGGTTGGCGCTGCGATCTCAAAGCGAGTCACGAGAGGCAGTAATTTCCATTGATCCGTTCACCGGCCTTGTCCACGCGTGGCGGGGTGTTTCTTCATCGCCCAAACTTCTCTCCAGGTCTGTTGAGCTTGGCCTTCTGATGGGGTATCGTTTCGGAAAGAATTCGGGGATCTTCCATGCAAGGACAATCGGACACGCTCATTCGAGACCGGCTTGCTCGTCAACGGACTGAGTTGGCGAACGAGCGCACGTTGCTGTCCTACATCAGGACCGCGCTGGGTTTTTTCATCGTCGGCATTCCGGCTGTGTGGTGGCTTGAGTTGCCCGGTATTCAAGCCCTGGGTGTGGTGTCGTTGCTGGCAGGTGTCGGGTTCTTGGGAGTCGGGGTTTGGCGGTTCTACTCTATCAAAGCAGTGATCGATCAACAGCCGGACTAAATGCGCGGATTCTCGACTCGAGGCCTCCACGAAATCCGTGGCAGGGTTCAAAGTGCATTCAGTTGTTATGGCACACAGCGGTGGAGCAAAGATGCAGAGGAACTGGATAGTGAGAGTGGTAACGGTCGGGCTTGTGAGCGGTCTTCTATTCGGGACTGTGGCGCAAGGACAAGCTGAGTCCAAGGCCAAGAGCGGCGATGTGGCGCGTGGCAAGACCCTGTTTGTCAGGAACTGCGCCGGTTGTCACGGGTCTCAGGGTAAAGGAGATGGGTATAGGATCCTTGGCGCGGATCCGGCAGACCTCACATCACCATCGATCACAAAGAAATCCGATGCCGACCTGCTCAAGACGATCCATGACGGCAAACCGAACATGCCGGCTTGGAATGTCCACCTCTCGGAGGACCAGAGCAGAGACGTGCTGGCCTATGTGCGGACCTTCGCCAAGTGAAGCGATGCAATCGGCATCGTTGCCGACAGGGCTGTCGGGGAGAAGAAAAGGGAACAGGAGTCTTTGTTGAAGTACCTCCCCCGCGCATGGCAGGTATTTCGGATGCGGTCGACGCATGACTCCGGGGCGCTTTTTCCCTGACGCCTCAATCCGCCAGTAACTTTCCTGTGCTTAACGTGTTCAACTTGATCAGCTCATTTATCGTCTCACCTCTTGAATGGTTCAGCCTCACTTTGAAGCTTGTCGTAGAGGCTCACTTCCGTCCCCCTCAGCCTTGCCGAGAAAGTGAATCGGTTCCTCACCTCTGAGATGGGCTGGTCGCAGGATGTATGTTCCGTTGATGCTCGTGGTCCAAACGGATTGTGCAGTTTGCACGTTCCCTCCAGAAAACAGATAGCTCAGTCCACCGACAACGGCCCCTGAGATGGCGAATGCGCTTTTGCCGATGCAATAGGGAACCGTGAGCAGCCAACTTTGCACTTGTATGCCGGTGCCTTCGGAATCGTTCGTGCCGCCCATCTGATCGTCGGCCAGTGCTGACCCTGGTGCGATCATGGTCAACCCCATCAAGATCGTGATTAGCACGACGGCCACCGATCTGCTCCATCTCGCGATGAGAGGAGTCGTCCGGCCGCAAATGGGAGATATTGGGAGTCTGCCTCCTGGCACTTGTCGTTCGTCCATGGCGCGCCTCCTGAAAGAATGATCATGAGGGATTGTCGACTCGCAAGATTCTAATCTTCACGATGAGGGGTTTCCCGGCCAGCGGATGATTGTAATCCATCACCGCGGCGGTGTCTGACAACTGTGCCACCGTTGCCTGAGAGCCGGCGCGATCCTGAAGGACATCGCCTTCCTTCGTTTGAGGCGGCAGTTCATCCCTCGGTACCGTTTTCTTTTTCCTGCCATCATACGGCCCGAAGGCCTCCTCCACGGAAAGCTCCACATTCTTTTCGTCCCCGCTCTTCATGCCGGTCACCACTCGTTCCAACGCTGGAAGAAGTTGGTGTTGCCCCTGAACGAACTTACCGATGTCCCGGACGATGAACCCTTGTTCGCCTGGAATGGTAATTTGGAACATGAGGGTGACATTCGATCCATCGATGATCCGCGGGCTTCCCGCGGACTTTTCCGTAGCCAGGCTTTGCCCTGAGAGAAGTCCCAGGCATATGAGGACGGTGATTAGGGCCACGATGGCAATGTTGTTCCGGTGAGTGTTCTTCATATTTCCCTCCTTTTTCCATCCTTGAACAGTCCGGGTATTTCCCGGTGCACGACTATCCGGCCAGCTTGATGATATTGCTAATGCGGTCATTCCGATCGAGTTCGATCGAGACCTGATCACCCGTGGAGAGTTGTTTGGTCGTCAAAATCGTGGGATCCATTATGGGGAGCGTCCAGGACTGCCCTTCCTGCGTCAGGATTGTGAGGGTCCGTCTGGTCTCATCGATGCCTACGATTGTGCTTCTTCTATCTATAGGTGGTCGTCGCTCTACTGGTGAGGGCGTTCACGCCTAACAGCAGGCAAAGGAGACTGATGGCCGCGATCGTGAGCTGATACTATTCCATGCTTGACCTCAGACTGTTAAGAACGGAATTGCGGAGAGGGCACCGTGTTGAGGTGAGTCCCTCCTGCTGTTCTGTAACGTGGTCCTGGCCGTCCCACTCGGTTTATCGCCCGCAAGTGGTTTGCCAAAAGACATCGAAGAGAGAAAACGGTCAATATTGCAAAGACTTAGAGTTTCCTGGCTCACGGTGAGGGTGAGGAGGACTTATGGCTCAAAGAACATATTGTCCTGCGATCTTTCGAAAAGAGTTGAATTTCTGCAAGGATGTGATCGATGACATTCTGGATTCTTCGGACAACTTTTCCTGACTTCCACAGGAGGCAACCGATCGGAACTGGTTGAAATACCGACGCGTACGAGATTGGTACTGTTCATGCGTTCGTACTCGACGGCAGGTTCGCCCATTCTTTCACATGAAAGAAGGCGCGCATCATGTGGTTCGCTGGCTTGATCATGAGCATGCTCTTGCTCGGATGCGCCGGTTTCGACCTGGAAGAGCCGGTGGATCTGAGCGAATTGTCGGAGACTCGATCCGACGATGAGGGCGAGAAAAATTTGGCGGCGATTCGGACCATGATAGCAAAGGAGCACCAACGAACGTCGCGTCATCCAGAATCGCCAGAATCGGGTGACAGGCCGAAGGTTGAAGGGGAGTCGATTCCATGGCCGCCCGACTGGCTGTCACAATACTTCTCGTCGAGGCCTTTGTCAGATGAGGAGTCCGCTCTCATGTCTGAATCTTCGGTGAGAACAACGCCGTCTCGTTCGACGCGTCGGCCAGTCTCCGGCAATATCACAGCAAAGACCCCCTGGGTCCCGAAGTCGTCTTTTCGTGGTACTGAAGCTGATCCTTGGCCGCATGTTCCTCCGTATATACTTTCTGCTCCAGCCGGGTCGACCTATCCGGGAACCATGCGGTGTGCGCCGGATACGATCGGGATCGGCGGTCAACGGTGTCAGGCCAACTGAACACGCAAATGGAAGAATTCGCACCGCGTGAAGCCTCTTCTTCAATGAGGAAAGAGAAGGGTGATCGTCAACGAAGAGGGTTGATGGCGCGGATCATATCATGGGAGCCGGTGAAGACCTTGCAAGTCCGCGTGCTTCGGATCTTCAGAAAGGAGGACGCGATGACACGACCAGTAAAACCGGTCCCGGCGGGCTATCATACCGTCACCCCTACGCTCACCATTCGGGGCGTCGACAAGGCCCTCGACTTTTACAAGCTCGCATTCGGGGCAGAGGAGCGGATGCGTTTCTTCGCACCGGATGAGAAAACTATTATGCACGCGGAACTGATGATCGGGAATTCGATCATCATGCTGAATGAGGAATATCCGGGCATGGGATGTCGTGGACCGCAAGCCCTTGGAGGTACCTCCGTTGGTCTCTATCTCTATGTTCAGGATGCGGACCATCTCTTCAACCGGGCAGTGTCTGCCGGTGCAAAAGTGGATATGCCGGTCACGAATATGTTCTGGGGCGATCGCTGCGGGCAGGTGACCGACCCGTTCGGCCACAAGTGGACCCTGGCGACCCATAAAGAAGACCTTTCGGCCCAGGAAATGCGGAAACGTGCAGAGGCGTTTTTTGCTCAAATGGCTCTGGAGACCAGATAGCAGTTCGTGGAAGACATGCCTACAACGTGAACTTGTAGGTACGGAGAACGGGAAACAGGGCAGTGTCATCTCCTGATCGCCTCGTCTGTTCGCGGCGATTGTTTTGCCGGTGTACTCCAAGGAAACTCAATGATTGGCGGAAAGCAGCAGTGACGGGAACTGGGTTGGTTCTCATGCTGCTCGCTCGCGGATTCTCTTTGAGCCTGTTATCGGATATATGCCACAGCGTCCGGAGGACATCGCTATGACCACGCTGACAAATCGCTTCAGCTCTCTTGGCCGAGTCTGGTGCTCACGTGTGCCGGGATTCGTGCTCTGTGGGGCTCTCGCGCTCTCCTGTTCCGGTTGTCTTTCGTTGGCTGTGGGCGCAGCGGGGGGTGCCGCCGGCGCTGTGTATGTGATGGGTAAGTTGAAAGACGAGCAGAGCTATGAGATGTCCGTTGTGCACAAGGCGACCATCGCCGCCCTGGACGAACTTCAATTGAAGGCCTTGGAAGACAAAGTTGATAAACTCTCAGCGCATGTAGAATCAGAGTTTGCCGATGGGGAGCACGTGTGGATCGACCTGGAATCCCTCTCGGATTCCCGAACCGGTCTGACGATTCGCGTTGGCGTCACAGGAAACGAGGTCCGCGCGCGAAAGATTTACGATACGATCAAGCGGCATCTTGCGTGATGTGAACGGTCATCCGGAAGCAGGTTCGCGTCACCACCATGGGCAGTTGGATCCTGAAATTGAACCATTCAGTGAGTTCTTCTGTTGACACGTTCCTTCCTCCGAAGTAGCCTCGCTGCGGTCCTCTCTCATGCAAATACGGAAAATGACGGATAGGAATATGAATCGGGGACCGTTGGTTCGCCCGCATTCGATCACGACGATCTCATGATACAGACAGAGTCGACTGAAATCGCCACGCAGACCAGGGAGCGGACGTGCAAGCGGGCCGTGGGGCAGGCGATCACCCTTGCGATGACCTCCATTGCGCTGCTATTCGCCTTGGCATCCTGTGCGAAGTTCTTCGACATGTCTGGTGAGCGCATTACCGTGCCCGGACCGGAATGGGGCGTGGTCATCGGCTCGGTGCTGGTGCAACCGGAAAAGATCGCCTCGGACGCAACAGGCAAGCCAGTGGACGTCTCCGGCTCTTCCTACGAATTCGAAATCGTACGGATTCAGCCTGGCGACCCGGACGGTGAAGGTCCGTATGTGGAAAAGTATCGGCTTGATGTGAAAGCCGGAGAAGAGCGAATGTTCATCTCTCGCCTG
This sequence comes from Nitrospira sp., assembly GCA_035455145.1. Taxonomy (GTDB): domain Bacteria; phylum Nitrospirota; class Nitrospiria; order Nitrospirales; family Nitrospiraceae; genus Nitrospira_C. Next base: position 24,517 of record DATIFR010000133.1, read on the forward strand.
CGAGCAGGGCAATTTCTCATCAAAAGCTTTCGTGACGAACAGATGACGGGACTCGGCGGAGACCTGGGTCTGGTCTTTTCCAGTATGGGGGGCGAGATTCGCTACATCGGGCGTCTGCTCGTGGAAATTCCTCGGCAAGTCTCCAAGGGGAAACGCTACGGCTTCACCGTCGAAAATGCGCGCGAGCCGACTATGGCGGAGGTGTCACGGCACCATGCCGATTTGACGAAGGATGTGGTGGATAAACCGATGCAGGCACGGGAGCGTCCTGCGGAGTAAACGACCGTCTCGTCTTCCGGGTGTGTGATTGAGGAACAGTCACAGGATCATTTTCTGATTCAACCCCGTCAGCCGACCACGGCGTCCGCTTCCTCAGTTGCGAGGGTTCCCTCAAGCACGTATGATAGCGCCACCATGTCGGGACCAATCACACGCATCAAGACGAAGACACCCGTGCCGTACGAGCTCACGGCTATTCATCACGATACCCACGATACAAAGACCTTCTGCTTTGCCTTGCCTGACGATGCCACGTTGGACATGCTGCCCGGGGACCATCTTTACATCCACGCGACGATCGACGGGAAAGCGGTGAAACGGCCCTACACGCCGTCCTCCACGCCCGGAATCACGGGATACTTCGACTTGACAGTCAAGCGGTACGAAACCGGGGCAGTTTCGAAGTACCTCCATGACCGGGAGGTTGGAGACACCGTGCTGATGAGCGGACCGAATCCCGGCGGCCATTGGGTGGATGGAATGGCGAAGAAGGCGGGGTTTGTGGCCGGCGGCACTGGCATTACCCCGATGATTTCGATCATTCGCTGGATTCTCGCCAGGAGTCTTCCTGTCGAGTTGTTTCTCGTCTTTGCCAACAAGGCCGAGGCCGACATCATTTTCCGTGAGGAATGGGACGAAGATGAGCGTGAACATGCGAGCTTCCATTGCTATCATGTCTTAGAGAAGCCGCCTGCAGGCTGGTCGCAAGGCACGGGCCGCATCACCGAGACCGTTTTGCGCAAGCATCTGCCGTCGCCCGGTCCCGACACCGTGATTTTTCTCTGCGGCCCCCCGCCGATGGTCGACGTCCTGGAAGCAACGCTCAAAACGATCGGCTACTCCGAACAAGCCATCATTCTTCCCTAACCGGGTGCGAGGTCACCCTTCACCGAAAAATATAAAAAGACAGGCGTCGGGATTCCAATCTCCTCATTGACAGGTCCTGCCTGAGCCAGTAGCGTACCGGCCATGTTTCGTTTCACTCTACACATGCTGCATAAGGACGAAAGGTGTTGCCGATGCCGAGACCGGTTCTGATTTTGCCCGGCATCGGAAATTCTGGGCCGCAACACTGGCAAACGTTGTGGGAGCAGCGCGACTCGCACTTTCAACGTGTGAATCAGCGCGACTGGCTCCGGCCGGTGTGTGACGAATGGGCCGGCGTGCTCGACGGGGCGGTGAGGGCCTGCCTCTCGGCACCGGTGCTCGTGGCGCATAGCCTGGCCTGTCTACTTGTCGCGCACTGGGCAAGCCGTTCAAAGCGCGTGATCCATGGCGCCTTGCTTGTCGCAATTCCCGATCCGGACGCTCCTGGATTTCCGGCCGACGCGCGCGGATTTGCGCCGGTTCCCCTGTGTCCGTTCCCTTTCCCGAGCATCGTCGTCGCCAGCACAGACGACTCGTTCGGATCACTCGCACATGCCAAGCACTGTGCTGCCGCATGGAGGAGCGATTTTGTGGAGATCGGCGCCGCTGGTCATATCAATGCCGACAGCGGGATCGGTGACTGGAATCAGGGGTATGCATTGCTGCAGCGACTGTTAGCGTGATGGCACAGGCAATCAGACTAATGAAACGTTCCAGATGTGGTGAGCACTGACGATTGATGGCTGACACAGCCAATGAGACATCCGGCTACCAGGGACCGGCCTTCTTTTCGTACGGGTTCCGGCCGTTCTTTCTTGGTGCGGCCTTGTTTGCCGGTGTGGCGATTCCTGTATGGCTCCTGATGCTGGGCGGCGTCGGCGGATTGGACTCGGTCTATCCGGCTCGGGATTGGCATGTGCATGAGATGGTCTTCGGGTTTTTGCCCGCGGTGATCACGGGCTTTCTCCTCACAGCGATTCCGAACTGGACGGATCGACCCCCGATCAGAGGGCGTGAGTTAATCGGGCTCTGGATATTGTGGCTGGCCGGACGCCTGTTCATTGCCATGCCGTGGCTCATGCCCGTTGTGGCCGCCATTGTCGACGCGGCATTTCTTGTTGCGGTCGCGACACTCGTCTGGCGAGAAATTGCTGCGGCGAAGAGCTGGTTTCACGCGCCGATGGGCGCGCTGATCAGTTTGTATGCCGGCGCGAATATCCTGTTCCATGTGCTGGCGCTGAGCGGCGCAGAGATAGATCTTCCCGTACGCATGGCCCTTGCCCTGGTGATGGTCTTGCTGGCGCTGATCGGTGGCCGCGTCACTCCCACTTTTACGGGAGAACTCATGGCTCAACAGGGTCTGTCTCAGCAGCCCGCAGCCTTCTCTCGTTTCGATGGCCTGTCGGTCGTGCTTGTCGCCATCGCCGCATTGATCTGGACCGTTCAGCCGCATGTCCTCGCGACTGGCTGGATCCTGGTTGCAGCCGGGTTGATCAATCTGGGGCGCCTGTCTCGCTGGCATGGCTGGGTCACGTGGCGTGAGCCGTTGGTGCTGATTCTGCAGCTGGGCTATGGCTGGCTGGCTATGGCGTTGCTTGTCCTCGGCGGTTCGATTCTCGGGTTTGGTCTCGAGACCGCGGATGCGGTGCACGCGCTCACGACGGGCGCAGTGGGTGTGATGACGCTCGGGGTGATGACCCGAGCCAGCCTGGGCCACACGGGACGCCCCCGGCACGCAGGTCCTCTCACAGTCTGCATCTATACGTTAGTGACTCTTGGGGCGCTGATGCGGGTTGTCGGGCCCACCACCGGCCTTCCGACGAATACTTTCCTGGGATTGGCTGCGTTGTGCTGGAGCAGCGCGTATCTGCTGTTCGTCATAGTCTATGGACCGTTTCTTCTTCGTCCGAGCCTCGACGAGTGACGGCACGATTCGCAGCAGGGACGTGCACCTGGCACATGGTGCTTTTCTGATCACCTCGTCCGCGCGCGGCGGGTTGTCGTGTGTCGGCGGTAACGCGAGCAGATATCTCATCTCATTCCTTCTTTGATGTTGAGTGCGGTGAGTGTTCAACGGGAAATGTGTCTTTACACGTGAGAATGCCCTCACGGCGCGAACCTGCCGCGAGGGCATCCTTGTGTACCCGACCGCCTCAGCTTCGTGAGATTCCCCAGGAGCATCCCGCCTCCATGCGCGGCCTCTTCTGGATGAGATGAGTCTCCTGGGAGGATCGGATATGTTTGGAGTCCTTCTCCTGCGACATGTCATTCGTTCATGGCGTACCTCCTGAGGGAACGATCAGGAAAGGTGGTCGACGAGTAATATCTTCCACTTCACGCTAAGGAGTTTTTCCCGGTGTCAGCAGCTCATTGTCCCAGTCTCCAATCCCTAACCCTTATGTCGCTTCCTTCCTTCAGCCTCCCGCTTCTTCCGGCCTACCACTTGAATCGGGGCGCAAGAGGTTTATCGTTTCAGCGTGGCCTGTAGGCGTGACGTAGGCCTCAATCGTATCTCCGACGACGAACTCTTCATCTCGTCCACCAATGCCCACTTGCCCTTTCTGCGTTTTCTGATCCACCGTCATGCGCACTTCCTTGCCGGAACCGGAGTTCTCCTTTATCGTAAAAGAGTTGCCTTCGAGCTGCGAAACACGCCCCCTGACCACGCGGCAATCTTTGTTCGCGCACAACTCAGAAGAACGCTTACTCTTCATCGCGGGTGTTTTTCCGTCGGCACCTTCTGCGTCGCGTAAGTCTCCTGGTGCTTTGGCGCTCTGCATGTCTTTCAGCATCTTCTCCAATTCAGGAGAGCGATCAACCATCTCCTTGTTCGTGAGGTCCGGAGAGACCTGATAATGCCTCGTGTCCACAACCAGTTCGCTGGTATCCGTGTCTCGTTTGACCTTCATGTGCGCCCACGGCACAGTCTCCAATGTATTGGTGTCGTTCAACAGCACGACGGCATATTCAATTTGTCCCGTGTTCGAATCCATAATTAAGTTTTCAAGCGATCCTAATAGCACCCCATCAGAGTTTTTGACGGGACTGTGAAGGAGCGAATCTCTGCCCGCGCTCTTCAGTTCACCGACCGGAACTGGAAGAATGGCATACTGTTTTGGAGGGTATCCCTGGGGACCCGTCATGTCGAGCTGTCCAGGTTTATCCTGTTTGCCAGGGATCGCCAGTTCTCCTGTTCCAGCACTCTCCCCGAGCGACCGCGCTGTTCGAGGTTCAGTACTCCTGGCGCCGGGCATGAATCTGAACGTCGTCACTCGGCCCATGTCATCCACCTCGGCTTTGATCCTGTCGCCGGGTTTAAAGGAGCAGGCGCCAATTCTGAAGCCGGAACCCATAGCGGTTTCATCCTTCTTTTGCCCCTGTTCTTTCTGTCGGTCGCTGGCGTCGGGAGCCTGCAGTTCCGCAGACATTCGGTCTGTCTCAACACTTTTTGACGAGGTGGCTTGTGTCGGAGTCGTGGCGGCGCTGCAGTCGAGATTGGCGTCTTTGGTCACCAGGAGCCGCACTTCGTCACCTTGTTCGTCATCCTTGATGAAGTAGTAGTCGCCCTCAATCTTCTTGATCTCCCCGGAGACGAACGCCTTGGCACCTCCGAGAGTGACTTGAGCGTTTTGATCGGCGCGCTGATCTTTTGCCGGGTTTCGCTGTTTCGCGGTTGCTGCCTGATCGGCAACTGTACCTGATTCAATACCACCTTTTTGAGCGGCGATCTGCGGCGTGAATCGTTCCTGGTCTGATGGGGACTCCAATCCATATGCGAACGGAATCGTTCCGAGGCTCAGGACGAGAACACCGTTAATGACGTGATTGTAGGTCATATCGAGCCTCCTTGTTCGGAGCGGATCAACTCATCTACTTGCTGTTGCTCATCTGAATCGAGAACGACCGTGACTTCGCCATCCTCGCCGTTGACTTTCACCGTGCTCAAACTGTTGTCGATACTCAGTATATGGATGGCATACACCGGGCTCCCTTCGACGATCTCGAGTCGTGCGTCTATCGCCTGTCCCGGGATGACCATTTCTGCGGCCTCTACTGCCTGGGACATGCTGATTGGTATCGATTGAAACCGCGTATTCTCTTCGGTCGGTCCCATGAAAGGAAGACTCACTCCAAGGCCCAGCAGGGCAATCGCAGCTGTCATGTATGGGTTATAGGCCACGGATCACCTCTCTCTGAGAGGATGCCGCTTGTCTTCGTTCATCACTCGTGAGCTGTCTGTGCGATGTTGTTTGCTCCAAGCGCTGCCACATCAGTTGGCGACTGCAGCTTGAAAACTGCCCTGCGTGGACATGAACAGGACAAGCGCCCAGAGGACGGTCGCCACGATGCCGGCTGCAACCATGGAGATCAACAAGATCAACACGCTCAAGCATATGTTTGAGGTTCATGATGATCTCCGCTGCCTCCTTGCTCTTCGCTCTTCCGACAATGAACTGCCACTCATACTCGTCCCCCTAAAGGTATGAGGCAAATGACGGACCATCGATACCCGAGATGTCCAGCTCTCTATTTTTTCAGGAAGATACGTGTGCCTGGTTTGCGCCTGGATGTGACGCTCTGAAACAGCTTGTCCGAGAGCGGAACTGTAGTCTTTCGAACTGGCTGTTTTTCCGTCACATCTGGATGGCGAACGTGTTGTCTGCCTTTGGACACTGTGTCCGTATGCCTGATGAAGGGATGGGAATCATGTGACTCGTTCTCACGCGGCGGTTTGGTGCCACCATCGAGCATAGGGTTGAGAGGAAATTTGGAAGAGCCGGACATGCCAGCTGTCCGGACTGGCGATCGGCCAATTCGTGTTCCGGTTGAAGAGATGCTTGTATGAACGCGGCGGAGTTGCTGTTTCGTTGCCTCGAGCATGAGGGTGTTCAACTGGTCTTCGGTTTGCCCGGAGAGGAAACCCCTGGAGTTGATGAATGCGCTGCCGGATTCCCGCACGCGATTTATCGTGACGCGGCACGATTAGGGACCAGCGTTCATGGCCGATGTCTATGAAAGACTTCACGAAAAGGCGGGAGTCTGTCTGTCCACGCTGGGACCCGGTGCTGTGAATGCCTACCTGGATCGTGCCCCGCTGGTCGCCATTACCGGGCAGGCCTCTTCGGCGATTCAGGAATTACTTACGAATCGTGAGCGCAACTGCAAGAGAGATGGTTGCGCAGAGGCTCAAGTAGAAGGCGGGCGCCAGGCTGTTGCCGCTCCATTCAATAAGTACTGTGGCGATCAACGGAGCAGTACCGCCGAACAAGGCGGCTCCGATGTTGTAGCCGATCGAGAGGCCGGTATAGCGTAGCGATGTGGGAAACAATTCGGCGACTGCGGCAAAGAACGGCCCCATGTAGCAGGCGACCAGAATCGTCAACACAATTTGTGCCGTGATCATGCGTGGCAGGTCCTGGCTCGTGAGCCAGAGAAAGCAGGGGTATGACAAGAGCGCGATTCCCGCGGCGCCCGCGATCAGCAGAGGCGGTTGTCCGATTCGATCTGACCAGGCTCCCATCACGGGAATCAACAGGGCCAGGATCGTCATGCAACTCGTATTGAGAACGAGCACGGTCGCGAGTGGAGTAGTTGTCACAGTCACCAGGTAGGTCGTCAGATAGACGTACAACAGATAGAACGCGACGCCATGCAACCACACGAGGCCGATGACTTTTGCCACAGCACGTCGCTGCATCGTGAAGACGTCGCGGACGGGGGATGCTGTCACGTTTCCTGCCTGACGAATTGCTTCGAAGGCCGGCGATTCCGGAACTTTGGTTCGGAGGTACCACCCCACCACGGCGATGAAGCCGCCCATCACGAAGGGAATCCGCCAGCCCCACTGACGGAGCGCCTCCTCCGCGAGACTCGACGCCGTCAGCGCTCCCACGCCTGATCCTAACAAAGCGCCGATCTGGGCGCTGAAGCCGGCCCAGCTCCCGACATATCCGCGTTGCGACGCTGCCGCATGTTCGACGAGAAAGGTGGCGGACCCGGTGAATTCTCCGCCCACCGACAGCCCCTGGAGAAATCGACAGAGCGTCAGAGCGATCGGCGCGACCACACCGATGGTCGCGTAAGTCGGCAGGAGTCCCACCAGGCAAGTCGGGATGGCCATGAACAGGACCGACCAGGCCAACGCGTTGCGTCGTCCCAGCGTGTCGCCCCAATAGCCGAACAGTAATGCCCCGAGCGGTCGTGCCAGAAATCCGACGGCGAAGACGCCGAACGCGGAGATCAACGAGATGGAAGGAGAGTCGGACGGAAAAAACAGGGCGGCGAAGACGGGCGCAAAGTATCCATAGAGGGCGAAGTCATACCATTCGAGCACATTGCCGATCGCTCCGGCGAGGAGCGTTCTCTTCATCGCGGACGCCGGGGACAGGCTCATGCGGTGTTCGAGGCTCCGGTGTGAGAACCGTACGGCTTGTCCTAGCCTGCGACAAAGTTGAACGCAGATGCAACTGTTTACTCGGTGTGAATGACACGAACGGGTGATCGTTCCTGATTCGGGTTAAGGAGCGGGAACCTTGTTCCTCTCCTTCAACAAGCGCGGCGTTATTGTTGATCCCACCATTGGTCGGGTGTTCTCATTGACAGGGTTTGCCAGAGCCAGTAGCCTACGCTCTGTTTTCTTTCACCCGCGGAGGCAGCTATGACCACTGTTGCAGAGATCGCGCCAGACCTGTACCGGATTTCGACTTTCGTGCCGGATTTCAATCTGCAGTTCAATCAGTTTCTGGTGCGTGATGAAGAGCCGCTACTGTTCCATACAGGCCCACGCGCGATGTTTCCGGCTATTCGTGATGCCGTGGCGACGGTGCTCGATCCGGCAACAGTCAAGTGGATCGGGTTCAGCCATCTCGAAGCGGATGAATGTGGCAGCTTACGGGAGTGGCAGCAGGTGGCGCCGAAATCGATGGCCTTGTGCGGTCTGATCGGCAAAATGGTGAGCATCGACGATTGCATGGCCGCGAGGCCAGCGGTGGGCATGAAGGATGGAGAGGTGATGAGCACCGGCAAGTATCGATTCCGGTTTCTGCATACGCCCCATGTGCCGCACGGGTGGGATGCGGGTCTGCTGTTCGAAGAGACGCAGCGGACACTCCTGTGCTCGGATCTGTTTCATCAGGCCGGTGAGGTCGAGCCGTGGACACACTCGGATCTGTTGGGCCGGTGCCGCCAGGTGCTTGTCGAGTATCAGCAGGGGCCACTGGCTAACTATGTGCCGTATTCAACGTTGACGGATGCGACACTCCACCGACTGGCCGGGCTGCAGCCGAAGACGTTGGCCGCGATGCACGGGTCGGCCTTTGTCGGCGATGGCGCTCGCGCGCTCCGCGATCTGGCTGTCATGTTCAAAGAGGTACTCGGTTCGAGTACATAGAAGCCGTTCGCTCGGCTCCACGACACTATGTGAATCGGCGCCCTCCTCGCCGCAATGACTCCCTCCGCGATTTAATCAACGGGTGGGGCAGGTACCATCAGTCTCAGTGAGATCCGATGGACTTGGCGCAAGTGCTCATTGCGATAATCGGTCTCGGAGCCGCCCTCGTGAGTTTCTGTCTCATGCGGTTTCCGCAATACCGCCGTCATCTCTTCAGGCAGTTATGGGGCATTTTCATTCGGTGCTTCTCTGCTCGGCGCAGCCGCCATTCTTGCCTTGTGTATATCAATGATCCTGGCGCAAGGTGCCTGGCAGTCTCACTAGACCAGAGCAAGATGGAACGGTGTCGACCCGCTGCCCCTCATGCACACGGGTTGTAGTCGTTTATCGACCGGCTTGACGGAGGCCCTGAGAGAGAGATGGCTGCCACTCCCAGGGCCCGTCGTGTATGCGGGGTTAGCCCGGAGGCAGCGCGAAGTACGTGGCAATGGCCAGGATCGGCGCTCCCACGTACAAGGCGGTCTTGCCGAAGGTATCGTACAAGCCGTAACACAAGACTACCCACATGAGGGTGTAGTACATCGTGGCAATGCCGCGATAGGTTCCTCCGGCTCCTTCCGCCAAGGCGAACGTCGGCCACCAGGCGGTGAATCCGACCAGTAACGCGAGCAGATATCTCATCTCATTCCTCCATTGAGGTTGAATGCAGGTCGAGAGATCAACGGGGGAGGTGTGTCCGAATGCGACGATGCCCTCACGGCGCAAACCTGCCGCGAGGGCATCGTTGTGTACCCGACCGACTCAGCCTCATGGGATTGCCCAGGACTATCCCGGTTCCATGCGCGGCCTCGTTCTGTAGGAGGAGGACAATCCTGCCGTTTCTTTCTTCGTCTGTCAACTGGGGGGAGGCGAAAGCAAAAAAAGAGATTGGGTGCTCTGGCGCAGCGCCTCCTCCGCGAGGGGGGTAGCTTCTGCCAGGACGTAGCCATCGGCTTGACAGTTCCCCACGGACCGCCTAGCCTGAAATGGAATCTTGCTTTAAAGTGGATCTCCAAATGGGACCCATGAGACCGAAGCCATCGAAAAAGATCAGCAAGCCCGCCGCTGACCGTGCCAAGGCAACCAGTCAAATACCTCTGCCGGAAGAACTCCATGAACAGATCGCCAAGCGAGCCTACGAGCTGTATGAGCGACGCATTTGCAAAGGGGCTTTGGATGACTGGCTCCAGGCGGAGCAGGAAATATTGAGAGAAACAAAAACACGGAAGGCTCACCCGCCGCATCGTGGGGGATATGCGAGCGAGGAGCAAGAATGACAAATGAGTGTCTGGGCAGCTTGCAATGAATGCAGGAAGCACGAGATTACGAGTCAGAAGCGGTAGCGGTGCCAGGTAATCGTGCAGGATTGCCATCAAAGGACGTGCCTCATGGAGCCAGGTTGTGAGCGCACGACCATTGCTCGAATTGCTGCAGCTCTCGGGTGTCTGAGCGGAGGTATCGGCCTCCTGACCGCAGTCACGAATCAGCCGTTCGGGTTGACGCCGCACGGATGGGTACCGGCGCGATTCTGCTCTTGCTGATGGCCCTGTTCGTGCTGGTCGAGGGAATGGATTCGTTCGAGAAATCTCAACTCGGTGCCGTTCCGAAACATTAACCGAACGGGCTGATCGGATTATTCCGGGTTTCTGATTTCACTTTAGTAAGATACAGTCGGTGGAATTAGTTCGCTTTCTTTGCGTCGGACTGCTCCTGATCCGGAGATCACAGGTATCTTTTATTGACAGGCTGCGCGCAAGTGCGTAGCCTGCTCGCGGTTTCCCAGCTCATCTTCTGAGGCCATCGCACCACTTTCACGAGGAGGCGACTATGCCGACATTCCTGCGAGCCTATGCCCCGCACACCTATGCGTTGATGCGTATCGTCACCGGCTTTTTGTTTCTCTGGCACGGGACGCAGAAATTATTGAGTGTGCCGGTGCCTCCTCCGCCTCAAGTGCCATCGTTTGTCATCGCCATTGCCGGCCCGATCGAGTTGATCGGCGGGTCACTAGTTATGATCGGGTTATTTGCCGGCTGGGCGGCGTTCCTCTGCAGCGGGCTCATGGCGTTTGCCTATTGGATGGCGCATGGCACACAGGCGCTCTTACCGCTTCAAAATATGGGCGAGCTAGCCGCTCTCTATTCTTTTGTCTTCTTGTATATTTCCGCTCACGGCTCGGGTATCTGGAGCGTGGAGGCGGCTCGCAATGCGAGCTAGCCTGACTCCCGACATCATCTTGACAGAGGTACACATCGTGGCTAGCCTGGGATGCTATTGTGGTTCGAATGGTTGGTAGGTAGAGGGGGTGTGGAGGATCTTCCTCTGGAGGGCCCGATCATGCGCCACAAGCGACGCATCCATGATGCTATTGCGGGACTCCCGGTGACGGCGGGAGTGGTGTTGGGCCACTATGTGAGCGCACACTGGCTCATTCTGCCTGCCGTGATCGGTGTGACTCTGATTCAGAGCGGCCTCACAGGGTTTTGCCCCGTATACTTTGCACTCGATCGGCTTCTTCCTTCCGAGAGGGCGGCCGATGCATCCAGCTGCTGCGCCAAGTAGACAGGATGGGCTGCGTCTGTTCAAGGTGTGTTTGGCATAGGTTTCGACGAGGCGTCACGTTTATCACGGAAGGCGTTCCTTTCGTGCAGCCGGCGAACCAATTTTCGTTCCATGTTTGTGCATCTCGCAGTCTGTATCTAGCCGATGGCGATTCGTATCACTCTTGCACAGTCCAGTGACGCCGACGTGATTGCCTCGATGGTGGGGAAACTGCTCCACGAGATCATGGCCGCGGTAAAGCACAAAGCGTTTGGATTTCATCAAGGGGAAACGGCGACGCGCGTCCGCACATGGATCAAGGATGGTGCGTATACGGTATTGCTTGCTCGCCAGGAGAGGGTTGCGGAACCGGTTGGCTTCCTAGCACTGTACGAGAGTTATGCGCTCTACGCCGAAGGCAAGTTCGGCACGATCCCTGAATTCTATGTGTCTCCGGCGCACCGCTCGAAGGGAGTCGGCTCGGCGTTATTGTTGGAAGCCAAACGGACAGGGGAGACAAGGGGATGGGGGCGACTCGAAGTGACGACACCGCCGCTTCCTGAATTTGATCGAACGCTGGCGTTCTATCAACGTCACGGGTTCAGTGTCTCGGGCGGATGCAAGTTGAAAGTCGCGTTGCTGTGAAGGCGGTTGTGCAACTTGACCGGACCGGCTGCGGCCTCGCCAGCGTGGCTGTTGTTGCCGGGGTGCGCTATCGGCAAGTCCAGCGTGTGGCAAACCGCTTGGGGATCTTCGCCGAGGATGAACGATTGTGGTCTGAGACCGGCTATGTGCGCCGCTTGCTGCGATACTACGGTGTTCGCGCGGCGCAGACTGAGGTTCGGTTTCGGTCGTGGGAGATGTTGCCGGATCTGGCGCTCATGGCGATTAAATGGCATCGGGTTCATGGGCGCGCGTTCTGGCATTGGGTCGTTTTCTGGCGTGGACCTGGGGGGCCGGTGGTACTCGATCCCAAGCGCGGGCTTCGCACGAATGCTCGCACGGACTTTGGTCGCATCCGCCCGAAATGGTTTCTTGCCGTTACAACATCAAAGTGACGAGCCTGTGTCGACAGGGAGTTGCCCTGTTGACAGCGATCCACTGTATTTCGTACGGTAAAAAAGGGGGGAGGATCAATCATGCCAATTCTTCTTGCTCTCTTTCTCGTCTTCGCACTGGTTCCTCAAGCAGCGGCATTGGAGGGATCTCAACCAACTGCATCTCCGATGATCAAGGGTGATGTGCTGTACTGGGAAGGTGAGGAAGTCATCGTGAAGGAGATGTCCGGGAGGGAAGTCCGCCTGCGTGTAACCCCGGAAACAAAACTCGAGGGTGTGATTAGTCGACTCAAAACCGGCGACAAGATCACCGCGCAGGTCAACTCCGATGGGCGCGCTCTCTCCATTACTTTGCAGATTCCAGACAGCGGGCCTAGCCCTACCACTCCCGGCTTGCGTTAGCGCGCAAGTCCTGTGGCGAGAATGCTTCGCTATTGCGTGATGTATCCGGAAACTATCCGTCGTCCAGTCCGACTCGGATCGCCCATTGTCCCAGCCAGGCTACTCTCGTTCTTGAGGCGCTGCGATCATATTCGGAATACAGCGTTCTTTCCTCGCGGCCAATGCGTAGGCCCAAGAGAATGATTAGTCGCTCCAAATCCTTTCCAAACTCGATGGAATAGGGGACGTCGTTCTTGAATTGCTCGGCCACAAATGCCGGGTCGTGATTCTTGCCGAAAAACTCCATCGCCTCCGACGCGATCGCTTCCACATCCTTGGCGAAAATCTCGAGAGTGGATTTCAATGGCGGATCAGTCTCCGCGAGTGCTCTGAGCGTGGGGTGGAGCTCCCGATTGTCCTATTCGAGATGGCTGAGCAGAGCGCCAGTAGCGTCATTCAAGATCGCAATGCGTTCGGTGGCGGGGCGAGTGAAATCCACGGTTTTCTTGAGGGTCTGCTTCCGTGTGGCATGATCGGATTTTCGTTGTTCAATAAGTTGCGACATTGAGCAATCTTCCTTCTCAGGACATCAGGTCTCGATGTGTGCATGCACGGTTGCGCGACTCCGAGGTGAGATCTGCGTGGAGCGTGAAATTATCGGATGAGTGTAGCAGGAGGTTGCCAGTGGTAAAGTATCCTAATTAGTGTGAATGCCTTTAATATTCTGACCGTGACGATGCGGGTTTTTTGAAAGGGCAGTTGTCGCAATAATCCGTGCGAGTCTTTGTGTTGGAATTCAGAGAGGAAAATACGCGAATAGTAGTATTTGTCTGTCAGGGTATTGAAGAGCTTTAAGCCAGATGCCTGCAGGTTTTCGCAGGCGAGCATCGATCAGTGGGCGATCGAGCCAAACGACTGACCGGTTCAGTTCAAGTGCCCGCGATGCTCGACCGGAGGCAGGCCTTTCGAACGCGTGGTGGAGCCGTTTCGAGGGGAGTTACTTCGGCGGGAAGTGACTGAACATTTCGTGGACGAGGCCCCTGATACGCTCGTCCCGTTCCTCGGAGGTCAGCCCAGGATTAATTTCTCCGGACGCGGTGCCGCGCCAGACCAGTTTCTTTGATGAGGCGTCAATAACGTCAATCAAGAGCGCGCCTGTCATGTATAACGGCTTGTCGCTGACCGGCCCCTGCTGTTTCTTACCCATCGTGCGAGTATCAGCGGAATAGGTGAAAGGGTGACCGGTCATGCCTTCGGAGAAATATTGGGTGGACGAATCGAGGCTCATACTATTGACCCCGATATGGTAGGCGACATAAAAATCCGGCTGCTTGTTTTGCGGTTTGGTATAGCCCTTTAAATGCAGCTGCGCTCCGACGGCCGTGCGAATGCGAATGTCGACGTCCGGACTGTCAGCGCGTCGATCGCCGGTCTTCTCCTGTTTAGGTACCGCCCACTCGTAGGTATGATAGTCGCTGAAATTCGCGCTGGGATCGTAGTCATACCCGACCTTCGCTGTTTCACAGGCGACCATTGATGAAGTGAGCAGGAACAAACAGAGTAATTGTATTCGTGTCATAAGTGGCCTCCTGGCGCGGGGATAGTAGCAGAACCGGCCGCCCAAAAGAAGGCACCTGCCGCTGGCATACCGACTTGTTCTGATGGACGGATGCCGAGCCTCTGCTCTCGAGAGGACATCACGGGGTCGTTGTGCAGGAGAACACCGATCCGGGGAAGGCCGTGTGTTTGATGCAAATTACTTAGGCGGGAAATGAGCGAACATGGCGTGGACGACGGTGTTGATGCGCTTGTCACGTTCCTCGGGAGTCATGGCCGGATCAACTTCTGCCAGCGCCGACCCGCGCCAAACCAGTTGCTTCGATGCGGCGTCCACAATATCGATTAGCAGGGTGCCTTCCTTATATGGCTGAATATCGCTGATCGTGGTGTACGTGCCGTGCGCCCGATCACCGATATAATCTTGAGTGGAAGATCCCTTCATCATGTCCTTGACCTTGATATGGTAGGCCACATAGAAATCAGGCTGCTTGTTCACGGACATCGTGTAGCCTTTTGAACGAAGCTGCGTTCCGATGGCCGTTCGAATGCGACCGTCAACCAGCGAATTGTCAAGGCGCTGGTCTCCGGTAACCTCTTGTTTGTCTGCCACCCAAGCATAAGTGTGATAAACGGTGAAATTCGCACTGGAATCGTAATCGTACCCGACCTTTGGGGACGCGCAGGCTGCGACTAATGGCGCAAGCAGGAACAGACAGAGAGATTGTAGCCGTGTCATGCCCGGTCTCCTTCCGGGGGATAGTAGCAGAACCGATGGGCCAAGAGAAGCTCGCGCATCAGACGTTGGCACTCTCTTGCGAGTCAGCCTGGGACGGAACAGCATGAGCGGGCAGTCCTGTCAGGAAAACCGTCGCTGCGTCCCGCGCAGGGGAGCGGTCGTAGGCCGATCCTTCGAACGAGTTTTCGGCGAGTCATCCACCACAGGGTTTCCGCTGTGTTCCGTAAATTCATGAGTAGCGCTCCACGCTACACGCTGTCGACCGCCATATGGTATGCTGCCTACCCATGATGACTACCGATACCTCGTTGCAGAATGAACTTGCCGCTGCCACGGGGAAACGTCGTACGTTTGCCATCATCAGTCACCCTGATGCGGGGAAGACCACGTTGACGGAAAAACTGTTGCTCTACTCCGGCCTCATCCGCACGGCGGGGATGGTGCGGGGCCGCAAGGGTGGAAAAACGGCGGCGTCCGATTGGATGGGCATGGAGCAAGAGCGCGGCATTTCGATTACGGCCTCGGCCATGCAGTTTCCCTATAAGGACGCGGTCATTAACCTCCTCGATACGCCGGGCCACCAGGATTTTTCGGAAGATACCTATCGCACACTCACCGCCGCAGACAGCGCGATTATGGTGATCGATGCGGCGAAGGGCGTGGAAGCGCAGACCCGCAAGCTGTTCGCGGTCTGCCGCATGCGGCGTATTCCGGTCCTGACGCTGATCAATAAGATGGACTTGCCGGGCCGTCCACCGTTGGATCTCATGACGGAGGTGGAGCAGGCGCTCAACATTCACGCCAGCGCAATCAATTGGCCGATCGGGGCGGGAAGCGACTTCGTCGGGATCGTAACTCGTGCGGACAGTCGCGTGCAGCTCTTCAGCAGGACGGCGCATGGCGGATCCACAAAAGTGGATGTCGCCAATCTGTTGCTGGCGGATCTTGCAAGCAGCGGCAAGGTCTCCGACGAGGTTATCGCAGAAGTCCGACATGATTTAGATCTGCTTGACATTGCCGGCAATCCGTTTGCGCGTGAGCCGTTTCTTGCGGGTGAAGTGACGCCGGTCTTTTTTGCCTCCGCTCTTACCAATTTCGGGATCGAGAGTTTCTTGGACGCTTTCGTAGAACTGGCGCCCAGTCCGAGCGCGCGACTGGCCGACCGCGACGACGGCACCGAATTGACAGTCGATCCGATTGAGATGCCGTTCAGCGCCTATGTCTTTAAGCTCCAGGCCAACATGAATCCCAAGCACCGTGACAGCACAGCGTTTTTGCGTATCTGTTCCGGGCGGTTTGAACGCGACATGATGGTAAAGCATCACCGCCTTGGCCGTGAGATCCGACTGTCCCGTCCGCATAGCCTCGTGGCGCAGGAACGCAGTACGGTTGAGGAGGCCTTCCCCGGCGACATCATCGGTATCATCAATCCTGGCTTGTTCGCCATTGGGGACACGATTTCCGTAACCGGGGGGTTTAACTTTAAACCCTTGCCGCAGTTTCAGCCTGAGATATTTGCCCGCATCCGCCCGACCGATGTCAGCAAGCGGAAAGCGTTCGATAAGGGGATGGAGCAAATGGCGCAGGAGGGCACGGTGCAGATCATGAAAAGCCTCAATGACCTGGAATCGCTGGTAGCAGCGGTAGGGCGGCTCCAGTTCGATGTGCTGCAGTATCGTCTGCGCGATGAATATCGTGTCGAAACGGTGCTCGATGCTTTGCCCTACACCTGCAGCGCCTGGCTGGAAGGTGATCCAGGCACATTCAAGTCACCGTCTGTGTCGATGATGGTGAAAGACCAACGCGGGCGCGTCGTCGTGTTGTTCGGAGACCAACTCATGAAGACCATCGCGCGCGACCGGAATCTGAACCATGTCTTGAAGGACATGGGATAAGCTTTTTGTTCCATGGCCAAGGATCTCCAAATGAAGTAGACCATCCTGCGGCTGAACTCGCTTGGAAATTGTGCTGTGTCTGAGAGAATCCTGCCCAGGGTCCCCCCTCTCCTGTGTCTCCTTTCCAATAAACAAACCGTATCAGAATCGATTCTGCTGTGATCCTAATTGATTCAGTTTTCGAGGTCTTGCGCATCAAATCCCCATAGAAATCCCTATTTATCGCCTTTCGAGCTTGGCGCATTCTTTGCTATGCATGTTATTCGGTGAAGCGAGATTGAGTATCCCGATCCACGATGACCGGGGAGAATGATGGGCATTCGAATCCTTGTTGCCGATGACGATCCTGATATCGTCCTGAGTGTATCGGAACGGCTCCGCTGGATGGGGTATGAGGTAATTACTGCGAGCGACGGGTGTGCCGCCTTGAGCGCGGTGGAGTCCCACAGTCTTGATCTTGTCTTGATCGATGTATCAATGCCCCGATTGAGTGGAATTGAGGTGCTTAAGTGGATCAGGCCACGATGGCCGAATCTGCCAGTCGTTATTTTGACCGCCTATGGCACGATCCGGCTTGCGGTAGAAGCGATGAAGGAAGGCGCAGTCGATTTCATCGCTAAACCGTTTGAACATGGTCAAATTGACACGGTGGTCACCACGGTTCTCGGGCGGAGTGAGCAAAGGGTGGAAATGACACAGCTGATGGGGGAGATTACTCACGACGTTAAGAATCTCTTGATGCCTCTGGTCACAGGCACAGACCTTCTTGCGGAGGAGATCGACGACTTATTCAAGAATCTGCCGGAGACCGAATCCGTCCAAGCCGAAAAGAGCCATCATGTGTGTGAAGAAGTCATCCACTTGCTACGCAACACATCCCGGCGCATTCAGGATCGGATGAAAGGAATTGCGGACTACGCGGCGGTGGCCCGCGCCTCCCAAAAATTCGAGCCCTGCCGGATCGCGAAGATCGCTGCTAGTGTAATGAAGTCGCTTCGCGTGCTGGCGGAGCAGAAACGCATCACGGTCAGGTTCGAGGGACTCGACAAGTTGCCTGACATCGTCGGAGACGAACCGCGACTCTATTCACTGCTCTACAACCTCGTGAACAATGCCATTCCCGAAGTCCCTCCTCTCGGTTCAATCACGATTTGCGGACGTCATCGTGCTGACGATGATTTCATCGAGCTTGCCGTTCAGGATACGGGAAATGGCATGCCGCCTGAAATACGAGACAGTCTCTTCACGAATCGCCTTGTGAGCATGAAAGCCGGTGGTACAGGATTGGGCACGAGGATCGTGAAGGATGTTGTCGATATGCACGGTGGACAGATTGCGGTTCACAGTCAGGAGGGGAATGGCACCACGTTTGTCATTCGCCTGCCGATTCACCCGTTGGCCCTCGTGCAAAAAGCAGCAAAAGGCCTTTCGGAGTCACAGATTGCCCATCCCGATTAGGCCCTGATCGCACCGTCACATAGGTCCAACCATAGGGTACGGTCCTTTCCTCATCGCCAAATCGAGCGTGCGGGATCCAGATGGGGATGCCTATCGCGGCGCGGTGGATTTCATCAAACTATCGGCTTGCGGGGGCAGGAATCCTTGGTAGCCGCGATGCCGTTCAGCCAGCTCCAGGACTGAAAACGGCTGACCGTCGACCATTTCTGGTGCTGAAAAAATCTGCCGGAGTTCCCCTCCAGGCGGTCCGACAATCTTTCCGGCAAAGACGACTCCTTTCTTTCTCAGTCGTTCGATGGCCTTCTCGATGTCTTCCACGCGTACAGCCACATGGTGGAACACCTGGTCTCCAAACTTCTTCACCCATCCGGGAATGATGCTCGTCTTGCCGCGGTCGTCCGGATAGCCTTGATCCACAAAGAGGGCGGGGTAGCCGGCTTTTCGATAGACCTTTGCGTACCAGTCGTCGTAGTGAAGTGTTTCATCGTAGGTATAGCCGAAGGCGACGAACTGCTCGGCGCGTCGATCGATGTCCAGCGTGCGCAACGTGACGTGATCTACGACCGGTACGAATCCGACACCCGTGTCGTCCAGCATCGTTTTCAGGATTTTGGCCGCACTGTTATGCGCCACATAGTCCGAGATCATCCGCTCCAGGATTTCATCGAGTTCGCGTTGGTGATCCATAATAGAACCTCGCTGTGTCGTGCTTCGAACCGTTAGGATCCGAACTGAATGCCTTGCGCGAGGGGGAGTTCCGTGCCCCAGTTGACCGTGTTGGTTTGCCGCCGCATATATGCCTTCCAGGAGTCGGACCCCGCTTCCCGACCACCACCCGTTTCTTTTTCTCCACCGAACGCCCCGCCGATTTCCGCGCCGGACGTGCCGATGTTGAGATTCGCGATCCCGCAGTCGCTTCCCGCTACTGAAAGAAACCGTTCGCCGTGCCGGAGATTGTTGGTAAACATCGCGGAGGAAAGGCCTTGGGGCACGTCGTTCTGCGTCCGAATGGCCTCATCGATCGTGTGAAAGGCCATCACATACAAGATGGGGGCGAACGTTTCCCGTTGCACGATCGGCCAGTGGTTCCGCGCACGGACAATCGTCGGTTCCACAAAATTGCCGGGGCGATTGAACACGCGCCCGCCGTAGAGAATTTCCCCTCCCTCCTTCTTGACCTCGTCGATCGCCTGGCGGTAGGCCTGGACTGCGGCTTGGTCGATGAGGGGACCCAGCAGGACATTCGGCTCGAGCGGATTACCGATCGGAATGTGGCTATAGGCCTTCACAAGCTTGTCGGTCAATTCGTCGGCGCGCGATTCATGGATCAGGAGGCGCCTGGTCGTGGTGCAGCGCTGGCCGGCCGTCCCGACGGCGCCGAACAGGATGGCACGCACGGCCATATCCAGATCTGCGGTCTCGTCGACGATGACGGCGTTGTTGCCGCTCAGTTCCAGGAGCGTCCGTCCCAGGCGCTGAGCAACGGCAGTGGCCACGCGACGGCCCACTTCCACAGAGCCGGTAAAGGAAATAAGCGGCAGCCGGACATCCTTCACCATGACCTCGGCCAGCGCCGCTTGTTCGGTAATGAAGAGGGAAAACACCCCGGTATAGCCCTGCCGCTCCATCACCTGGTTACAGATGTGCTGAACGGCGATTGCGCAGAGCGGTGCTTTCGGCGATGGCTTCCAAATGACTGTATCGCCGGCGATGGCAGCTAAAAATGCATTCCAGGCCCATACTGCCACCGGAAAATTAAATGCCGTAATCACGCCGACCGGTCCCAATGGATGCCATTGCTCACTCATCCGGTGCGCTGGGCGCTCGGATTGCATCGTGGCGCCGTACATCATGCGTGATTGCCCGACCGCAAAGTCGGCCATGTCGATCATCTCTTGGACTTCGCCGTCTCCCTCTGCCTTGATCTTGCCGACTTCGAGCGAGACGAGCGTGCCGAGTTGATCTTTCTTCTCTCTCAGCGCCTGGCCGATCAACCGGACGAGTTCTCCTCGTATAGGAGCCGGGACCGATCGCCAGGACTTGAATACCTCACGTGATTGTTTTGCGATACAGTCATAATCATTTGCCGAACATGCATGTACGCCGGCAATGACCTCGCCACTTGCCGGATTAATAGACTGGAGCAGAGAACCGGGTGTCTGGTCGGACCACCAACCGCTACCGGTGCTGCCGCCAGAGTTGACGGCTTGGATACCCAGATCCTTGAGCGCAGCGTGCACGGTGCTCATCGAAAACAGGCTCCGAAGTCGTTGGCCAGAAAGTCTTTCAGCGGTACTGATTCCTGGGTGATGAATCCATGGTACCGCGACGGGTTTTTCAAGACGAGATCCATGACACAGCAGACACTGGAGGCGGTCGTGACCTGAATGGCTGACCAGAGCTTGCCCTTGATGCATTGGGGGTAGATCTTCTTGACATAGTTCTCTTCGAAGAAGCCGCCGTCTTTTGTGCCGGTTACGGAGGCATAAATCAGCACGACGTCTTGCAGTGTTTGGGGAATGGCATGTTCCAGGACGCGCTTCAGTGTCTCGCGGTCTTCATTCAGTTTCAGATCCTTCATCAAAAGATGAATCTTTTCACAATGGCCGGGATAGCGGAGCGTCTTGTAGTTCATCGTCTGGACCTTGCCCGCATAGCTATCCGCCAAGGTTCCGAGGCCCCCGGACGTGTTGAAGGCTTCGTAGAGCAGACCGTCCAATTCTATTGTTTCATAGCCTTCCAAGGGTTGGAGCGGGACCTTCTCGCCTTCCTCAATCCCATAGCAGAGGTTACCATATTCGTTAATGAGCCCATCGGTCGACCAGGTCAGAGAATACTTCAGTGCATTGCTCGGATGAACCGGTAAGGCGCCGACCCGCATCTTCACGGTATCCAAGGTTTCGAAATGGGTCATGAGATTATTCGTCACGATGCTGATAAAGCCTGGAGCGAGGCCACATTGCGGCATAAAGGCTCTGGTCGCGCTCGCGCTCAAGATCCTGATCTGATTCGTAACTTCGACATCTTCGGTGAGGTCGAAGTAATGGACGCGATGCGTGAGCGCCAACCCCGCGACGGTGGGGTTGCAGTAATAGGGAAGGCTGGAGATGATGGCATCGACAGGATGGGCGGAGAGATAGGTGCTGATGGCATCCGGATGCCGGACATCGAGGATGCTGGGTGTGACATGTTCGAGGCCGAGATCCTCAACGAGGCGTTTCGGCGCATCGAGATTCACGTCGCCGACGTGGACCTCGTAGTTTCCACGCTGGGCAAGCAGGCACGTGACCAGAGAACCGATCTTTCCCGCGCCGAGGACAAGAGCCCGATGCATACACGACCTCGCGTATGACTAGTATACTCTTGTCTGTAGTTTTGGGCACATTCGGATGTGAAATGCGACAAAGGGGAGGGTGCTGTCAATGAGCTGGCGTCGATGAACAATCCAGAACAAACTGCGGGCGGGAGTTGGAACCTGACGGGCTTTCATGGCATTGGAAAGGGGGAATATCTGATTGCAATCGTCGCAGTAATGTTTTCATCTTCATCGAAGAGGGAATTTCACAGAGCCAGACATGCATGCCGGATTCCAATTCGTCGAAATGGCGTTGGACGCGAAAGCTGGGCTGCTCCATAAAATAGGCGGAGAGAAATCCGTTTATGGCCTGCACCACCCAGGCGTGCTCCTTAACGTAACGGTAGCTCAACCGCAACTCCACCACATGATTGTCTTGTCCGGGATCCATGGCCTGCCGACCCTCCGGCTCTGTTGTAATGCCGCACTCTATCAATTCCTCCGTTGAGACTGCTACTCGGATCTGTGTATGGTATGGAAATTCATCCGGAGGCCATCTCGTGACATTGACCGCCTATAATCAGGTACCGGTTCCCTCCTTTATGTACGGTACGGCGTGGAAGAAAGAGGCCACGGCGTCGTTGGTGCTGCAGGCCGTCGAAGCCGGTTTTACGGCGATCGATACGGCCAATCAGCTCATCCATTACGATGAAGCGCTGGTGGGGGAGGCGCTGCTGCAACTCGCCCGACAGGGCATCACGCGTGACAAGCTGTTCGTCCAAACCAAGTTCACCCCGGTCGACGGACAGGACCATCGCACCCCGTACGACGTCAAGGCGAGCATCACCACACAAGTGCAACAATCCTTCGAAAGCTCGCTGGTCCACCTTCATACAGACTCTCTGGATTCGTACGTCTTGCACGGTCCCTACTCCCGGCGCGGCTTAGGAGCTGAAGACTGGGAGGTGTGGGCGGCACTCGAGGCGCTGTACGAGACCGGTAGAACGAAAATGATCGGAATCAGCAACATCACGGCAGAACAGCTCTCACTGCTTTGTAACCATGCGAAGCACAAACCGATGGTGGTGCAGAATCGTTGCTACGCGGCGTTCGGATGGGATAAGGCTGTGCGGGAGATTTGCCGGACCCATGGCATGATCTACCAAGGTTTCTCACTGCTGACGGCCAATCGCGAGGTTTTTACCGAACCAGATGTTCATGCGATGGCCGCCAGGTACGGGGCCGGCCTGGCGCAGATTGTGTTCCGGTTTGCCATGCAGGTCGGCATGCTGCCTTTGACCGGTACGACGAACCAGCAACACATGAAAGAAGATTTGCGATCGGACCAGTTTACTCTTACTCCGGAAGAGGTGCGCCGAATCGAAACAATCGGAATGTAATGGCGGGCATAAAAGTAAGAGTAAAGCGCATCTACGAGCCTGTTTCAAAAGCCGACGGCTTCCGTGTGCTGGTCGATCGGGTCTGGCCGCGAGGGATTTCAAAAGCCGGGGCGCGCATCGACCTCTGGCTCCGGGATATCGGACCATCGACCGCTTTGCGTCGTTGGTTCAACCACGATCCGGTGAGATGGAAGCAGTTCTGTACCCGCTATCGGGCTGAGCTGAGGGGCAAGCCTCAGCTGCTTGCCTTGTTGAAGCAGCATGCGCGCTCTGGAGCTGTTACGCTGCTGTATTCTGCGCGAAATGAAGAGTGCAATCAGGCGGTTGCACTCTGTGCCATGTTGAAGCAGCCAAGGACACGACACGTTCGGGTTCGCCAGCGGCGCTCCGTATGAATCCCTGGCCAAAGATCCGCTGTGGCTGGGCTGGCTCCAAGCCGCACCTCATTCTCTATCATGATCGAGAATGGGGGATGCCGGTTCACGATGATCAGCGGCTGTTCGAGATGCTTTTATTGGAAGGGGCTCAAGCCGGGTTGAGCTGGGAGACGATATTGCGAAGGCGAGAGGGCTATCGGCAGGCCTTTGCCGGATTCGATCCTGTGAAGGTGGCGCGATTCGATCGTCAAAAGAAGGGGGCGTTACTCAAGAACGGCGGGATCATCAGGAACCGCTTGAAGATCGAAGCTGCGGTCACTAACGCGCAAGCCTTTCTCGCAGTGCAGCAGGAGTTCGGAACCTTTGATCGCTATCTTTGGCAGTTTGTCGGCGGATCACCGCGCATCAATCGGTGGCGGAAGATGTCGGATCTGCCGGCAACCAGCCCGGAAAGCGATGCCTTGTCCAAGGATCTCAAGAAGCGGGGCTTTCGCTTTGTCGGGAGTACGATCGTGTATGCCTTCATGCAGGCCGTCGGCATGGTGAACGACCACACCGTTGATTGTTTTTTGTCTAAAAAACACTCTCGCACATAGAACGGGGGGGCAAATAGAGGGAGGGTTCCCTATGCGGCGTCGGTTGACGTGTTTTCCAGGGTATTCAGATATTGTTTCAGGCGCTGTTGGGAATCCGGCGCAATACGGATGAATTCCACGCCGAAACTGCCTGTCTTGACCCAACGAACCGGAGCCAATTCGATCTCAATGGCTCCGGCTTGAGCAGGGAACGTAATTGTCACGGTCAAATACTCTCCGCGGGCGATCGCGGTATCGCTGAGAATTGCAGCCCCGCCAAGCGAGAGGTTATCAAGGCGACCTTCGCCGTTGATCGTCTCACTCGAAAAGGTCACGAGCGAGCTGTCGGTGAAGCGTTGGTATTTCCGTTGTTCCATCGGGCGCAGGAAGTGCTCTGTCTGTGCCGGCCATGCGCGCCGCTTAAAGTCGGTCGCGCTTCCATACAGCGATGATAGCAAGCCGCCGGTCATCGTCAATGAGTATGTGGAATTTGGACAGGTAAGGTTGTGGAACGTCGACCAGCAATGAAGGTTGCAGTCATCGGGGGAGGTCCGGCCGGGCTCATGGCTGCTGAGGCGGCAAGGGCAGCGGGAGCGATGGTCGAGGTCTATGATGCGATGCCCTCGATCGGGCGCAAGTTTCTTCTTGCAGGAAAAGGCGGTCTGAATCTGACGCATTCGGAACCGCTGGAACCGTTCCTTGCGCGGTACGGTCCCCGCCGCGGGCAGATTGAGCCGCTGCTTCGCAGCTTTGGACAGGAGGCGTTACGGGCCTGGGTGCATGGGCTCGGAATCCCAACATTCATCGGTACATCCGGTCGGGTATTCCCGAAAGACTTGAAAGCAGCGCCGCTGCTGCGCGCGTGGCTGCGCCGATTGCGAGCATCCGGAGTGCAATTCCATGTGCGCCACCGCTGGAGGGCGTGGGATGACCGGGGCGCCCTGTGTTTTACGACGAGAGAAGGAATAAAACGCGTGGAGGCCGATGCGACGATCTTGGCATTGGGGGGCGGCAGCTGGCCCAAACTTGGTTCCGACGCCGCCTGGGTCCCGTTCCTCAAACAGCGGCGGGTCGACATTGCCCCGTTGCGGCCGGCGAATTGCGGGTTTGATATCAAGTGGAGTGACCATCTCCGCACGAAGTTCGCCGGCTATCCGGTGAAATCGGTGGCGGTGGTCGTAAAAAACGAGCAGGGCGGTGAATCGTGGCACCCCGGTGAGTTCGTCATCACAGAGACCGGCGTGGAAGGGGGCGTCATCTACCTCGCGTCGGCGATTCTCCGTGATGAAATCGAGCGCAACGGGACTGCCACCCTCTGGCTCGATCTGGCGCCGGACCGGGATCTTCCACGATTGACCCGCGATCTCTCCAAGCCTCGTGGCAAGCGGACAGTGGCGTCTCATCTACGGCGCTATGCACGGATCGAAGGTGTCAAAGCGGCATTGCTCCGCGAAGTGATCCCGAAACAGGATTTTACCGATCCTGCTCGATTAGCCGCTGCCATCAAGAGGCTGCCACTTACGCTTGTTGCAACGCGTCCCCTCGACGAGGCAATCAGCACAGCGGGAGGTGTGATGTTTGAGTCGCTGGATGAACGGCTGATGATCCGCCACCTCCCAGGCGTCTTCTGTGCCGGGGAAATGCTTGATTGGGAAGCACCAACCGGCGGCTATCTCTTGACCGCCTGCTTCGCCAGCGGCCGCGTTGCCGGCACCGGTGCTGTGGATTGGCTCAAAGCCGCCAGGCACAGAAGGTAATCAGCTCCTTCATGCATTATTCCCGTCGTTCTGAAAAAGATCGCTTCTCTACAATTCAAGTTCACCAGTGACAAATTGAGTCGTCAGGTAAATGGGAAATGGATGCATTTGCGCATCTTGCCGTTGATTCTTCTATGCGGGAGAAGTAGCGTAGCGCAGATACGACCTGTACTTCCTGTTCCTGTTCAGGAGGCTACCATATGATGCGTGCGATTCAGCTTGGCACTGTGGTTTCAATCGTGGGGCTGCTCCTCGCTGCTTGCAGTCTGGATGTATTCACGTCTGAAGTTGCCTGCGTCCAGACATTCATCTCTGGAGACATTCAACATGTGGGGCAACTAAGAACTGAACGATTCCTGGGCAAGGTATCGGAGACCAGAGCTCGATGCTTGGGAGGGCAGTATGCCGTGGATTATCGGTCAGGTCCTTGGCTGGACTGGCCAAACTATTGGGCAACCCGTGATGCATCTTCCCGCGTCCCCTTGAGTCTCTTCTCTGACGCCAAGCTGATCGGCCCCAACGCTCACGGGATCAATGCCGCCCTCTATGAATTGGAGCTTCAGCGCATTGAGCTCATCAAGTTCAATTTGTTCGATAACAACAAGACCTATGAAGCGTATGTCAAAGGGCGAGGAGACGATCCGGGTCCGATTCTGAAAACCTGGCCGGAAATGCGACTGGCCGAGGCGCACCATAATTATAAAGACGTCGGTGGAGCGGCACCCCAACAGATCTGCACGGGAGACACAATCCGTTTTCGAAGCGTCACCGGTATCTGTAACGATATCTACAATCCCCTCATGGGATCGACGCATCAGCTGTTTGCGCGGAACGCTGAGTTTGAAACAACGTTCCCGGATCTGGGACTGGAGGAGATCACGAGGAATCGGCATGGCGATCGCCTCGGTCTGCTGAAGCCTGATCCTCAGGTGATCAGTCGAAAGCTCTTCACACGGAATGAATCGCATCCCGAGTCCTGCCACAACGGCTATGGAGATGGGACCGCCCAAACAGACTGCGAGTACCGGAAAGCCCCGTTCTTCAACGTACTGGCGGCCTTTTGGATTCAATTTATGACGCACGATTGGTTCTCCCACCTCGAGGAAGGGCACAACCAACCGTCATGGATGGATGTCGGCTGTCAGAAGCAGTTGGTCGGTAACGTTGAACAGCCGTTGAGTGAAGCGGACATCAAGCGGTTGGGCTGCCGGCCCGGTGATCGGATTGATCGAGCCTATGTGGTGGAAGAGGTGGAGCCGCCAACCTTTACCCACGATGGCCAGACCTACCTGGTACGGGCCCCGAAAACAATGCGGAACAATGTGACAGCCTGGTGGGATGCGTCGCAGATATACGGATACGATGACATCTCGCGCAAGCGTGTGAAACGCGACGGCAAGGATCCGGCAAAATTACTCTTGGAGCCCGGAAAGGATGGCGGCTACCTGCCGGTGTTTACCGTAAACGATCCGATCAATCCCGAATGGTCGGGGCAGGAAGCCACGGCCTTTCCTGATAACTGGTCGATCGGCTTAAGCTTCTACCACAACCTCTTTGCGCGCGAACACAATGCCTTCGTTGATGCGTTTCGCAAGCAGCCGGGAGAGGCCGATAGCGGATTGCGGGATCCTGCCAGGCCGGATGAGGTTATTCTGTATAAGAATGTCACGAATGATGAGCTGTTCGAAATTGCCCGTCTCGTGGTCTCTGCGGAGATCGCCAAGATCCATACGACCGAATGGACAACGCAATTGCTCTACGGAGAACCTCTCTATAAAGGGATGAATGCCAACTGGCACGGTCTGTTGCGCGACGATTCCGATGTGTCGGATGCCTTGAAGGAAGTCGTCCGCCGGCTGGATGATTCGGACAATCCAAAAAAATCAAACGGCCTCTACGCGGCACTGGCCGGCGGGCCAGGGATTTTCGGCCTGGGCAATCGGGTCTATGAGGAACAGAGCGTCCTCTCCATTCCGTTTGGTGAAAAGAAGGATGTCTGGAGCCTGAAGAATCCCGAACATGTTAACGGTGGCGTGAAGCATTTCGGGTCCCCGTTTAACTTTCCGGAAGAATTTATCACCGTGTACCGCCTGCATCCTCTCCTGCCGGACATGATCGAATACCGTGAATGGAGCGCTGATGCGAACGCGATCAAGGCAAAGGTGCCAGTTGTGGAGACGTTCCGGGGCAGGGCCACCGGCGCCATGCGGCAAAAAGGTTTGGCGAATTGGACGCTCAGCATGGGGCGCCAGCGACTCGGGCTGCTCACCTTAGAGAACCACCCACAGTTTTTGCAAAATCTTAAGATGGGTCGGCTGGAGTCCGTCACAAAACAGATCGATGTGCCGGCGTTGGACATTATTCGAGACCGGGAACGAGGCATTCCCCGCTTTAATGAGTTTCGACGACAGTACGGCTTGAAACAACTGACGAGTTTCGACGATTTTATCGATCAGCGCGAGAAGAATTCGCAAGAGCGGGCAAGGCAGGAACGACTCATCAACACGCTTCGCGAGGTGTACGGGCAACACCCATGCGACGAATCGAAGGTCATCACTCACGCGCAGTTGGATGATCACGGCAAGTCGATCACCGATTGTTTGGGACATTCGAACGGCACTCTGGTTGATAATGTCGAAGATCTCGATACGGTCGTGGGATGGCTCGCGGAATTCAGACGGCCGCACGGTTTCGCGATTTCTGAAACGCAGTTTCTCGTCTTCGTGTTGAATGCGTCGCGCCGCCTGTTCAGCGATCGGTTCTTTACGTCGAGCTTTCGTCCGGAGTTCTACACGCGATTTGGAGTGGGTTGGGTGATGAACAACGGGCCGGATGTTCGGATGGAAGCAGTGCCCTCCAACGGCCATCGTGAGCCGGTTTCCCCCATGAAACGGGTCTTGCTCAGGAACGTGCCGGAACTGGCGCCTGAGCTGGAATCTGTCGTCAATGTGTTCGACCCCTGGGCGCGGGACAGAGGCGAATACTACTCGTTGGATTGGAGGCCCCGACCTGATGCAAAGACGGATGCGGCGTTTGCCCTACAGTAGTGCGGGGGATGAGGAGCAACCCCGATTGAGGATCGCTGGACGAGGGTTTAATTGGAACTGAGCTTGATACCGCTGACGGCACCGATCTGCCGATACTTCCGATCGCGTTGGGCGAGAAGTTGCTCGGCTGAAAGCTCATTGAGCTGGGATAGCTGATTCGCGAGACTCTTGGCGACTCGCTCGGTAACCGCTTTCGGCTCGCGATGGGCTCCGCCGAGGGGTTCGGAAATGACTTCATCGACGATTTTCAGGGCTATCAAATCCTGAGCGGTCATTTTCAATGCAGCCGCGGCATCGGGTACTTTCGCCGGATCGTCCCACAGGATGGCCGCGCAGCCTTCAGGAGAAATCACCGAATAGACCCCATGCTCGAGCATCAGAATGCGATCAGTCACGCCGAGGGCTAGCGCGCCTCCGCTGCCGCCTTCGCCGATGACGAGCGAAATGATGGGAACGGTGAGACGTGACATCGCGAAAAGATTTCTGGCGATCGCTTCCGCCTGCCCGCGCTCCTCGGCGCCGATGCCAGGATAAGCACCCGGCGTATCGATGAAGGTGATGATCGGCCGGCCGAATTTCTCCGCCATCTTCATCAGGCGCAAGGCTTTCCGATATCCTTCCGGATTCGGCATGCCGAAATTCCGCTGCATCCGCTCTTTCAACGTCTTGCCCTTTTGGTGACCGATCACCATCACCGAACGATCGTTGAATCGGGCGAATCCGCCGACAATAGCGCGGTCATCGCCGAACGAGCGGTCGCCGTGAAATTCAAGAAAATCGCGGAAGATTCCACCGATATAATCGAGGGTGCTGGGGCGTTGGGGGTGTCGAGCCAGTTGGGTTCGCTGCCAGGGGGTGAGGTTGCTGTAGAGTTCGTGTTCGAGTTGGGCCAGTTTCGTCCGCAGCTTGCGGATGTCGTCCTGGGTACTGGACTTCGTGCCGCCGGCAGCCGCGAGCTTTTCGATCTTTTCTTCGATCTCGCGGAGGGGTTTTTCAAACTCGAGGTAATCGCGCATAGAGGTTGTGGTCTGGCATTGCGGATCGGGGGAGGGGAGATAGACACCACACCCCGGATACGTAGCGCTACGATACCAGAGAAAGGGCCCCTTTGCCTAGCACTTCTTCAACATCCGCTACGAAGTGTTCACTGGCGTTGACGCTCAGATTGGGAAGGGGGGCGGTTTCGGCTTCCAGGGTTCCACCGGTACGGAATGTCAGCGAAACGGACGTGCCCCCGGGATGACGTTTGAAGACATCCAGGAGCCTTGGCAGCTGTGCCATGACCTCCGGTCTGTCGGACAACCGAATGTGAATGCGTTTGATGGTTTGTGTCTGGACGTCGGCAAGAGGCTCGATCTTACTGCCGCGGATCTTCGTACCCTTGTCTCCCCGGTCGATGGTACCGGTGATACGGACGAGCCTCTCCGGTGCAATGAGATCGCCGGCGGTTTTGAACAGGTCCGGAAACACGATCACCTCGACGGTGCCCAGTAAATCCTCCAGGCCTAGATAGGCCATGCGATCGCCCTTTTTCGTGAGCATGGTTTTCACCGTGGCGATGATGCCGCAGAGTTTCACTTCTTTGCCGTCTGAAAGTTCTGCGAGTCCGGCCGTCGTGGCAGAGGCCAGGGCGTGGATCGTGGCTTCGTAGCGGGCCAACGGATGGGCTGTGATATAGAACCCGGTCAGTTCCCGTTCGTATTTCAGCCGTTGCGCCTGGTCCCACTCCGGGATATTCGGCAACGCCGGTTCCATGGCTGAGGCCTGGTGTCCTGCACCGTTCAGTTCATCGCCGAAGATACTCGTCTGGCCTAATTCGCGTTCTCGCTGCGCTGCCGCCCCATCTTCAGTGGCCTGATCGAGCACGGCCATCAGCTGCGATCGCTTCGCACCCAGCGAGTCGAAAGCGCCGGCCTTGATCAACCCTTCCAGCATCCGTTTGTTCACCTTGTGGAGATCGACGCGGCGACAGAAGTCGAAGAAGGACTTAAAAGGGCCGGATTCGGCACGGATTGCCAGCACGGACTCGACCGCGCCTTCGCCCACATTCTTGATTGCTGCCAAGCCGAAACGGATCGCTCCGTCGACCACGGCAAAATTCTTCTGACTCTCGTTCACGTCCGGTCCCAGGACTTTAATGCCCAGATCGCGGCATTCGGTAAAGTAGCCGACGATCTTGTCCTGGTTGCCCATGTCGGTCGTCATGAGCGCTGCCATGAACTCGGTCGGATAGTGGGCCTTCAAATAGCCGGTGTGGTAGCAGACCACCGCATAGGCGGCGGCATGCGACTTGTTGAAACCATACCCGGCGAACTTCTGGATCAACTCATAGAGCTTTTCGGCTTTCTTCTCCGGAATCTTGTTGGCCTTGGCGCCTTCAAGGAATTTGACGCGCAGTTTTTCCATCTCCTCCGGTTTCTTCTTGCCCATCGCGCGGCGGAGGATGTCGGCTTGTCCGAGGGAAAACCCGGCGATCTTGTTGGCGATCGCCATGACCTGTTCTTGGTACACGATAACGCCATAGGTGTCCTTCAGGATCGGTTCCAGTTCCGGTGTTTCATAAGTGATCGGCACCTTCCCCTGTTTGCGCTTGATGAAGTCGGGGATCAGGTCCATCGGGCCAGGCCGATACAGAGCGATGATGGCGATGATGTCCTCGAACCTGTCCGGCTTGAAGCCGGTCAGGAGGTCGCGCATCCCGGAGCTTTCCAGCTGGAAGACGCCGGTGGTTTTGCCGGAGGAGAGGAGTGCGAATGTTTGAGGATCGTCAAACGGCAGCTGATCAACAGACAGAGGTGGTTCGTCGGGATGGCTCTCATTGATGAGCGTTTCCGCCCGCCGGACCATCGTGAGAGTTTTGAGCCCCAGAAAATCGAACTTGACCAGGCCGATTTTTTCAACGTCACCCATCGAGTATTGCGTGACGATTTCGTCGTTCGCCCCTTTATAGAGGGGAACGTGATCCGTGAGCGGCTCTTCGGAGATGACGACCCCGGCAGCGTGAGTCGACGCGTGACGGGCCAATCCCTCCAGCGACTGAGCGACGGTCATCAGCTCATTGACCTTCATGTCGGTCTCGACCAGCTCGCGCAGGCGGGGTTCCGTGTCCAAAGCCTGTTGCAGGGTGATGTTCAATTGATTGGGCACCAGCTTGGCGACTTTGTCCGCATCGGCATAGGGCATTTCGAGCACACGTCCTACGTCACGGATCGCCGCTTTGGCGCCGAGGGTGCCAAACGTAATAATTTGAGCAACGTGATCGGACCCGTACTTGTCGACCACATAGTTAATGACTTCCCCTCGCCGATCCATGCAGAAATCCATGTCGATGTCGGGGAGCGAGACCCGTTCGGGGTTGAGAAACCGCTCGAAGAGCAGGGTGTAGACGAGCGGGTCCAGATCAGTAATGCGAAGCGCATAGGCCACGAGGCTGCCTGCGGCGGAGCCACGGCCGGGACCGACGGGGATGCTGCGCGAGCGGGCGAATCGAATGATGTCCCAGACGATCAGGAAATATCCCGCAAATCCCATCGAGCAGATGACCATCAATTCTTCACGCAGCCGCTGTTCATAGACGGCGGAAGGGATTTTGCTCGGCCGGTCTTTCAAGCGGTCCTTCAATCCCTCGATGGCCAGATGTTCGACGTAGGATTCGCGGGTATAGCCATCCGGGACTTTGTACTGAGGGAGATGGGTCTTGTTCAGGGCCAGTTCGAGATCGCAATAGTCGGCGATTCTGCAGGTGTTGGTCACAGCATCAGGAAATTCGGCAAAGGCTGAGGCGATTTCTTCCGTCGATTTGACATAGAGCTGATCCGTATCGAACTTCATCCGGTTCGGGTCGCTGATGGTTTTGCCTGTTTGGAGACAGAGCATCAGCTCGTGCGGCCGGGAGTCTTCCTTCTTGAGGTAGTGGCAATCGTTAGTGCCGGCCAAAGGGATCCCCAGTTTCTTGTGGATTTCCATCAACCCGGCGTTGGCGACGCGTTGATGATCGAGGCCATTGGCCTGCACTTCGAGATAGAAATGATCCTTCCCGAATATCTCCTGAAATTCCCCTGCAACAGCCATGGCACCGGCCATGTCTTTCTGACCGATCAGATAAGGAATCTCACCGCTGAGGCATCCGGATAAGGCGATGAGTCCTTCATGGTGTTCTTTGAGAATATCTTTGTCCATCCGGGGCTTATAATAGAATCCTTCAAGGTACGCTTTACTAACAAGCTTGATGAGATTCTGATAGCCCGTGAGGTTTCGAGCCAGGAGAATGAGATGGTAGTAGTCGTTGTGCGACAGGCCGCTGTCTTTTTTCGCCAAGCGGCTGCCTAAAGCCATATAGGCTTCGCAGCCGATGATCGGCTTCACTCCTGCTTCCTTGGCTTTGCGATAGAACTCGATCGCGCCGAACATGTTGCCGTGGTCGGTCATGGCCACGGCCGGTTGGCCGAACGCCTTGATTTGCTGCACCAGCGGCTCGATCTGATTGGCGCCGTCGAG
>DATIFR010000134.1:0-86637 GCA_035455145.1 Nitrospira sp.
AAGAAAATGAGCAAAAGCGTTGGCAACTATATCGCGCTTGAAGACAAGCCCGGTGAGCTGTTCGGCAAAGTCATGTCCATCAGTGACGCGCTCATGTTCCGTTATTATGAATTGCTGACCACTGAAGATCTGGCTAAGGTCAAGGTTCTTCATCCCATGGAGGCGAAACAGGCCTTGGCCCAGTTGCTAGTCACTCGTTATCACGGCGAACCAGCCGGGAAAGAAGCTCGAGGAGGCTTTCAACAGAAATTTCAAGAGCGCGAATTTCCGAGCGAGCCGGACGTTCGGTTGATCCTGACAAGCGCCGACCTGAAAGAGGGAAAAGGGATCAGCCTCGCCGATCTTGTGGCCAAGACGGGGCTGGTTCCCAGCAAGAGCGAAGCGCGGAGACTGATCATCCAAGGTGGTCTGGAAGTGAACGACCAGAAACAGACCGATGCCAATGCTGTCTTAAACCTCGTAGCCGGCCAAGCCTATCGCCTGAAGATAGGCCGGAGAAAGTTTGCACTCGTCGAACTGCAAGGCTAAGGGGCGGCTTCCGTCAAACAAAATGCGTACGGCCCGAGGGTTGTCTCTGTGAATCCATTAAAAGTATGCCCGTACGCCGACGAGAATGTTAAGCGTCGAAGCATCAAAATCGGCCTCCCTTCCATTGAGCTCGTACGTTCCACTATCTCTGTTCCAGGCGAGCTCTGTGTTGAATGCCCATCGCGACGTGATCGGGTAGTCAAACCCGGTGGCAAGCCGTAAAGCGAAGGTGCTCGAGAATGAGTCGGCATTGTTGGCCGTCTGGTTGTCATTACTGAACGAATGTACATTGACCCCGGTACCCAAAGAGACGTATGGGATAAACGAACCCAATCCAAGATTTTCTCTCGTCTCACGGGTTGGACGGAATTCGACAGTCGGCAGGATGGAGAAAACGCTCAAGGTGCCCAATTGGGGTCCCCAGAGGTCGATGCTGTGCTGATGCCACTCAAGCATCATGCCAACCCGAATCCAGTCATTGAGGGTGTATAGGGCTTCAGCATTTACGAGAGGACCTACGCTGGTACCATTCCCAACATTCTCCAATACCTTCGAGGTAGGTATCGCCGCTCCTGCGCGCAAGCCCAAGACGATACCACGCTGTCCGGGTTCGGGTTTCACGACTATGACTCCTTGGGCGGCTAATTCCTCTTTGCTTAACGTATCTTGAGCATAGACCTTGTTACAAACAACAGAAGCTGACATGTAGAAGATTAGTATCATGAGGCAGGTTAGACGGAGCCAAGATTTGGTAAAGATTGCAATGTACCTGCTAAAGGTTCCAGCGGGGAATGTGCAATTATTCAAAACAGTGCCACCTGCTCTGATAAGGTTTTTGGCCATGATCTGCGCCTTTGATCTGGTTAATGGCTCAAGTGAGGGATAACTTGTATCTTTCTCTATAGTGCCATGTCAATAATGTAAAGGTTGCGACAGTTTGTGGTCCGAGCATCGGAGCGAGTCCTCGCTAGACACCCGATGGGCGATTCCTGTATAAAATGTGCCTGGTCTGATGAGACCTTAGATGTGTTCCGCTTATGTTCTCGATCGCTAAAGCCATGACAAGAATTCTGTAGAGACTCGCGCACTTCAGGAGCATCTGGCGGTTTGGTGCTGCATGTTTAACGCAGCATAGCGAAAATACAGCGAGCGGGCGTAGCTCAGTGGTAGAGTCCTAGCTTCCCAAGCTAGTTGTCGTGGGTTCAAATCCCATCGCCCGCTCCAAATCCTCGTAGCGATCATGTGGGATTTGAAGCCCACGACAGGGGATTCCGAAAGGGGGTGAGCCCCTTTCGTGGGGAGCGCACGAGGGGGTTGACCCCCTCAGTGGGAGCCGGGAGGCAGGCTTCAGGGCCGACCCGGCGAACGGAGTGTGGTTCAAATCCCATCGCCCGCTCCAAAAAGCTTGCTCGAACCGGTGCCTCTCCGATGGCTCTTGGTGGCCGGATAAACACTTCCAGTGACCCTTCATCCTGACCTCCGTGCCTTGCAATACCGCATTCAGGTCCAAGCTACCTCGTTGAAGCTCGCATGCTGCTTGCTGCTTCTTATGCTGAGTGGTTGTCATTATTACGAAGAGTACGGGGTACTGAAGTCCATCGCTGATATTCAGGATGAAAAGGCGGAATTGCTCAAGGCGTATCGGCTATGTTTGAGCAAATAACAGGACGATCTGCCAAAAGCGAAAGAAATCTGCGGACCCTATACGCATACATTGCGTGAGATCGAGGTCCGGAACCCTTCGAATCGATAAGTGGGGACTTATCAGAAAGGACGTTCCATGACCAGGTTGCAATTTGTCCTCGTGCTGGTGACAACGTTTGTTGGCAGTGTAGTCGGTGGCGTTTTGAGTGAGCGCATCCTCTCGGTCGGTTCCGTTCACGCTCAAAAAGCAAATGGAGTGAATGCGGAAGAGTTTCTCTTGATCGATCAGAATGGGAAGGCCCGGGCTGGGCTCGGTCTGGATCCGGCCGGTGAAGTGGGATTGGTCATGACCAGTCGCGACGGGTCGAGAAAGCTGGCATTGTCTCCGGACGGACCGGTTGTGCTCAAGATCAGCGATAGGAGCGGTCGTGTCTTGTGGTCAGCCCAGTAAACTGGCCGGTAGATGGGAATGACTAGACGGCTTTTGTGACTTTACCGCTTCGCAGACAACGCGTACAGACTCGGATACGTTTCGTCGATCCATCAACGACAGCGCGAACGCGCTGGAGGTTGGGATTGAAAGTACGCTTGGTCTTGTTGTTTGCGTGGCTGACGTTATGACCGCTCTGGTGTTTCTTGGAGCAAATATCGCATACAAATGCCACGGCAAGACTCCTTCACTCGATTAGAGTACTAAGCTAACCTGGGCGCTCAATCTAACATACTGTGGCCGGATGTGACAAGCGCCCGCTAGAAGAGCGTGTCTGTGCGTTACCGGTGTAGGGGGGCTCATGACTGATCTCGATCGGCTCGGGTACGTGGCAGGGGGCTGACCACCTGTGCCTTCTGGCCGCAACTCCGGAAGCCCTGGACAACGAAGTCTACTGGAGATGTATCGCTCTTGGCATGCTGGCCATTTTCTCGCCGGGTGCCGGACTCTGGTTTCTCTACGGAGTGACGCTTGGGGATTGGCCCATTATCGTAACGAACGCCGTGACATTCCTCCTGACCCGCGCGATTCTCCCCCTTCAAACTACGCTTCGAATCCTCACCTGTTCGTCTATAGCAAGAGTCGTTGATCAGCTGAGGTGCCGAAAGGTTAACCTATTGACGGGTTGATCGAGGACTGCGAAAGGACTGTCCCATCTCTTTCGGGGCAGTCTGTGTTGCGACAACGATTGCCGGTACGCTGATGTCGAAGGTCGGATCTCCTCCATCGTCGAGGCGGTCTTTGCCGACGCTGTAGAGTTTTTGTTGCGTAGGGCTCCACAACATCGGCAGTCCGCTAAAGGGATCAAAGTATTGCGATCCCACTTGAGCAAGTCTCGTGGGCACAGCAGTTTGTGCACTCGGGCGTCTGAGCTGAATTTGCAGCGAGGCCAAACGCAGGCGCGTATCCGTTTCCATGAGTTTGCGGTGAAAGGTTTCCCAGTCTGGCGCGACAGGATATGGATTCAACAGGTTCTCGATCATGCCTCGTTGTAGAGTTCCTGTCACTTCGTGCATAGCAGGTAGGCGTTTCGCGCCGTTTTCCGACGCACTGATGAGCGCGTCATAATAGGCGGCATAGGTCTCCCATGCCTGCGCGGATTGAAGGGTGAGGCCGAACCATGTGCGAGCGGGCGGATGCTCGATACGGTCGAACGCCTGGAGCGGAAGATTGGCCGAGGTTAAGAGCCATTCTTCGTCGGCTTTGGCCTGTTCGCTTCGGCTATCTTTCATGATTCTACCGGCACGGCCTTCTTTGACAGCCAGGGCGAGCTGATTCCGGATCGGCCAGCGCAGGGAATGTTCTGATCCAGAGAGGGGAAGCGTCAATTGCAAACCCATCGTCAAGAACGCTTTGTCCACGGTGGGCTTGGCCAGGATACGTGAGAGGAGGCTGAGGTCGTCGCTGATCAGAATCTGTGAGAACATCTTTGTATCGATTGTCTTGGCTTCTCGAAGCACCACTCGCCAGAATTGGAATTCCCTATTCAGCCGATCAAGCCCTTCGGTGATGCCGAGAGAGAATCCCTCACTAATGTACAGCCGGTGTACGGCCATGATTGCTTGGTAGCGGGGAGTGACTCGATGGCTGAATCCCCAATCTTCGAACGGCATCCCGAGCCAACGCTCATAGCGTGCGATGAGAATCTGGTGTTCGCCCGTGGCTGCACGAAGCGAGGCCTGCTGTTTTCGAAATTCGGTCAGCGGCTCATCGGATTCCCAGGACGGCGATGAGAACTCAGGTGAGATGGTGAAGCTCAGTTCGGATCGGCTCGGCCGATTCTCCACGTTGCCGGCATGGTGTGAGCCACTGAACTCCTCCACCCAAATCTCGTAGCCTGCTTTGGCCGGATCAAGCGGGGCTGCGGCGGTCAGTCCGAATAAATAGAAATAGCCGTTGTGATAGGGATTATTGATGAACAGTTGTGGCCCTTCGGAGAGCCTCGCGAATCCCCCGCTGGGAAGCGCGCCCTTAGCTGACCAGAACATTCCGGTGACTTGGAACAATGCCCAGAACACAGCTGCCGCAATAATCAGGTGTTTCATGGGTGCATACGTAAAAGCCGCTGCATCGCGTCATCTTTCCGAACTGTGTATATGACCAGTCCTGTGTTCGTCCACTAGGGAAATTGAGCAATCCCTATGCCGAAGGCGGGCAGGAAAAGTCGCGCTGTTTCATGACGTTATTCTGATCCGAGCTGGTGAGATCGTAGGAGGTGAAGGATTCCTGCACATTAATGAACTTGACAAAAATTGCTCCTGTCTCCTAGAGTGCCTGCCACATTACGTTTCCTGGGTAAGGGAAGAGGGTGCAAGTCCCTCGCGGTCCCGCCGCTGTAAATGGGGACGAAACCCGTGATAACCACTGTCTGCTCCGGCGGATGGGAAGGCACGGGGAGTAGGACGAACCATGAGCCAGAAGACCTGCCTGGAGAATTGACCATCGTTCCCTCGAGGGCTGGGGAACAGGCGAGGATGAAGAAGCGGGTGCAATCCTCAAGGTCTGTCCCAGGCCTTGAGGATTTTTTATTTGCGCGGTTCTGCACGACAGCATCGGTGGTGGGTTGGGGTGTTGATCGGTGCAGGTGTGCTCGTCGTTGCATGCACATCCTTCGCGAGTACAGAGCATGAAAGTTCGGGCATGAAACGTCGGCAGCAGGGCATTCTCACCGGCATGCCGTTTATGGCGAACGTCTCAGCACGCGCCTACGTCGATGATGCCGGCCGACGCCTCTATCTCGCCAAACCTCCCGCGAGGATCGTCTCGTTGGCGCCCAGCATCACCGAGATGTTGTTTGCCATGGAGGCGGGGGATCAGATCGTCGGCGTTACGGACTTTTGCGACTATCCGCCCGAGGCTCTGAAGAAGCCGAAAGTGGGGTACTCCAATCCGAACTTGGAATCGTTGGTGGCACTCCAGCCTGATTTGGTGGTGGCGCCGAATGATTTTCTGAAGCCTGATGTCATCGTCAGGCTCGAGCAGCTGAAGATTCCCGTGTTTATTCTGGCTGACAAGAACGTTGACGATATTTTTGTTCATATCCAGACACTTGGTCGTATTGTGGGGCGATCTCCGAAAGCCGATGCGGTGGCGATGGACCTTCGGCGGCAGGTTGCTGCGATTAAGCAGCGTGTTCAACGTATGGTCCCCGTACGGGTGCTCTACGTCCTGAACAGTCAGCCATTGATTACGGTCGGGCCGGGAAGTTTTATCGATCAACTGATCGGAATGGCCGGAGGTATGAACGTGGCTGCAAAGAGCGCTACCCCCTATCCGCGCTTCAGTTTGGAAGCCGTCCTCCAAGAAGATCCCGAAGTGCTGGTGTTTCCTGTCGGCAAGGCGGAAGGCATTCCGGAGAGTGAGCAGCAGACCTGGCTGCAGTGGTCGACAATGACTGCGGTCAAGCGGGGCCGGCTTCACCAGATCCCTGCCGATTGGCTCAACCGGCCTGGACCGCGAATCGCCAAGGGACTTGAATCGCTTGCGGCAATTTTACATCCGGACAGCGCGATAGACAGTCGAGTCCACCGGTAACGCGAGTCACGTATGGTAGATCTTGTTTCATCATGGGCGAATGCCGGCTCAGTGCTGACTGTATCTCGTTGGGTGACGGTGATCGGGGGACTGCTGCTGGCGAGTCTGGCCGTACTGGTTCTCTGCCTGCAGTTCGGTGCCACGTCGGTCGACGTGAGGACAGTCGCAACGGCGATCACGCACATGTTTCGTGGAGATGAGAGTGGCTCCCCAAGCTTAAGGACATCCGAGATCATTATGGTCCAGATTCGTTTCCCGCGGGTGCTCATGGGTTTCCTCGTGGGAGCCAGTTTGGCGGCGGTCGGTGTGACGCTTCAAGCCCTGCTGAGAAATCCCTTGGCCGATCCGTATGTGCTGGGGGTCTCGAGCGGCTCCGCTTTAGGTGTCTCGTTGGCGATCCTCTTTGGAATCGGTTCCGCCGTCATGCTGTTGCCGTTGCTGCCGATCTTTGGATTTGCCGGAGGGCTCCTCGCACTCCTGTTGATCTATCGGCTGGCCCAGTCGAAAGGCCGACTGCCAATCCATAGTTTGTTACTGGCGGGCGTAATTCTCAATGCGATTTTGACAGCCTTCATCATGTTCATTACCTCCATCATGGAGCCAAATCGCTCGGCGGGATTGATGGCGTGGCTGATGGGATCGCTCACTGCTCCTGGGTATCCGGCGTTGGGTGTCTTTTCCATGTATGTGGTGCTTGTCCTCGCGATCCTCATGCACAAGGCACAACTCTTAAATGTGCTCACTCTGGGTGAAGAAACGGCCCGCTCGTTGGGCGTGGAGACCGAAGGGGTGAAAAAGCAGCTGTTTGCCCTGACGGCATTACTGACCGGCGCAATTGTGTCGGTGAGCGGGATGATCGGGTTCGTGGGGATGGTCGTTCCGCATGCGGTGCGGTTGCTCATCGGATCGGACCATCGATTGCTGCTGCCGGCATCAGCCCTAGTTGGTGGCATGTTTCTCGCCGTGGCCGATACGTTGGCCCGGACCATCATGGCACCGGCAGAAATACCAGTCGGGATCGTCACAGCGCTCGCTGGTGGGCCATTCTTTCTCTATCTCCTGCTCTGCCGAAAAGATCGGATGCTATGAGATGACAGCCGCTCGGACCGGAACAGCGCAATCCTCGCTGGCGGTGAATCCTCCTGCCATTGAAGTTGAGGGACTATCGTTTCGTTACCACACGAGGGAAGAACAAGGGAGAAAGTGGACGCTGGATCATCTTTCATTCCATGTCGATGCCGGAGAAATTCTTGGTATTGTCGGGCCGAACGGGTCCGGCAAGTCGTCACTATTGAAAGTGTGCACGGGCCTCTTGCCGGCTGGCGAAGGACAGGTTCGGCTGGGAGGCGTTCCGCTTAGGAAGCAGAGTCAATCCGACATCGCGCGGATGGTGGCGCTGGTACCACAAGAATACGTTCAAGTGTTTCCATTCACCGTGGCCGAGACTGTGTTGATGGGGCGGTTTCCCCATCGCACTGCTCGTTGGTGGAGCCTGGGAATCGGGGATGAGACGGCAAACGATCTCGCCTGTGCACACCAAGCCATGGTCGAGACCGATGTGCTGCCGCTCGCCGATCGGTTGGTATCAGACCTATCCGGGGGAGAGCGGCAACGAGTCATGATCGCCAGAGCTTTGGCCCAAGAACCAAATATTCTTCTCCTCGACGAACCGACCGTGTTTCTCGATATCAATCATCAAATTGAGATCTGTTCGCTTATCGCCCAGTTGAGAGCTGAACGCCGATTAACGGTGGTATTAGTGTCACACGATTTGAATGTCGCCAGTCAATATTGCGATCGCGTGTTGATGCTCAAGGAAGGCCGGCTCTGCCGCATCGGACCGCCGGATGAGACGATTTGTCCGGACATCCTTCGGAT
The DNA here is from genome assembly GCA_035455145.1 of Nitrospira sp. Taxonomy (GTDB): domain Bacteria; phylum Nitrospirota; class Nitrospiria; order Nitrospirales; family Nitrospiraceae; genus Nitrospira_C. Next base: position 8,075 of record DATIFR010000134.1, read on the forward strand.
GGTCTACGGATGTGATGTAGTCGTCGATGCCCACCCCCAGACGGGGAGGCCGCGCGTGACGATGCCAATCAGCGTGACTCGATTCTAGAAGGCAGCCAGGGGCCTGTCCCCGGCCAGGCTGTGCTGTACAAGGGGGCAAACAGTTTTTCAGGAAAGGGCCGATTGAAGAAACGATGCGGGTGACGGGGAAGATGGTGCAATTCCATCACGGTGCCGCCACTGTAAGCGGGGAGTAACTCTGCATCATGCCACTGTGTGCATAACCACACGGGAAGGCGCAGAGACGCGACGATCCGCAAGTCAGGAGACCCATCCCGTAATTGCTTCGACTCAACCCTTCGAGCACAAGGGAGATTCGTCATGACGCGGTGTTCTCGTTTCTGTCGAGTGTGGTGGTGTTTACTTCCCCTGTTTGCATTGAGCTATCCCGTCCATGCTGCTCAAGAGATCGAAGTGGCGTCCGCTGATCAGACGGACATCATCGAGACCCGCGAGGTCGTGGTGAGTGCGACGAAAACTCCGGTACCTGTCGCCCAGCTGACCAGCGCGGTTGAGGTCATTACAGGGGAAGAACTAGAGAGAAAGAAGATCAAGACAGTTATCGATGCGTTACGTCTTGCAGAGGGCGTGTTTGCCACGTCAAGCGGGGGGCCCGGTACGGAAGCTTCTGTAAAAATGCGCGGAGCTGCTGCCAAGCATACCATGGTGCTGATCGATGGTGTGATCGTGAACAGCCCGACGACCGGAGTCTATGACTTTGCGAATCTAACGACGGAAAATATCGATCGTATCGAAATCGTTCGCGGAGCCCAGAGTATGTTGTACGGGTCAGATGCCATGGGCGGAGTCATTAATATCTTTACCAAGAGAGGAGTCGACAGGTTCACGTCAAGTGCGTTCGTTGAGTATGGTTCCTTTGCCTCGATACGTGAAGGTGTCCAGGCATCCGGTGCCAAGGGGCCCTTCGACTTTTCTGCCTCATTATCTCGCTGGGACACCAGCAGCTTTTCCGCGATCAATTATCGACGCGGAGCGTACGAGCGAGACGGATTCCATAACTGGCAAGCCTCAGGGAAGCTCGGCATCTCCTTGCCGAAGGACGGGCGCTTGGAGTTCAATCTTCGCTGGTATAATTCTGATCTCAACTTCGATGGGTTTGCAGACAGCGGTGCGCCGGCAGATGTGTTCGGGGCAAAACAGACAAATCGGAATCTGATTATCAGCGGTACATACGACCAGCCGATTACATCCTGGTGGACCCAAAAACTCACGCTCGCACAGGCAAATGAACAATTACTCAGCCAAAGTGGAACCGCCGGATACAATGTCAACACAGGGCAGAACATAACCGCCAACCCCAATTCCTGCTTCCCCAATTTCGATACGTGCTTCACTCCATTTTCGACCAATCTAGACACGCTCAACCAGCGGCTGGAATGGCAGCATAATTTTCAAGTGAGGAAGGAACTCCTTCTCAGTGCCGGCTATCAATTTCGTCAGGAACAAGGTGATGCGTCGGGATTTTTTGGATCGGCGTCGCCCAAGAAGCTGATCTCGTCGAATGCCGGGTTTGCTCAGGCTCAAGTCAATCTGTTCGATCGCGTGCTGTTTACGGGAGGGGTTCGCCAGGACAGTTATAATGTCTTTGGTGATGCGACCACCTATCGTCTGACTGGTGGCTATTTGCATAAAGAAACCGGCACGAAGATTCGTGCGAGCTACGGGACGGGGTTCAAGGCACCCACGCTGAACGATCTCTTCTTTCAAGGGTTCGGGAATCCGAATCTCCAGCCTGAAAAGAGCAAGAGTGCGGATGTGGCAGTCGATCAGAGCCTGCTCCAGGATAAGCTGAATCTGAGTGTTGGGTATTTCTGGAATCACTTTAACAATTTAATAACATTTCTGTCGGTACCGAGTCCCAATTGCCCAGCCTCTTCTTTTGGCTTCTGTCCCATTAATATTGCATCGGCAAGGACGGAAGGATGGGAGATGAGTTTCAAATTTGAGCTCATGAAAGGGCTTGATTTCCGGGGGCAATACACTATGACGGTGACACGAGCATACGGTGTGCCAGGTCGCCCGGAAAACACCAGGCTTCCACGATGGCCCTACGATCAGGCGACTCTTGGCGTCAGTTATCAGCCGATCGATGTTGCCCGAATCAACGTGGATTATCGATTCGTGGGGGCGCGCAACAACAATGCGGATAACACGCCGAGCCAACGGCAAGGGTCCTTTGGTGTCGTCAATGCTTCAGCGACCTACGATGTCACGAAGAACTGGCAGGTCTTCGGCCGCGTCGATAATCTCTTGAACCAAAAATATGAGGAGATCCTCTATTTCGGCACGCCGATTCGGTCGGTGTATGGTGGTGTGAAGTTTACGTATTGAATGGTGCAGGTTGAAGATGAGATTCCCCCGTTTGGTCATTGCGGGTACGCACAGCGGCGTTGGCAAGACGACCGTGACGTTGGCGGTTTTGGCGGCTTTGAAACATCGGGGCCGCCAGGTGCAGCCATTCAAGTCTGGGCCGGACTTTATCGATCCCGGTCACCACAGTGCGGCAACCGGTCGTCCGTCTCGCAATTTAGATGGCTGGATGCTGGGGGAAGCTGTCAACCGTGCGATCTTCGTTCGCGCCGCCGCCGATGCGGACATCTCCGTTATAGAAGGGATGATGGGACTATTCGACGGTAGTTCACCGGTGAGCGAAATCGGCAGCACCGCTGAGCTGGCAAAACAGTTGGCGGCACCTGTCCTGCTCGTGATTGATGGAAGCACCTTGGCCCGTTCAGCGGCTGCGATGGCGTCGGGCTATGCGAAATTTGATTCCAACCTGCGAGTGGTCGGCGTGTTATTCAATCGGATCGCCAGCGAGGGGCACTACCGGCTGTTGAAGGAAGCGGTTGAAGCTGAAACCAACCTAGCCGTCGCGGGGTATCTGAGGCCGGATCCATCCTTGACGGTTTCGGACCGGCATCTTGGTTTGGTCACTGCCATCGAGCAAGGATCGATCGATCTCTACGAGCGGCTTGCCAAAGTGGCGGCAGAAACGCTCGATTTGGATCGGGTCGAACAAATTGCTCGTTCAACGAGCGAGCTAGACTTTCTTCCTATCTCTGTCCATGGAAGAGGCGGGCAAGGGGAGGGAGTGCGTGTCGGTGTGGCCTACGATTCGGCCTTTTGTTTTTACTATCCGGAGAATCTTGAGTTACTGGAAGCCGAGGAAGCGGAGCTGGTGAAGTTCTCGCCATTGAACGATCAGGTCTTGCCGGATGTTGATCTACTGTATCTCGGCGGTGGCTACCCGGAACTTTTTGGCGAAAAGTTGGCAGGGAACTTGGCTATGAGGAAGGCGATCCGTTCGTTTGCCGAGCGTGGCGGAGCGATCTACGCAGAATGCGGAGGGATGATGTATCTCACGCAAGCCATCCGCGACTTTGCCGGCTTATCGCATGAGATGGTCGGGTTGTTTCCCGCTGAAGCTGTTATGCGGCAGCCAGGCTTGACCTTAGGCTATAGAACGGTGGAACTCACGCGAGACTGTATCCTCGGTGCGTCTGGCACTACCGCACGCGGGCACGAGTTTCATTACTCTACGCTGGCTCCGAGAGGATCGCTGGCCTATGCCTGCGCACTCAGCGATGCGCGCGGGGAGTCAAAAGGCCAGGATGGGCTCGCAAAGGGCAATGTGCTCGCGCTCTACACCCATCTGCACTTTGCCAGTCAGCCGGGGATCGCGAAAGCGTTGGTGGCCTCTGCACGTCAGACGGCGCGAAGCGTGAAATGACGGATCAAGCCGAACACAAAGCCAAGATGGAACGCTTGAAGGCGTCGGTGGATCGACGCATTGAGGCGGCTCAACAAGAGAAAGGCCTGTTGATTGTCTATACTGGAGCAGGCAAGGGCAAGACGACTGCTGCGCTGGGGATGGCACTGCGCTGCCTTGGCCATGGAATGAAAGTGGCGGTTGTGCAATTCATCAAAGGGGCGATCGATACGGCCGAGGGACGGGCGCTGAATTCGTTCGGCGATCAGATTGCCTTTCTGCGCATGGGCGAAGGGTATACCTGGGAAACCCAAGATCGTGAGCGGGATAAGAAGGTCGCCCAACAAGCCTGGCAAAAAGCTGCCGAGTTTCTGCGCGATCCCTCCTATGCAATGGTGATTCTGGACGAATTCAACATTGCCTTGCAGCATGGCTACGTCGAGTTCCCGGATGTATTGCCGGCGCTGCGTGCCCGCCCACCAATGCAACATGTCGTCATTACGGGACGCGGTGCCAATAAGGAATTGACCGAAGAGGCTGATCTGGTGACCGAGATGAAGCAGGTCAAACATCCCTTCCGAAAGGGTATCAAGGCGCAGGCCGGCGTGGAATTCTAGTCGAAGCCAGCGCAAGAGGAGTGTACATGAGAGGACCAGTTCAAAAGACCTGCGAAGCCTGTGGGGAAAGCTTTGAGTGTGGCCAGTACGGCTGTTGGTGTTGCACTGTTCACGTCACCGACCAACAGATGGATTGGATTGCCGCTCGCTTTCAGGACTGTCTCTGTCCTGCTTGTTTGAATAAGGTTACCATCGGTGCGCTGGAGAGTCTTTCTCTCAAATTAATTCGTCCCACGCGAGCGGAGTGACGCACCTTCATGAACACTATCGTGAATCCATGTCTGAGGAGCGGACATGAGTCGGCAAACTGACATCGTGTGTGGCAATGGAGCATTTTCCGATGACGAACGGGCGGCCGTTTACCGCGTGATCTTCGAGCGGCGGGATGTCCGTCGGAACTTTATGCAAAAACCGATCACTGATGATGTGCTAGCAAGGATTTTGACGGCCGCGCATCACGCCGGATCTGTGGGGTTCATGCAGCCGTGGGATTTTGTGGTCATTCGACAACGCGCCACGAAGCGTGCCGTCAAACAGCTTTTCATGAAAACGAATGCCGAGGCGGCCATGCAATATGAGGGCAGCCGCGCGACCCTCTATCGAAGCTTAAAGCTTGAAGGGATCGAGGAAGCGCCGGTCAATATTAGCGTGACCTGCAGCCGTCAGCGGGGCGGTCGGCATGTGTTGGGTCGTTCCACAGTGCGTGATACGGATTTGTACAGTACCTGTTGTGCCATTCAAAATCTTTGGCTGGCAGCACGAGCAGAAGGTATCGGGGTTGGATGGGTCAGCATTCTGGACCATGGAGCATTGAAGCAGGTGCTCGGTATTCCGAGGTCAGTCAAAGTGCTGGCCTATCTCTGCCTCGGCTATGTCCCGGAGTTTGCTGCCCGGCCTGATCTGGAACAGGCGGGTTGGCGGAGCAGGATTCCACTTGAGCAACTGATTCACTCTGAGTTGTGGGGAAACAGGATACAAGGTGTGAGGAGGAACGGGGATGCGCATCACCAGAGTCTACACGAGAACGGGGGACGCGGGAAAAACAAAGTTGGCCGGAGGGCAGGAAGTATGGAAGGACAGTCTTCGAGTTGAGGCCTACGGCACTCTCGATGAGCTCAATGCTGCGGTCGGGGTTGCGCGGGTGATGAATGCCGAGCTGATGGGGAGTTTGGCGGAGGCAGAACAACTCGAAGAAGATCTCCGATGGATTCAGAATAAACTATTTGATCTCGGCGGGATCCTTGCGACAGTTCCTGGCCAAGAGTTCAAGAATATGCCCCAGGTGACGCCGAGGGATGTGACTCGGTTGGAGAAGCTGATCGATCGCTGTCAAAAAGATCTGCAACCCTTGAAGGAGTTCATCCTGCCGGGCGGTGGAAAGGTGTCCGGCTTTCTCCACCAGGCCAGGACGATTTGTCGCAGGGCCGAGCGGCTGTGCGTGCGTCTGTCCCGTGAAGAACTGGTCGATCCGACAATCATTAAGTATGTGAACCGACTGAGCGATGCGCTGTTCGTGTTGGCCCGCTGGGCGGCGAAGACACAGGATGAACCGGAGTTCTTGTGGGAGCGGGATGTCAAAAGCCACTCGAAGTAAAGGCGGGATCAAACACAAGAGGACTGGCCGGATCATATTGGTTCTTGGCGGTGCAGCCTCCGGCAAGAGCGCTATCGCGTTGCGATTGGCTGGTATGAAGAAACCGAAAGCGTTCCTCGCCACAGGACAAGGGCTCGACGATGAGATGGCGACGCGGATCGCCCGCCATCAAGCGTCGCGCGGATCCGATTGGAAAACGGCCGAAGTGCCGGCTGAATTGGCGACGTGGTTCAAGCAAAAGGGTACGGCCTATCAAACCATCGTCTTGGATTGTGTCACCCTGTGGTTGAGCAATCTTCACGAAGCAGGGGTATCCGCGAGTGCAGTGGCGAGGAGAGTCGACGAACTCCTTGCGGCGATGCGGAGAACCAACGTCCTGATCGTGATCGTCACCAACGAACTGGGCTTGGGTGTAGTGCCAATGAACAGAGCCGCGAGGGGGTTCCGGGATCTGGCCGGCCGTGTGAATCAGCAGATTGCGGCAGCAGCCGACGAGGTCCATCTCGTGGTGGCTGGCATTTCACTTCGCCTGAAATAAACAAAGGAACAATACGATGTCGTTGCACAATCTCCTCAGCCGGATCCAGACCCCGGACCCACGCTTGCTCGACAAGGCGCAGTCGCGTCTTGATCGTCTGACCAAGCCGCTCGGCAGCCTGGGTCGGCTCGAGGAACTTGCCGCGCGCTATGTCATGATGACCGGCGAATTGAAACCGAATAACCCGCGCGGGGCCGTCTTTACGTTCGCGGCCGATCATGGTGTGGCTATGGAAGGCGTGAGTGCTTACCCGCGTGAAGTCACGCCGCAGATGGTGTTGAACTTTCTCCGTGGAGGTGCCGGCGTGAATGTGCTGGCGCGCCATGTTGGGGTGGATGTACGGGTCGTAGATATCGGTGTGGCCTACGACTTTGGAGCGATCTCGGGGCTGATACAGAAGAAAATCATGCATGGGACCAAAAATCTCTTGGTCGAGCCTGCCATGACGCGAGCGCAAGCAGAGCAGACCATCGAAGTGGGTATTGAACTAGCGAGCATTGCGGCGCAGGAAGGAATTGGGCTGATCGGCACTGGCGATATGGGAATCAGTAACACGACTCCGAGTGCCGCAATCACAGCGGTCATGACCGGTCGGCCAGTAGCTGAAGTCACGGGCCGCGGGACAGGGATTGATGATGCGGGCCATGTGCGAAAGGTGGCGGTGATTCAGCAGGCGTTGGATCTCCATCGCCCCGATCGCACCGATGCGCTGGATGTCTTGTCGAAAGTCGGTGGATTGGAGATTGGTGGCCTGGCGGGGTTGATCCTCGGTGCTGCTGCCGAACGACTGCCAGTAGTGTTGGATGGCTTTATCGCCGGAGCAGCAGCGTTGATCGCCGTCGGTCTTCAGCCGCGTTGCCGGGAATACCTGATCGCCTCGCATCGTTCCGTCGAGCGCGGGCATCAGGCAATCCTCGACTATCTCGGGGTCAAGCCGCTTCTCGATCTTGACCTCCGTTTGGGTGAAGGGACAGGAGCCTGTTTGGGCATGAGTCTTGTGTGTGCTGCGATCAAAATCTACAGCGAGATGGCGACATTCGACGAGGCGGGCGTATCTGAGAAGGAGTGATTGAGATGGGGGCGGTAGCCAGGCCGTTTGTCTTCGCATGGCATTTTCTGACTGCCATTCCGCTGAGCCGTGAGCACCATACCCCGACGGCTCCCGAGTTGGCGGCGTCGATGGCCTGGTATCCGGTGATCGGGCTGGTGATCGGCGGAGGGCTGGCTCTGATTGATCTGGCTTTAGCAAGGCTTCTCTCACCGACTATCGTGAATGTGCTCTTGATTGTCCTGCTCGTGCTGGTGACGCGCGGACTGCATCAGGACGGGTTGGCCGATACACTCGATGGATTGGCCGGCGGGCGGACCCCGGCTGAGCGTCTACCGATCATGCGCGATCCACGCGTTGGAGCAATCGGCGCAACAGGATTGTTTCTGTCGTTGCTCCTGCGGTATGCGGGACTGATGGCATTGCCTCAAGCACTGCGTCTGCCAGCCATCATCTGTATGCCCGCATTGGGACGTTGGGCGATGGTGATGACGGCCTGGTCGTCTCCCTATGCGAGAGCGGAGGGAGGCCTGGCTTCACCGTTCCTCGCGCATCTGTCGTGGTTTCATGTACTGGTGTCTACCGCGATCATTGCACTGGCGCTGGTGCTCGGATTCGGTCTGCTTCATGCCGCTGTGGTTCTGGTGATCAGTGTGATAGTGCTCCTTGTGGTCTGGGCCGGTTGTCGTATCTGGTTTGGCGGGATCACGGGGGACACGCTTGGCGCGACGAACGAAGTGGTTGAAATCCTCTTCCTGCTCCTCCTGCCGCTTCTTTTGTTGATGTCATGACCGGCGGCGATCTTCTTATTGCAGCGGCAATCGATGTGGCGGTCGGTGATCCTCGCTGGCTGCCTCATCCGGTCCGTGGGATGGGCCTAGCGATTTCCTGCTGTGACGAACAGTTTCACCGGTTCTGCAAGTCTCCGATGAGTTTGCGCATAGCGGGATTATGTCTGGCGATCGGATTGCCGGTTGTGGTCTATGGGATCGGGTGGTTCGCGATCGAGCTGGCTGGATCTGTCGCGGCGCTGTTTGGACAGGCGGTGGGTATCGCCCTCGCATCGACGACGTTGGCCTGGCGGGATCTTTGGGATCATGCCATGGCCGTGATTCGTGAATTGGCCGGGGAAAATATACCAGAAGCCCGTCAGGCGCTGGGGATGATTGTGGGACGCGATACTGTATCGTTATCGGAGACTGAGATAGTCCGGGCGGCAGTGGAGACCATTGCTGAGAGTACGGCGGATGGTGTGATTGCACCGCTTGTGTATCTGACGCTCGGAGGTGCGCCGCTGGCTTTGGCCTATAAAGCGATCAACACGTTAGATTCGATGATCGGACATCGGGACGAGCGCTATGTGGATTTTGGCTGGGCTTCCGCTCGTCTCGATGATCTTGCCAATTGGATTCCTGCCCGACTCACTGCGGGCTTTATGGTGATCACCGCTGGATTGGCTACGGGGCAATGGGAGCGGACGATCGAGAGCTGGAGAATTCTTCTCAGAGATGGGGCCAAGCATCCGAGTCCGAACAGCGGGAGGCCGGAAGCAGCGATGGCGGGTGCATTGGACGTTCAACTCGGCGGAACAAATTACTATGACGGGCTCCTGCACGAGCACCCTGTCATGGGTGATGGTACGAGAATGCTCACGCCAGGCCATATCAGGTATGCCTTGCGGATTATGACGATGACGACTCTGCTGGGTCTCGGCTTGGCGGTGGTGTCTTTGTGGCTCGCATGAAGGCCAATGGTCATGGTGGCGATGTGTATTTTGCCTCGCGTGAACTGGGTCGTGATGTCGAAAGGCTGATCGATTTTAGCGCCAGCATCAATCCGCTTGGACCCTCATCGCAAGTCTGGAAGGCGCTGTCCAAAGCTCGTATAGCGTTGCAGCATTATCCGGACCCAGCCTGCAGGGATCTTCGTCAGGTTCTGGCAATGCGGTGGCACTGTTCGCCTGAGGAGATTGTCGTCGGCAACGGATCGACAGAGTTGATTCATGTGCTGCCATCGGCACTTGATATTCGGAACCTCCTGATCGTCGGTCCGACTTTTTCCGAATATGCCTCGGCCATGTCGCTGGTGGGTGGACGGGTCACGACGATATGTGCCGAGAGACACCAGGGCTATCGCCCGCCGCTTGAGGGAGTCGTGGCTCTGCTAAGCCGGAGAAAGCGTACATATCGTGATATTGGAGCTGTCCTCTTGTGTAATCCCAATAGCCCGACCGGACAGGCCTGTGACGCCGAGTCCGTTCTAGACCTGGCTCGCCTTGCGCAGCGAAGGGGCCTATGGCTGGTCGTGGACGAGACTTTTGCCGATTATTGCGAAGAGCGATCGATCCTTCCCAAGCGATCGCTCTTCTCGCGGGTCGTGGTCTTGCGCAGCTTCACGAAATTTTACGGATTGCCGGGTTTGCGAGTTGGCTATGCGGTCGCAGCCCCAGCCGTGGTCGAGAGACTGCGGTCGCGCATGCCTCCCTGGTCTGTGAATGCCATGGGCCAGGTTGCGGCGGTGGCGGCTCTCAACGATGCAGCCTATGTTGGGAGGAGTCTCTCCTTCATGCGGAATGAACGCGCCAGGTTTATTGCAAGACTAGCCCGATTGCCGGGATGCAACGTGTTTCCGAGTCAGGCGAATTTCGTGCTTGTGGAGTTGCCGCACCGGTGGGGCGCCAGTGCAGTGGCGGAAAAGCTTCGACCAGAAGGGCTGTTGATTCGCGACTGCTCCTCCGTGTCAGGCCTGAACACACATTCCATCAGAGTCGCAGTGCGAACGAGGCGAGAGAATGATCGCTTGGTGACGGCACTGTCCAAGTTGTTGGTTCATCGGTGACCATATGAGCCCACGCAGCAAGGCGCGCCTTCGCACTCGCTATCGAGTCGTCGAGAAGACACTGGTGATCGATCTCGGTGGCTTTAAACGGGTACTGTCTTCAGCTTCGCAAGGAGGGGGATTTCAGTCGGCTCGGTACATTCTGAATCATCAAGTCGAAGCTCATCCGGTTTCAAGGGCCCATGCTCGATCGAAGCGGTTGATCGACCCGGCGCGGTACATGCGTCGGCTCGCCATGACGCTTGGTGTCGGGGAGAAGCCGATTGGTCTCATGACTGCAGTTCCGATGAAACAGCTGGTGACTTCATGTAAACGCTTCGGTGACACCTGGGTCGAATGTTTTGCAACAGTCGGGGTGACGAATGCCGTACGGGCAGGGGAATGGCCTGAGAGAGAGAACGGAGGAAAGCAAGGCACTGATGCCGGAACGATTAATCTGGTGTTGGTCACGAATGCCTGCTTGTCTGGTGCGGCGTTAGTGGGGGCGGTCCAAGTTGTGACCGAGAGCAAGACTGGAGTCTTGCGAGACCATGCAGTGCCAAGTTGGACTGGGGAATCGGGTGCAACCGGGACGGGGACCGATGTGGTTGTGATCGCGTGTGGGCTGCGTGGGCAGGGGCCATGGCATCGCTATAGTGGTACTCATACAATCATCGGAGCCATGATCGGGCGAGTGGTCTCTGATTGTGTGAGGCGGGGACTAGCTCGGGAACAACGATGGCGAAGATCTCAAGGATCACTTAAGAAATGAAGGCTCAAGCTGTTGCGATACTTGGAACAGGATCAGATGTCGGAAAGAGCCTGATGGTCGCTGGTCTATGCCGCCTGCTTTATCGAGGTGGTGTACGTGTCGCGCCTTTTAAGGCACAAAACATGTCGAACAATTCGTTTGTGACGCCCGACGGAAAAGAAATCGGGCGTGCCCAGGCATTGCAAGCCCACGCTTGCGGTCTCGACGCTCACGTGGACATGAATCCGATCCTCTTGAAGCCGGAGTCGGATCGGCGTGCCCAAGTGGTGGTGCAGGGGAAGGTGTGGAGCACGTCAGACGCGCAAGATTATTTTCATCAGCACAACGAACTGGCCCAACGTGTACGCGAAAGCTATGATCGCCTGGCGGCGCAATATTCCGTGATTGTGATCGAAGGGGCAGGGAGTGCGGCGGAAATGAATCTCCGTGATCGCGATCTGGCGAACTGGTTTTCGGTCGAACTGGCCGACGCGAAGGTCCTGTTGGTGGCTGACATCGATCGCGGTGGAGTCTTTGCGCAAGTGATCGGCACGCTGGATCTGCTCTCGCCGCACGAACGGGACCGAGTCTTCGGCATCGTGATCAATAAGTTTCGCGGCGATGCCGCGCTATTTGCCGATGGGGTCTCCTTCATCGAACAGCGTACCGGGCTGCCTGTCCTGGGGGTGGTGCCGTTTCTGCGCGGTGTGGTCTTGGAACAGGAAGACAGTCTTGATATCGAGCGTCGCCGGCACAGACGATTTGCCGCCGATCGCGTGAATATCGGCGTCGTCCTGTTGCCACGTATGAGCAACTTTACGGATTTTGATCCATTGGCAGCAGAACAGGATGTCATCCTGCGCTATGTCGCCGAACCGCACGAGCTGGCCGGGGCTGATGTCATTCTGATTCCTGGTACCAAAAATACGATCGAGGATCTTCGGTATCTTCGGCAGGCCGGCTTCACCGATACACTTCGCGAGCATGTGGCTCAGCGGCGGGAGGTGGTCGGGATTTGTGGAGGGTACCAAATGTTAGGGCGTAGCATTGCAGATCCCGAAGGAGTTGAGGCTGGCGGGATAGCCGCAGGGATGGGATTTCTGGATGTGACGACCAGACTCCTGAAGAAGAAAATAACTCTGCGGATCGAGGCAGCGTCACTTCACCTCAATGACGGGCCAGCTCCTTCTGTTCGAGGTTATTTCATCCACATGGGTGAAACGGAACGCGGGCAGGAATCCGCCTGTTTTCATATACAGTCTGTGATGGGTGTTTCGGATCACCAGGAGCGAACATTAGGAGATTTGATGGAAGGTGCTGTAAGTGCAGACGGACTGGTCTGGGGGACGTACATTCACGGAATATTCGATCGGCCTGCCTTTCGCCGTACTTGGCTGAATCGCGTTCGTCAGCGTCGAGGCTTGCCTCCTCTGAGCGTCGAACAATCCGAAGGAGTTACTCAACGGCTCCTTGCAGAACTCGATCGTTGGGCTGACCACCTCGAACAGCATGTGAACGTGAGTCTCATCTTTAAGGCCATGGATTAGTTGATGCCCACAGCGATTTCTATTGAGTTGGGCGTTGACAGTGAAAGAGGCGCTGCGATGCGACTCTGCGGCGCCTCTTTATGCGGCGCAATGAATGCTAGAAAATTCCTCATTTATTTTTGACGTTCACCGAGGATTACCGCCAGGCGATTCAACGTAGCATCCTCCTCCCTGAGTTGCCGCAATTCTCAGAGTTGGCTGAGAACGATCCCCGTATACTTCCGTTTTCAACATAGAACGTCTCATCGCTGATATCGACCTGCCGATGGGCGTCCACCACGGTCGCCCCGCCCTCCGACTGCCGCATGGCAGCGAGAACCCGTTCCTCGGTATGTTCACCTTATCGTGCCGTCGTCTGCTCCTCTTTCTTGGTGAATAAGAGGACGCCGCTGCCTTTCCTTTCGGTTTTTGGGTCGCATCGAAATGAGGAGTAGGCTTTCTTCACTACATCATGAACGAGAATCGCCGCTGGTGACACTTCGGTAGCACGTTTCGAGGGAAGCGTTGCCGTCATGGAGTCGAATGAATGTTGTCGGCTACAGAAACATGGAGAAGGTGGTGTGCGGTGGGGAATTCAAACAGAAAACGGAATGAAAAGGCTGTTGGTCAATTTTTGTCCAAACGCCATCATTTTGTCGCAACTTGAACAATCCTGTGCCGAAGTGTGGCGAATGGTACTGCACAAGAGAATGCTTAACTGCCTGATACAAAATGAATTTCCGCCTTGGTTTTCCGAAAAAGGAAAACCCAGCGTCGTTGAGCACGGGCTTTGCAGATTGGCCGGTTGCCTTACGTGGTCATGAGCGGGTGAATAATCAGGGATCACGCCGGTTTTGCAATAAAACCGATATTGCTAGGCGATTCTGCCAGAGAGTGGGAAAAGAGACGATGAATCGGGAGTAAAAGCATCTAATAAGGAGGATGGGTATGAACGCGACACGGTTAAGCTGGCGGATCTTGAGCGGGGTGGCAGCCCTGGCGCTCAGTGCAACCCCGGTTTTTGCTGGGAACGAAGCCGAAGTAGCGGAGCATTTGATCGATCTGGTGAAGATCGGCCGTGGCGTTATGTCCGAACAAATGGGCAATATCAATGACGCCTCGAAAGCCGACAAAGGCTTTACCGGCGACTATGTCGCGGGGCAAGTCATCGAGCGATTCAAGAAGAAAACCAAGATCGACTTACGGATTCCCAACGTCGTCCCCCAGGCAGGCCTCTATCTCGCATTGGTCGAAGCGGAAAAGGAAGTGGTCGACGAAGCCCAGCCGATCATTAATAGGCCTGGTATCGGATTCAAGGGTTTTATCCCCGCCGTCTTTGCTCGTAAAACCGGAGAACATTTCTACAAGAAGTCGGGTGTCAGGTTGAAACTCACGGGAATCGACTATCGCAATATCAACAACCGGCCTGACGATTTCGAGGCGGAAGTGTTGCGGATGTTCAGTGATTCCCGCCATCCCAAGGGGCAGTCCTATGTGCGCAATACGATGGTCGACGGCAAGCCGGTGCTGCGTATGATGGATCCGGAATATGCCGCGGCATCTTGCTTGGCCTGTCATGGTACGCCAAAGGGGGGAAAGGACATCACGGGCGGCCACAAGGAGGGATGGAAAGAAGGGGATTTGGCTGGAGCGATCAGCGTGGTGCTTCCGCTCAAGTAAACAATCGGAATCAGAACTCTTAAGCAGCCAGAGGTATCAACCCAGAACCAAGGAGAAGCAACGATGAGCAAGATTGTGGTCGTAGACGATTCCTATGCCGAACTCCAAGTGATTGAAGGTGTGCTGAAGGGCGCGAGCCATACTGTGGTGTCGTTTCCGAATACTGAGAAGCTCGAAGAAAAGGTTGTCAGCGAAAAGCCCGACTTGATCGTCCTTGACGTCGTCATGCCTGGCCGCAACGGGTTCCAGGCTTGTCGAGACCTCAAGAACGACGATCGGACGAAGAGCATTCCCATTATTCTCTGTACATCGAAGGGGAACGAAAGCGACAAGTTTTGGGGCCAACAGCAGGGTGCCAACGCCCATATCGTCAAGCCGTTCAAGGGCGAGGAACTATTGGCAGCCGTTAAGCGGGTGCTGGGGTAACGGTCATGGCTGCTGCACAGAGCTCCACATCGGTCATGCCGAGCGTATCTGGCACCGTGGTCCCTTCCCCGGGGGGCGGCACTGTGCAAGCAACGGGCGCAGCTACCGTGCGGGCTGCGATCGTATCTTTGGGAGGCGAACTCTTTACCATTGATTTGCAAAACGTACGCGAAGTCTTTGTGGTGGAATCCATTACTCCGGTGCCAGGCATGCCGTCCGGCTTGGTCGGTGTAACAAACTTGCGGGGCTCTGTGGTTCCGCTGCTCGATCTACGACAAATGATCGGCCTCGCTGCCGAGACCACGCTTAAGTATGCCGTTGTCGTGAAGCATGGCAACTGGCAAGTCGGTGTCTTGGTGGATACGGTTCCAGAAATTCGCACTCTGACGAAGGATCAGTTCATCCCAGCTCCGACCGGAACAGGGGATGGGGGAAATCCCTTCGTGTCGACGGTCGTGAAGTTGGAGGACAGGCTACGTGGAGTTCTGGAAACCTCGGTCGTCCTTTCCCATTTTGAAGGTACAGGATAGACAGGAGATCGCAATCACCGGACACCCTACTTACGGGTCGATCGCATCGCTAGCGAGAAGGAGGAGGTTCCCATGCTGAGGCTCAATGTACTTCAACGGTTCGAAAACCTAAAAACACAGGCGAAACTGCTGACGGTGTTCGCCCTGGTCGGCGTCATTATCGCGGCCATGGCCGGTGTGGGCATTGTCACGAACAGCCGCCTGGCTGCACAGGCCGAAACCGTGTATGTCGACTACACGGTGCCTCTGACCGAATTCAACACGCTCCTGTTCAACGTCAACCGCTTTCACGAAGCCTTGATTGACGTGGCCAGAACGACGCGCGCTTCGGACTTCGAAATCGAAGTGAAAGACCTTGCGCCATACCGTGGTGAGGTCGAACGGTTAATTGCTAATTATGAAGCGACGACCTTGCGCATATCAAGCACGGGACGAGATGAAGCAAAAGATCTTGCCGAACTCAAGGATGCCATCAAAAAGTTCTTCGACCAGGGCGAAGCCGCGGTCAATACGATTAAGGATAGCTATGAAAGTAAGTCGTTGACGGCATCCCAGGCCCTCGCCATGCGGGATCTAGGCCAACTCGCCATTACGGTAAGTTTGTCTCCCGCCTATGAGAAGGTGACGGAGCGCCACGCAGAATCGATTAAGACGATGGCCGAAGTTGCGAAGGATCTTTCCGAGCAGTCGAGATCGATGGCGGCAAACGCCACATTGATTCTGATCGGAGGCGGTATCGCCGCCGTGCTTTTAGGGTTGGCGCTCGGTTACTGGGTCGCGCACAAGCTGTCGCTGGGTATCGGACAAGTCGCCAGCGTCGCGCAGCAAGCGGCGGCCGGCAACTACCAAGCCCGAGCCAAGATTACGTCGAAAGACGAGCTCGGTCAGATGGCCAGTTCGTTCAATACCATGTTAGACCGCATTACAGCCCTGGTAACGTCAGAGGGCGAACGCGACGAAATGCAAAAACGGTTGATGAACTTTCTCGTGCTGGTGTCTGACGTCGGTAAGGGAGACCTGACGAAGCGCGGAGAAGTGACTGCCGACATGTTCGGAAACCTGGCGGACGGGTTCAACCTCATGATCGCCAGGTTCGGGCAGTTGCTCAAGCAGGTCCGTGAGGCGGCCGAACGCGTCAACAAATCTGCCGGTACGCTGCGAGACAGCGCTGGTCAGATGGCTGGAACCGCCAAGCACCAAGCGGACGAGTCAGTTAAGACGTTGAGCGCGGTCGAACAGCTGGCCGCTCAAATGCGTAAGGTCGCCGAAACAGCCGGTGCTTCTTCGGAATCAGCCAAACAGGTGTTGCAAGCAACGGAGCGCGGTCGTGTCGCAGTGCAAGAAACCGTGCAGGACATGCAGAGCATCCGTTCTGCGGTGCAACGCATGTCGAAGCAGGTGAAGGCGCTCGGTGATCGATCACTGGAAATTTCTCAAATCGTATCGACCATTCGTGATATCGCGAACCAGACCAACCTGCTCGCGCTGAACGCCGCCATCGAGGCGGCCGGCGCAGGTGAGGCAGGCGCCCGGTTCGCGGTCGTCGCCGACCAGGTCAGAAAGCTGGCCGAAAGCTCGACGCAGGCGACGCGTGAAATTGCCGAACTCGTGAAGGTGATTCAGACTGAGACGCAGGATGCCGTGGTCGCGATGGAACAGGAAACGCAGGCGGTGGAAGCGGGATCAGCTTCCGCGCTGCGTACCGGTGAAGTGTTCAACGAAATTTCAGGCATCGCGCAACGGTCAGCCGAATTGGCACAAACCATCGCCAGTTCCGCGGCCACGCAGACGGCTTCGACGGACCAGGTCGGTCGCTCGATTAAGGACTTCACGGGCGGTGCCGTGGCGACGCAGAAAGCCACTGATGCCGCACGCATGACCGTCGAAGACATGGCCAAGCTCGCCGATGGTCTGACGGCCTCGGTTGCACAGTTCAAACTGGCCTAAGGTCTGGTACCCGGGGGTGTCGCAGCGACGCCCCCGGGTGAGAAAGGATAGGGATGAGCTCCGAACTGGACCGGCAGGGCCTTCTCGATATCTTTGTGACTGAAGCCGTGGAAGCCTTGGCCGTGCTTGCGGCAGCGGTCAATCCTGCCGGCGAAGCATTGCCGAGCGCACAAGAGCTCCAGAACCAATATGTGTGGGCGCACAAAGTGCGTGGTGCCGCCGGAATCTATGGGTTTTCCGGCCTATCGCTATTGGGAGAGCTGCTCGAAACCGCGCTGGAGAATTCCACGACGATCGATCCGGCGTTGTGGCCGAAGACAGTTGGTGCATTGCGCGGGATGGTCGAGGCGTTTCAAGCTCAACTCGAGATCGTCAGGCAAGGCGGTCAGGAAGATCCCACTGTCGGTGAACGGTGGAAAGCGGAGATGGCGGCGCTTCTGCCAGCCTCGCCCGATACATTGTCTACGGAAGGAGCTACTTCCGACCAGCTTCCTCCAGAGTATTTGGTTCCCACCATTGACGCTGAAGTCCTGTCGTATTTTTCTCCGGAAGCCGACGAATATCTGCAAACGTTGGAATTGTTGACCAATCGACTCCGAGAGAATCCCGGCGATGCAGAAACGATTCAGTCCCTTTATCGGACCGCCCATACGTTGAAGGGTTCGGCGCATACGATCGGGTTCAAGGTGATCGGGGATATCGCTCATCCTGTCGAGGCCTGCATGATCGCGGTGCGAGACGGGCAAATTCCTGTTTCCACTGCTCTCTTAACGACCATCGGCGAGGCTGTGAACGTAGTTCGGTTGCTGATGCGCCGGGACGATAGCAAACTCGATCAGCTTCAACAGGATGTGTCGGGGGTTACGCAGACACTGCATCAGATATGCAACGGGGAGCCGGTTGGCGCACCGCCCCCCTCGTCTCCGGCCATGGCACAAGACAACTCGGCTCCACAGGTCGCGACGGCCGTCTTGGAGCCGCCTGCCGATTCAACTGAGACGAGCGAGGGCTCAACGTCATCTTCTTCACCTCTGCAACTGACTGATGAATACCTAATGCCGAAACTGGATCCGGAGGTACTGTCCTATTTCGCACCGGAAGCTCATGAGTATTTGGAGTCGTTGGAGGCCCAATTGCTCCGGCTGGAGAAAGAATCGGAGAATTCGGAACTCATCAATCAGCTCTTCCGCACCGCTCATACACTCAAGGGGTCGGCTTATACGGTCGGTTTTCAGGCAATTGGCGACATGACCCATTACGTGGAAGACTTCATGGGAGCAGTGCGCGACGGCCGTGTCAAAGTTCTGTCGGGCCACACTGATGTCTTGCTTCGGTCGGTAGACGTGGTGCGTCTGCTTATGCGTCGCGACCCGACCTTGATGGGAACATTACGGCAGCGGTTTGTCACCGCCATGCAGGGGCTCAAGCAACTGGAGCAGCCAGCGGCGGTCGAAACGGTGACCAAGGCGGCAGTCGCTCAGCCGGCCCCAGCGCCGGTCGTCAACGAAGCACCCGACCAGCCGGAAGCTGATCAGGCGAAAGCTGGCGATGCCAGGGCCAAAGATGCGAGCGGCGAGGATCGTGAAGTCATCCGTGTCAGCCGGGATCGATTGGAACGGCTGCTGAATCTCGTCGGCGAATTGGTCATCGGCCGCGGACGGCTTGAACAGCGGTTGCAAGTATTGGAGCAGCTCTCGCAGCAGGTGTTGGCGTGCAAGGGCCGATTGATGGATTCGGTGCGGTCTTTCGAGGAGAAACACACCTTCACGCTTCCTTCGTCCGGAGCCAACTCCGCGGATGGAGCGAAGTCTGGTTCGGTAGTCGGAGCGGCTGGGTTCACGGGATTAAGTGATTTCGGAAGCTTGGAGTTCGACAAGTACGACGACTTTAATATTCTTGCACGGCGAATCAGCGAAGTCACGGCCGACATTTCCGAATCGATGACCCAGTTAAGCGGATCGATTCGCCGTTCGCATGAGGACATGAGCCAATTGCAGCAATTGACTCTCGGTATGCGGGACGAGATTGCCCGCGCACGAATGGTACCGGTCGGCACACCCTTTACGCGATTCCGGCGGGCGACACGAGAGATGGCCCGGACGACGGGCAAAGAGGTGACGCTGGTGACGTCCGGTGAACATACGGAAGTCGATACCGGAGTCGTGGAGCGCTTGGTCGATCCCTTGGTACACCTGGTTCGCAATGCGGTCTATCATGGTATCGAGCCAGCTGCCTTGCGGGTTTCAAAAGGTAAGCCGGCCGCCGGGACGATCTATCTCCATGCCTCGCATCGTGGTAACGCCGTGCTGATCGAAGTTGAAGACGACGGGGCCGGTCTGGACATCGACAAGATCAGGGCGAAGGCCGTCGAGCGCGGTCTTGTTAGAGCCGAGGTAGCGAAGAATCTTCCGGAAGCTGAAGTGATTAAGTTCATTTTCATGCCGGGTTTTTCGACTGCTGAGCAAATCGGTGATCAAGCAGGCCGGGGCGTCGGCATGGATGTCGTCAAACGCGTCATCGAAAGCATGAACGGACACATCGACGTGGAATCCATCCGCGGCGTCGGGACCAAATTCACTCTCCACCTCCCGTTGACTCTGCTGATTGCGACGGCGTTAATGGTTCGGTCCGGCGGCGAGCGGTACGGGATTCCGCTGCCCAGCGTACGGGAAGTGACCATGCTCACAACCGGTTCATTCCAGCAAATGGGCGAACGGTCGATGATTCAGATCGGGGATGAAGCGATCGATGTCCTGCCGTTGCAACAACTGCTATCCAGGGGCAGCGCCAGCCGGGTCGAAATCGGGAACCCCGTCGTCATCGTGCGCACCGGCGTAGGACCGGTCGGCCTTGCGGTCGATGAGCTGCTCGGTCGCCAAGAAATCGTCATTAAGCCGATCGGATCGCTCAAGTCGCTGCAGCGTTCGTGCTTCGGCGGTGCCACCATCGATCCAGAAGGCCGGGTGGTGCTCGTTCTCGATCCTGCGCGATTGCTGTCGGGGAGCGAGAAAACCGCGGGGTCGTTGGATGTCACGACCGAGGGAACCACATCGTCCGATAATGAGACGCCGATTGATGAAGCGCCTGTGCAACCTGCGGTTGAGCAAAAACTGCTGCTGATCGATGATTCTTTGAGTATCAGAAAATTCGTCGGGCGCATGTTGGAAACGGCCGGCTATGAAGTCGACACGGCCGTGGATGGCGAGGAAGGGCTCCGCAAGGCTTCTGCGAAAAACTATCGCCTGATCTTGACGGATCTTGAAATGCCAAAACTCAATGGCTACGAAGTCATTCAAGCATTGCGCAGCCGTCCGCAGACGCAGCAGACGCCGATCATTGTCATGACGACTCGGGCAGGAGATAAACACCGACAGATGGCGCTCAATATCGGAGCCAGTTCGTATATCGCCAAGCCTGTGGAAGAGCGGGCGCTCATTCAAGAGCTTGAACGATGGATTGGGCAGGAGTCTGCCGCACGGAAGGCCTGACGGCTGGACTCTCACTGAGTCGCAGGTAGGCTGAATACGAAACAGAATTCCCTATGAGTTTGCGAGGACATCACAGGGCGACGACTGCCACCGTGCAGACAGCCAGTTTTCTGGTCGTGCGGTTCGGCAAGAACTACTGCGCGTTGCCGTCGCAGGGAGTGCGCGGTGTGCTCACCATGGAAGAGGCAGGGCGCGCTCAGACGGTCACCGCCGTGGGCGTGATCTACCAGGATGTCGATCTTGCCGGGCGTTTCTCGACCGTTGTGGATCTGACTCGCCCGGACACGCGCACGATTCTTTATTCCAACGGTCAGTCCCACGGAGCCATTCGAGTCGAGGAAGTCATCGGCATGATTGATGTGGAACGGCATCAATGCAAGCCGCTGCCCCCGCATTTTCAACAGGACGAACGGACTTGGATCTCCGGAACGATCTTTTTTCGCGAGCAGTTGGCGCTAATTCTAAATCCTGAATGGGTATTGGGTGAACTTGGGGAAGAGGTGGCGGTCGGTGGGGATCGAGAGAAGTCTAAGGCGATCTCTCATGCGACTGGAATCGGTGGACAATGCTAAGGGCTGCGCGTCAACAGGACCAGGCCGTCGCGGCAAAGAAATCTTGGAACGTCGTGGTATTTTCTGTCGGTGGCATGAAACTGGCCGCGAGAACCGAGGATGTCGGCGGGGTGGCAGCCTGGGTTGAACCGGTTTCAGTCCCGAGCCGCACCCCGTTCATCGGTGCGATGCTCAAGAGGGAGAAAGACGTGATGCCGGTATACGATCTGGCGACTCGTCTTGAACGCGAACCAGAGGGCGACACATTGTTGTGTCTGGTCGCCCGCCATATCGACGGTCCCATGGCCATATGCATTGACTCTGTGATCCCGACGCTCCATACGATTGAGATTAGTCAGATTGTGCCGAGCAAGCGCATGGATCTCGAAACGCTCGGTAGTTTCACCGAAGATGGGCGAGACATCGACATCCTCGCGCTCCAGAGGCTGGGGCGCAGACGACAAGATAGCATGCGGCCATAAGGTCCAAGCTGAAAGGAATATGGACATGCCGAAGGTGTTAGTGGCTGACGATAGCATTGCCGTACGAAAGGTCGCGGAACGGCTGCTGACTGAGGCCGGATTGGGCGTTACGTTAGCGGCGAACGGTGAAGAGGCATTGGCCAGTCTAGCCAAGGAAGTGCCCGATTTGATCGTGTCAGACGTAATTATGCCGGATAAGAGCGGATACGAAGTCTGTGCATTTGTGCGTGCTCAGAGCGCGTTGGCAAACACACCGGTACTGCTCATCTCAGGGATCGTCAATGACGAAGTTACCAAGCAGGCCGAGTCCTGCCATGCGGACGGAGTGCTGAAGAAGCCCTTTCAGGGTACGTCGCTTAAGGATCGCGTCCTCGAACTGCTCGCCAAGAAACACGGTCAAAAAACCGAACCGCCAAAACAGGCGGCGCAGCCGGCTCCTCCGTCGGGGGCGGAGCGAGGTTCGCGTGTCCCGGACGAGCAGATAGCGGCCTCTCAACAAACCCTCGCCAAGCTGAAGCAGGTTGAGGAGGAACTTCACAAAGAACGGCAGCAATCGGCACAGTTGACTCAGCGCATCGCTCAACTTGAAGGCCAGGTTGGCCGTGTGAAGGAACTTGACGCCATCGTGGCAAGCGAGAGGGAGCAATCGGCGCAGGCCAAGAAGGCTGCTGAGGAACTGGCGCCGATCGCCCAGCGAGCAAAAGAGCTTGAGGCGTTGCTGAAGCAGGAGCGGGAACAGGCCGCGCAAGTCAAGAAGCAGGCGGACGATCTCCGAGGTCAAGTGACACGCCTGCATGAACTCGAAGAATTGCTGAAGCAGGAGCGGGAACAGGTTGCGCAGCTCAAGAAGCAGACGGACGATTTCCGAGGTCAAGTTGCACGCCTGCAGGAATTTGAAGCGGCATTGCAACAAGAACGGGTTAAAACCGCGCAACTCCAGCAACGCGTCACTGATATGCAGAAGTCCGTGACGCGCGTGCAAGAACTGGAAGCGGCCTTGTATGCCGAGCGTCAGGCTGCCACGCAGCTCGTTCAGCAAATGACGGCGATGGAAAAAGCCGTGAGCCGCTCGCAAGAGCTGGCACAACAGTTTGCGCGAGAGCAACAGCGAGTGGAAGAACTGACTCGTCGGTTAGCCGTAAGCGAAGATGGAAGCGCAAAAGCAAAAGAGGTTGAAAAACTGTTGGAAACGGAGCGGGAGCGGAACGCCGTGTTGGCGCATCGAGTGTCGGAAACCGAAGTGGCGGCGCAGCAGGCGACCAAACGATTCGAAGAGATGGCCAAGAAACTCGGAGAAATTGCAGGTTTGGCTTCCCAGTTAGGGAATGGAGCAAAGCGGTAATAATGATTCGTGCTCGGGCGCCACGGGCCAGGAGGTTGACGGCGTCCACATGGGTCCATTCTGGTCTCGCGTTGTTCAAAGACGTTGGCCGGTGGACAGAGTAAAAACGAATCGCTTCCTTGTTGCGATCTCAATTGACGGATTTGTGGATGCCCTTCGCGTTGCGTGATCGACTGCTCATCGATTCGCGCAATTCATGCATTTCGGTCGCCTCTCGGTGAGCGAACAGCGTGCATGGATGAGGATGTGGATTCATGTCGGGCGATACATCAGATGAATTCCAAAAGGAGCTGGTTGACCTCTTTGTTCAAGAAGCCCACGAGTGGTTGCAGAATATTCATGTTGCGCTCGACGAGCTGCAGCAGGCACCGCCGCCTGAGCGGCACGCGGTGCTTATCCAGACGCTGACTGCCGGCGTGACCAACCTCGGCGGATCCGCCGCCACAATTAATCTCCCCGATGTGGAACAGGCCAGTTTCGCCGCTCTACCGTTCATCGAAGCGATCAAGGATCCCCAAAAAAACTTGTCGGTCCAGGACTTTCTTTCGCTGTGCAAGCAGTTGGGACTCATTCATACCGCGTTGACGAATGCCACGGGTGTGGCCTTTGATGCGGAAGCCGAAGTCGAAGTCGTCGAGGCGGCCGCGAGTTTGTCACCGGCAGAGTTTCTCCAATCGTTGCGAACGCTTCAGCAGAATCAAGGTGCGGCCACACAGGGGGACAGAAATCTCATCAAGACGATGATCGAGCAAATGGAGGGGCAAGTCCAAGCCGGTGTCCAGCATGTGGGCGTGGACGTGATTCAAGGATTTCTGGACCGCATGTCGGATTCGGAAGACGCCTTCGTACAAAGCGTCGATGCTCAGATGCCGAACCTGGCAGCCAAACTGTCCGGTCTCGCAGCATCAGCCGATCCCGCGAGTGATGTGATCGAATCCTCGCTCAAAGAGGTTATGCAACTGAGAACCGAGGCCCAGCAGGTGAATGCCGGAATCGCGATGACCTTTTTAGGAGGATTGCAAAGCCTCTTGTCGGTCGTGGCGCAACATCGTATACGTCTTGCTTCCGCCAGGGTTGAAGCGGTGACGGCTCGTCTGGGTGTCATGAAGGAACTCATCCATCAGTGGGTGGAACGAGGACGAGCTGAGCGGACGGCGATCGGTCATGTGCTGCCGGTGAATCACTGATGATCATCCGACGACCCGCTCCTCTCTCCAGCGTCTCCGCACTTGACTCGTACCACCGTCGATTGCATGCTGAGATCAAATTGTCCAATAATGATACCGTTCGAGCATTTGTATAGGCATAGGGTATGGAAGAGCGACGCGCATCTGACATCTACCGCAAAGCCGAAGAGCAACTGACTGCGGTTGCGACGGCGATTCAACATCAGGATCAGATCGATTTGGACGGCCTGTCGACTTTGGCGGCGGAAATTGCCGACTCGGTCGACCGTGACGATCAATTGGTCGTACAGGCGTTAGCCGGTCCGAGTGGCTCCACGTTGGTGACCAATTTGATCAACGTCAGCATTCTGGCCACGAAGGTGGGAATCGGCCTGGGCTATTATGGGAAAGAGCTTCGCCGTCTGACATTGGCTGGGCTCGTTCATGATGTTGGACTGTTCGCTGTGCCGCAGTCGGTGGTCACAAAGTCCGGCCGGCTGACGCGTGAGGAGCGGACCCTGATCGAACAGCACCCCGAATTGGGCTATCAGGTGATCCGGAAGCTGGGTGGTGATTGGGAGTGGTTGGCCCGTGCGGTGCGCCAAGCTCATGAACGATGGAATGGGAAAGGCTATCCTAACCGGCTCAAGAGCCGCGATATCGGAGAGTTTGCGCAGATCATCGGCGCGGTCGACGTCTTCGATGCCCTTGTCACTCCCAGGCCCTATCGTCGTCGCTTCTTTCCCCATGAGGCGGTGCGTGAATTGTTGGTGGCTGAGCGCACGGCCTTCCCTCGCGAAGTGATCAAGGCCCTTGTCGAGCAATTGTCGGCCTATCCGCTGGGAACACTGGTCCGACTGACGACCGGCGAGGTAGGCACGGTCGTCAAGATCAACACACGAGTTCCGCTTCGTCCGGTCGTGGAAATTGGAGGGGGAACAGGGCAGGGAGGTAGTCACGAATCCCGGCAACTGGACCTTAGTCTCCTGCCGCTTGTTGCGATCATTGAAACGATCGAGTCTCCGACAGTTGCGCGGGTGCCATTTCCATCCGGTATCGCAGCTGATCGGCGAACGCAACCTGTCCCATCCGTATCCGACCAGTTCGCCTCGTTGCTGGAAAGTTTGGATGCGCTGGCGAGTGCGATCCAAGGGGTCGTCGAGACACGGGCTCCCCTTGCATCGAAGGGCGTGGCCGATGCGCAGGAATCGGATCAAGGCTGGGTAACTCCCCGTCCTTCGGGGCGCGATCTGGCAGATGTGAGCTTTGAAAGAGAAGTGGTCGGGCTGTTTGCGCTGGAAGCGCATGAATGGCTGGCGCAGATCTATTCTGCCCTGAAACGGCTTGGAGAAGGCACGAACGGATCTGTTCGCCCCAAGCTCTATGGCATCATGTTGCAGGGGCTTACCAATCTGGCCAAGTCCGCGGCGACGGTTCATTTGACATCTATCGAAGATATGGCCTCAAGTCTGTTGCCGATCCTTCACGATGTCGGGCGACAAGAACCGCGATCAATGGCTACGGCGCTGGCTTCCCTGCAAGCGGGCCTTGATCGCATCGCGGCAGCCGTGCGTCATGCGGAAGGGGGACCAGAACCTGAAAAGCAGGAGGAGTCTGTCGCTGGTGAAGGATTCCCCGATCACAAAGCGGAAAGAGATGCGGAAATTCCCATGCCATCGGCGCCAACGCTCTTGGCTCCGGTGATGGGAACCACGGGCGTGTCATTGTTGAATGCCTTGCGGGAGCTTCAACACGTCCGGTCTCGGTCGGTGCAACCGGCTCGCGACGTGTTGGAGCCCGTTATTCTTCGAGCCGAACAGCAACCGGGGATTCTTACGGTCGGCGGTGTCCGCCGGATACTGGATGAGCTGGATCGAATGGATGAGCGGTTTCTCGAAGAGGTCAACCAACGGGTTCCCGCAGTGAGCCAGCTGCTCAACGATCTGCGGAAAGACGGCACCATGGACTTTGTAACGGCTTCGCAGCTCGATCCCGTGGTGCAACACGTCGAAGAGCTGCAAGCCATTGCGGGATCGGTGCAGGCCGGCATGATGACCATGTTCCTAGAAGGACTCCGATCGTTTCTGCTGGTGGCGGCCTACCGGAAGGCCGCCACCCTCCCGCAACGATTGGCCACCGTCGAGGCGCGTATCCAGGCGCTGGTTCCAATGGCAGAACAGTGGGTCAGTATCGGCCGTGTTGAACGTGGAGCCATCGCTGAAATCCTGCCGGCTTCGTAGAGGATTCGTTTTATCCTGCCGATCACATTCCCGAGGCATATTCCGTTCCATCCCGTGTGGCAAGATCTCGCAGCGTTGTTCTTCGGTGCCAAGTTGTTCGAACGAAACCACACATCTTATTGAAAAGTAATATTTTTGATTGCCCAGGACTTAGGCAATCTGCGAAGCGCTACGCCGTGAAACGGTATTGAGTTTTCATCCACATGGTTATCCACATGCCATGCACACGTTTTGTGGACAGAAAAACTCATGCCACCGGGGAGCTGAAAAAATTTCGTCAGACTGGTCATGCTGGCACGCAACTAGAACATCGCGAAAGCCTTGGCGGCAAGGGGTTGCGCGAACGGTCCGCCGCTTTTCTGCGATGGCGTCACAAAACACGATATGTGAGGATGAAACCTCAGAGATCACCGAGGTCGTTGCAAGAGCGCGGATGAAATAGCCATCCAGTCCCCATCGATTCCAGGTGCAGAAGGTTGGTGCTTCAATCAATGCCTCCAAGAGACCAAGAATGATATGATGCCTGACCCAAGTTCTTGCTGGTGCAGATGTCCTGGCCATCTGTTTGAAGGGGGAAGTGCAGTGCCTAAACTGGTGACCGTATGGCGGGAGCAAGATATCCAAGTACAGGCACGTCAGTATGTCCGATCCTATATTCTTTTTCCGTCTGGTCTTTTAGGCCTTGTCTGCATGGTCGGTGGTATCGGTTCGTTGGGGTATCAACTGGTCGCATCAAGCACCTATACCTGGACAACATTCTGGTCGAGTTCCGGACTGTTGGTCCTTGGCGCCTGTTGCGGCTGGGGGCAGACGCGATACCATCGGTACCTTCTTGCCACCTTGCCTGAAGTGTTCGCTGCGCGCATACGCAGTGCCGTCACACGGAATCAGAAGAAAAGGAAAGGGGAGTCGTCGATTCCCGCGATCGAACATCCTGGTCGTCGTCTCGTGCCGGTTGCCTATGTCCTTGGAGGCGGGCTGTTGCTGGCAGCATCGGCTTGGGCAATGTTCTACGGAGCCCTGGACATGGTCCCCGCCGTACTGATGCCGTGGGCTGGATTTTATTGGGGAAAGCTCTTCTTTTGGCGCGGGGTAGTCAGTTGAGTCGGAGAAAAGGCCGGTTTCGACTACTTCCGGCGTCGTTTGTTGCGGGCCGGTGGCGGGGCAGCTGCCTGCGCGAGTTGGGATTCCAATGCAGCCACGCGTTGTTCCAGACTGCGGACGAGCTGCCGCAATTCAGGAAGACGGGGTATGACGGCCTGAGCTTTCATCCAGGTTTCATGCGGCATTACCGGCGCACCTGAAACGATCTGATTCGGTTCAAGGCTGCGGTTCACGCCCGCCCTGGCCGCAATCATGACCTGATCCCCTATAGTGATATGATCGGCCAAGCCTGCTTGCCCTCCGATCATGACGTGGTGGCCGATTGTCGTGCTGCCGGCAATCCCGACCTGGGCCACGATGATGTCATGTTCTCCTACCGTCACATTATGGGCGATTTGCACCAGGTTATCGACTTTGGTGCCCCGCTTGATCACAGTTTGACCGAGAGTCGCACGGTCGATTGTGACATTCGCGCCGAGTTCAACATCGTCTTCGATCGTCACTCCTCCCAATTGGGGAATTTTGTGGTGCCGCCCTTCATGCTGTACATAGCCGAAGCCGTCGGCCCCAATGACGGTTCCGCTATGGATGATTACCCTGGCGCCGAGAGAGCAGCCCTCTCGAACGACGACATTCGGGTAGAGCACACAGTCGTCCCCGACGATCGAGTTGTCGCCGATAAACACTCCCGGGTACAGGGTCACTCTTGCTCCAATCCTGACGCGGTCCCCGATTGTCACAAACGGCCATATCGAAGGGTTCGTTCCGATGGTGACTTCAGAGCCTTGCGTGATGTTGTCCGACACGCCTCGCGGGGCTACGGTGCGTACGAAAAAGGTTTGGGCAACCTGCGCAAATGCGAGCAACGGGTTTTGGACCACGATCTGCGGCGTCGCGATCTCGGGAAAATGACGATGGACGAGGAGTGCACCGGCCACAATTGCCTTCGGGTTCTTGGCGGCTTTGTCGTTGGTAATGAAGGAGAGGGCTTGAGGCGTGGCCTCGTTGAGGCTGGCAAGCGAAAACAGGGGAGTGCCGCCGTTTCCGTGAAGGGTGCCGCCTACCAATTGTTGGATCTTCGAGAGAGTCAGCGTTGTCGTTGCGGACGGTGATCCCATGGCGGGCTACTTCTTTTTGTTGCGCTTGGCCGCAGTCTTTTTACGCGGCGACGATGCGATGTTCTCGGCTGGAGCGAGTCGACCCTGGACATAACCGGCGACGGCTCCCACGGTTGTGAGGCCAGGCAAGTCTTGATCCGGAATCTGAAGGTTGAAGGCTTCCTCGATCTTATAGAGCAACTCGATCACTGCCATCGAGTCGAGCCCGAGATCATCCCGCAAGTGGTGTGAAGCCTTGATTGAGGCGGCATCGCGTTTGAGGTATTCCGCAAGGGCTTGAATTATTCTTCCTAGGATCGCCTGATCAGTCATTATCCCGTTTCCTCGTTGCGATGGGGTCTGTCCGTCCGTAGTCGTCAGGCGACATAGCGCTTAAGGACGACAGCAGCATTATTGCTGCCAAATCCGAACGCATTCAGGAGCGCCACTTTGATCTTGCGCTCTTGAATGGAACGACTGATCCCTTTCAAAGCGCAGGCAGGATCAGGATCATCGTAATTGGCGGTTGGATGGATCTGTCCAGTCTGGATGGCGAGCACTGACGCAATGCCCCCGATGGCCCCGGCCGCCCCGAGCGTGTGGCCCACCAGCGATTTCGTGGCACTGATGGCAATCTTGTCCGCACGCGATTTGAACAGTTGGCGAATAGCCTTGGCCTCGACCGCATCGCCGATCGACGTTGAGGTGGCGTGGGCATTGATGTAATCGACTTGTGCCGGTGTGGCGCCCGCGTCGGCTAGGGCAAGACGCATCGTCGTCGCTACTTCCTCGCCGTCTTCTCGTGGAATGACCATGTGATAGGCTTCGCTCGTTGCGGCATAGCCAGCCACCTCGGCATAGACATGTGCGTGACGTTTCTTGGCGTGCGCGGTAGACTCGAGTATCAGGGCGCCGGCTCCTTCCCCCATCACGAAGCCATCCCGCAGACGATCGAAAGGCCGCGATGCCTGTTCCGGTCGATCGTTGAATTTCGTGGAAAGCGCCCGGAGCGAACAGAAGCCGGCAAAAACCAGAGGGGTAATGCTAGCGTCGGCCCCGACCACAATAACTACGTCGGCACGGCCCTCCCGAATACAGTGCAGCCCTTGTCCCACGGCATGCGCGCTGGAGGAGCAGGCGGTTGAAATGGTGAAGTTCGGTCCCTTTGCCCCGTAGGCCATGGCGACGATGCCGGAGGCAGAGTTCAGCGTAATCACGGGGATGAAATTCGGGTGTACACGGTGGGGGCGTTGCTGCTGGTAGAGTTGGGTGATCTCTCGTTCACCCATGACCATCCCGCCCATACCAGCGCCGACAATGACTCCGACACGATGCGGGCGCTCCTTAGCCATCTGGAGTCCGGAATCGACCAGCGCCTCTTTGGCGGCGACAAGGGCAAATTGCGCATAGCGGTCTACTCGTTCGGCTTGGACGCCGTCGATATAACGTTCCGGAGAGAAGTCATGGATCTGTCCAGCCACCTTGGAGCGGTATCCGTCCATCGAGAAGGGGGCGAAGGTCGTAATGGCAGAAATCCCGGACCGTCCGGCGAGCGCGGCTTTCCAGAACTCGCTGACCCCGATCCCGATAGGGGAAACCACGCCTAACCCTGTTACGACGACTCGAGCCCGCATCCCGTCTTGTTCTCCAGTAAAGACCGCTTTCTTACTTACCGGAAGCGCTGTGATCAGTCAACCAGCCAATACATGGTCGAGGGAAGCGCCTCCGATATTCTCACGTCGACAGACCATAGTTCGGTCATGCGCAATTGACCTGTGAGAGAGAGAATCTGGGGTCAATGACCATGGATCAGTAGCGAACTTTGAGCATCAGATAGAGAGCATAGCTGAGGAAGAGGGTGTTCGTGGTCCATCCGGCGACCATCGGAGGGAGTGCCCCGCCGCGGCCGAAGGCGATTGCAATAGAATGCGCAGCCCAATAGAAGAAGCCGACCATGAGTGCCTGGCCAATGCCGATGGCCATGCTGCCGCCTCTTGTTCCGCTTCGCCGAAGACTGAGAGCGATTCCGACCAGTACCATGATAACGGTGACAAAAGGAAACGCGATGCGTCCATAATAATCAGTCAGCAGCCGTCTGAATTGTGAGCCGTTCTGGTACAAGCGGCTGGTGTAGCTGAGAATGTCACGAAAGGTCATGGACTCGGATTCCCCTGCGAACGCTCCGACAAAGTCGTCGGGAAGCAGGGTCAGGGGAATCGATTGTTGTTCGAAATGCTTGAGTGTCACGGTGCCATCCGGATTGAAGCGCCGGTGGAAACCCCGATACAACGTCCAGGCGTGATCGGCAAACCGTGCTTCTTCGGCTTCGGCCATCTCGATCATGTGAAACGCGTGGTCGAAACGGAAGAGTTGCACCCCGCCGAGCGTGCTTCCCCCAATGGCCGCGCTGCTCACATGCAACAAGGTGTCAGCGTCCACCCTGGCCCAGGGCTGGGACAATTTCAGCGCAGTGGACGGGGGTTTTTTCT
Source organism: Nitrospira sp. (assembly GCA_035455145.1). Classification (GTDB taxonomy): domain Bacteria; phylum Nitrospirota; class Nitrospiria; order Nitrospirales; family Nitrospiraceae; genus Nitrospira_C. The sequence goes on from DATIFR010000134.1 coordinate 39,277, forward strand.
CAATGCGAACGACACGGATCTCTTCAGCCTCGTTCGAGGCCAAAGGAATGACGATCGAGCTAAACAGCAGGAGCACCAGGGTGATACAGGCAGCGAAGGCCAGAAAGGGAGACGTAATCCAGGGCAGACTGATCCCGCAACTTCGCATGGCGGTGATCTCATGATTGCGAGAGAGTAAGCCGAGAGTCAGCAGAGTGGCCATCAGGATGGCGAGGGGGGCGATCTGAAAGGCAATGCCCGGCATTTTCAGCACAAAGTAAATGAGGATGTCGAGCCACTCGGCATCGTGGCGGAGGAATCGCCGTACCCTCTCGAAAAATTCGATGACGAGGTAAATCGTCATCAATCCCGCAAAACACATGAAAAAGATCTTGGCGTATTCGCGAAGCAGGTAGCGAAACAGGATCGGCATGATGCTATTGTCGGCTCATGTTGTAAAACCACACCAGCGTGACGATGGCAAACATGCCATTCGGGACCCAGGCTCCGGCAAACGGAGAGATCATCATGGTCGTCACCAGAAATTCGCAGGCAACGTTGAAGACGTAATAGATGATCACGACGAGCACCCCGACGGCAAATCCGCCGATTCTCCCCGAGCGCTTCGAGACAATGCCTATGGGAACGCCGAGGATACAGAAAATCAAGGATGCAGTCGGAAATGCCAGATCCTTATAGTACTCCATCAGCCGGCGGCGCGCGCCAGGATCACGCCACTGTGACTGGTTAAGTTGTGCCATCAAGGCGTCGTATGTGGGCCGTTCATCGGCAGCGGCATACCCGCTTTGATTGAGCGAGAGCCTGAGGTCGTAGCTGGAAAAGGAGGCGAATTGATACTGGTCGATTGCATCGGGGCGGCTGTGGATCACGCCATCCTGCAGCCGCAAGGCCACTTGATCGGTCGAGCTATCCATCAGCACTTGGTAGTGCTGTGCCACGATGATGCGGGGATCGTCGGGGTTTCGTTCATCAGAGATAAAAATGCCCGCGGCGGACGCCTCCGTACCCTCGTCGGAGACGTAAATCATCATTTTAGGAATCGGCTCAGTGAAGGAACCCCGTTCCAGGGCCAACACTAACTGATCACGAAGTAAATTGAGAGCCACTCTCTTGAGATTGGTCGAAGTCCAGGGTTGACCATATTGAGCCAGCCATAGCGTCAGTGCGAAAACCAGCAGGGCAAAGAGGAAGACTGGACGTCCGAGGCGGAACAAACTGAGGCCCGCGGCGCGCATGGCCACAAGTTCCTTGTCGAGAGACAAGCGACCGAACGCGGTGATCGACGCGATGATCCCGGCGATCGGAAGGGTTAAGACCAGAAATGAAGGGAGGAGATGGACAAAGACTTTCATGACGGCAAAGATCCCGACGCCTTTGGAAACAAGCAGTTCCACCAATCGCAGGAGCTCTCTGGTCAACATCACGAAACAGAGAGCGCCTAGGCTAATGCTGAAAGGGGAGAGCAGTTCGGTAAAGATGTAGCGATCCAGCAGCTTACGGAGCAGCATGAGGGGCTGTGTTCTCCTGGTTTAGCGCGGCAATATAGCAGGATGGTGAAAAAGTCCGCCAGCGTCGGTCCCCGCATTGTCCAACAGCACAGGGTGCGCAGCGGGTATATCGATTGCACCGCTGCACCAGCTGCAGCTGACGCCTCTCCTATCAGGCTCCGTGGTCCATTGTCCGTGCCTGTTTCAATTCGACCGACGATCGATCCGTAACCTTATAGGGGACTGTTCCGGACTTGTCTATAAGTTGATGAATCGTCCGGACGCCAAAGTATGGCTTGACAAGATTTGAAATCCCATGGTACATGCTGCGCGATTTGTAACCAAGATGGGTTTCGTGAGCACTTCTTTTTTTCTGCAAAGAGCCCGCCCATCCGCTCCTGGTCCTCGTTCTATTTTTATTCCTTCTTCATGCAATCGGTGTGCGTCAACTGGGTTGGGCCCGGTCACGTAACGGTGCGTGATCGTTGAGGAAAGGAGGGGTTTCGTGAAGACAAAAGGTACGGTGAAGTGGTTCAACGATCGGAAGGGATTCGGGTTTATTCGACTGGATAGCGGGGAGGATGTCTTCGTACATTACTCTGCGCTTCAAGGCGAAGGATTCAAGTCCTTGAAGGAGGGAGAAAACGTCGAATTCGATATCGTTCAGGGGGCGAAGGGGCCACAGGCCGCCAATGTCATGAAGATGTCGATCGCCGCCTCGTAACTCCTTCACCGCTCTTGATCAGTGCAGAACGAAGGCCTGCCGCAGGAAGCGGCAGGCCTTCGTGTTTCTAGCGATCGTCATGCCGTGAGTCGACCACGACGATTGGCCATTTCGTTGACAAAAACCATTGATACTGTTAGCGTTTGTTGAACATTGGAGGTCCGCCTTGGGCATCGACCGTAGTAAGGTTCTGCACAGCGCCCAGCTCTTTGCCTCAAAGGGTCAATTCGACGCCGCAATCAGTGAATGGAAGAAACTTTCGGCTGAGTCTCCCGCCGATGGGAGTATTCACAATTCAATCGGCGAACTGCATCTAAAGCGCAATGCCACCGTGGATGCGGTGAACTCGTTCATTCAAGCCGCCAATGCCTTCCGTGCCGAGGGGGCGACCCTCAAGGCCATTGCCACCTACAAGAAAGTATTGAAACTCGAACCTTCCCGCTACGATATGTATCGGCACCTGGGTGATTTGAATGCCGAGCGGGGGCTGCTGAGCAGCGCCGTTCAGGATTACCTGACGCTGGGCAAACATTATCTCAAAGAGCGCAAGACCAAAGAAGCGCTGGAAATCTACAAACGGATCGTCAGTCAAGACCCATCCAATCTCGATGCGCAGCAGCGCGTGGCCGAACTGTGTCTGCAGGAAAACATGCAGGACGAGGCGACCAAAGTCTATCTCCAGCTCGGCCGCGAGCGGTCAGCCCAACAGCGGTATAGCGAGGCGAAAGAGGCCTACCAATCCGTCTTGCGTATCGATCCGAATAACAGCGAAGCCCAACAATTCATCGAACACTTCGAAAAAACCGGCGGGGCGCCGGCACGACCTGCCAGGTCAAGCGCCAGCGCCGGAGTCGGTGCCGGGGAATCGCCGGATTTGCTGGCCGAGGCCAGCCGGCGAATTGAGGACAAGCAGTATGCCGGCGCCGAGGCCATTCTCAATCAATTGTTGACCAAGGAGCCAGGCAATCCCCAGGTGTGCCAATTGCTGGCGCGATTACATCTGCAACAGGGCCAACTTCAAGTCGCCTTGGGAGAATATCGTTTCCTGGCCGGAGCGGCCTTGCGGGCGCAGGACTATCAGCAGGCCGAATCGTTAATCGCTGAATTCCTTGCCGTCGAGCCCAACTCCGTCCCGTTGTTGGAGCTGCACGGCGAACTCTACGAGGAAAAAGGGGAGATTGAGACGGCTGTTCAGCACTATGGGAAAGCCGTCGAGGTGCTGCTGACCCATCCGGAACCGGGCATGCCGACGCTCCACGAAGAAATTTTCGAGAAAATGTGTTCGTTGGCGCCGGACAGCCCAACGGTCAAAAGACTCTCCGGCCTGATGAGCGGAGACACGGCTGCCGTCGAACCGGCCACTCCGGCACCGGCCCAATCTGCGCCAAAGGCGGAGTTTTCCATCGAAGGCGCGACACCCGACGATGCCTGGAGCAGGACGACGGCCGTCAAGCCGTTACAGGACCGGCATTCTGTTGAAGCCGGTCTCACGGTAGAGTCGTCTCAGGAGACGCAGGACGACCCCGCAACATTTTCCATCAAAAATGCCGCACCGGATGAAGAGTGGAGCACGGTTGCGCAGCCAGCCTGTGCGACAGAACCGGAGAAACCCCCTCTTTCGACGCTGGAACGGTTCAGGGCGTATATGGAAGCAGGACAGCTGGTGCAAGCCGAGCAGTGGCTTGGAACTGTGGTGAATGCAGAACCGGACGACGCCGAAGCTCGAGAATTGCTGGGACAGGTGCTTGAGGCGAAGGGGGATGGAGCCGGTGCAGCCTTGCAATATGCCCGTGCGCTGGAGTTGCGTACGGCCCATTCTGACAGTGCGGATACCAAGCAGCTTTCCGGATTGTACGACAAAGTGAAGGAACTGGCTCCAGCCAGTCCGATCGTGGCGAAACTCGCAGGAATGTTTGCGCCGCCGGCACCAGCCGCAGCACCTCCCGCTTCCGAACAGGCAGCCGATGCACTTGATCCGGAGACGCATTACACGTTAGGGGTTGCCTACAAGAACATGGGGCTCCTCGAAGAGGCAAAAGAGGAATTTGTGTTGTCGATGAAAGGCTCGGAAGTGTTCGTGGATTCCTGCCTCATGATGGCGGTCTGTCTCAAAGAACAAGAACAGTTTGAAGCGGCCTGTGCCCAACTCGAGCGGCTGCTGACCGATCCGCGCAGCCAGGGAGCCAAAGCTCAAGCCATTCGATATGAGTTAGGTCTGCTCTACGAGAAACAGGAGCAATGGCAACTGGCCACGACGATGTTTGAAACGATTCCAACTTTCCACGACGTACCGCAACGCCTGTCATCCATTCGCGCAGTGCCTCAATCGCCAGCCGCTTCCGCCAAAGTCTTCCGGTACGCGAACTAAGCATTCACGTCCACTCGATTGGGTGCGAGGCGTCCGCCGAGCACCGCCTCGATGTTGTTGAGACAGATCATGCCCATCTCAACTCTTGCCGCCATCGTTGCTGATCCTAAGTGGGGGAGCAACACGACATGCGGTAACGATACCAACTCCGGATGCAGTGCCGGCTCCTTTTCATAGACGTCGAGTCCCGCTCCTGCGATGCTGCCATTCCGTAACGCCGCTACGAGCGCGCCTTCATCGATAGTCGCGCCGCGAGCCGTGTTGATGACAATTGCACTCCGACGCATCTGCGCCAGTTCTCGCATGCCGATGAGGTGGTGGGTATCCGCCGTCAAGGGCACGTGGATCGAGACGAAGTCGGATGCGCTGAGCAGTTCCGGGAGTGTTCTGCGTTCCCACGAGGCGGAAGCGGGCGGAGGGACTGCAGGCCGTCTCGCATGGTAGAGCACCTTCATGCGAAAGCCTGCCGCCCGTTGAGCGACGGCCTGACCGATCCGTCCCATCCCGATAATGCCCAACGTTTTACCGGCAACGGCCGCCCCCAATAATTGAGTCGGCGCCCAGCCGGTCCATTGGCCGCTTCGCACAAGACGATCGCCTTCGACCACGCGTCGTGCCGTGGCAAGGATCAAAGCCCAGGTCAGATCGGCCGTCGCATCGGTCAACACGTCAGGCGTGTTCGTAACAATCAGACCACGTCGGTTCGCAGCAGCCAGATCGATGTTGTTATAGCCGACGGCATAGTTCGCCAGGACTTTGAGTCGTGGAGCGGCGTCGATCGTTTCTGCATCAATCCGGTCCGTGAGCGTCACGATTGCGGCGTCTGCCTCCATCATTCCGTCCCGAAGCGCAGGGGCGGTAGCGGGAGCATCGCTCGGTTCCTGCGCGAGCGTGAACTGTTCGCGGATCATCGCCATGACTGGATCGGGGAGCAGACGCGAGACATAGAGCAGAGGCTTCTGAGCGGTCATGGCATTCACATCTTAGCGAGTCGCGTGTCGACCCTCAACCATCACCTTCCTCCCCGTCGCCTGTACCTGTTCGCGATGCAAAGGGAATTCGTCGGGCTCACCTCTTCACCTGCTGGCGGACATTTTCAACATCCTGTTAGAATGCGCCGCCATGCTGATCATGCCCGACATTTCTCGTGCAGTCGCATCCGATCTTCGCCGTCTGCTCGGCAGCGATTTCGTCAAGGACGACGAGGCGACGAAGACCGCCTACGCCGTGGATGCGAGCATCTACCGGATGACACCGCAGGCCGTCGTCCTGGTGGAGTCGGAAGAGCATATCCAAACCGTCATCCGATACGCGGTTTCACGAGGTGTCGGACTCACGGCACGTGCCGCTGGGACGAATCTCACCGGTTCGGCGATCGGTTCCGGGATCATTCTCGACGTTTCCCGGCTTCATCGAATCATTGAAGTGAATCGGGAAGAACGGTGGGCTCGGGTGCAGCCGGGGATCGTCTTGGCCGAGTTGAATAAGCAGCTTGCGCCCCAAGGGTTGATGTTTGGACCAGATCCGTCGAGCGGGGAGATGTGCAAGCTGGGGGGAATGTTAGCGAATAATTCAGCCGGCCCCCACACCCTTCGCTATGGTGCGGTAAAGGACAATGTGGAGGCGCTTCGTGTCTGTCTCCACTCCGGCGAGTGGGTGGATGCGCGCGACTATGCAGTCGACGATCCTCGTCTCTCCGCACTCCTATCCTCTCATGCAGCCCTTCAAGAGACCTGGTCGCTTGTCCATGCACAGCAGGCGTTGCTCGAGCAGAAGCGTCCCACGGTCAGCAAGAACAGTTGCGGGTACAACCTCTTTGGATTGGCTGAGGGATTGATGCGCGGCCGGTTCGATCTGCCGAAGCTCTTCGTTGGCAGTGAGGGCACCTTGGGGTTGTTCAGCGAGGCGACCATCAAGCTCGTCGAGAAACCGCGGGCGAGTCTGACGGCGTTGATTCATTTCAAGCGACTGGAAGAGGTTGGCGATGCCGTGCCGAAGTTGCTGGAGTTGGCGCCCAGCGCACTGGAAGTGATGGACGCCAACACGCTCGATCTTATCGGTCGAGCAAGACACGGCATTCCAACTGACGCAGCTGCGACGTTGCTGGCTGAGTTGGACACGGGCGGCCTTCAGATCGATTTGCGGGCCCAGGCCGAGCGCATGGCCGCTCTCTGTCGTGGCTACCAGCTTTCCTCGGAGGTCGTCATCGCCTACGATCAGGAGCAGCGCGATCAGCTTTGGAAAGCCCGCAAAGCGCTTTATCCCACCCTCTATCGATTCGATTCGCGAAAGAAGCCGATTAATTTCGTCGATGACGTGGTCGTCCGGGCAGAGCGGATCAGCGAGCTCATGCGCTATCTGGAAGACTTCTTCCACGGCCAGCGCGTGCCGGTCGCGATCTTCGGACACATCGGAAACGGTAACGCCCACATTGTGCCGTTGCTCGATGTGAACAATGAGCAGGATTTCCAGAAGATGGTTCAGGGCTACCACGAGATTCATCAGACCGTGTTGGACCGATTCGGCGGATCGATCTGCGGGGAGCATGGCGATGGTCGCGTGCGGGCCGAGTACGTCAGCAAAATGTTCGGGCCTGAACTCTATGCCCTGTTTGTCCGGGTGAAGCGAAGTTTCGATCCGGCAGGGGTGCTGAATCCCGGCATCAAGATCAGCGACCGTCCCTTCACCGAGCATATCGACTACACCAGGCTCTCAAAAGCCTGCGCCACCTGTGCCAAATGCAACGCCGTCTGTCCGGTATACGACGTATTCCGCTCCGAGGATATGAGTTCGCGTGGCTGGTTTGAAATCGTGACCGACAAGAACTACAGCTACCTTCAATCGAAACGAGTCGTCGAGGCCTGTCTCAATTGTAAGTCCTGCCGGACTGCCTGCCCGGCCGGCGTCGATGTCTCACAACTGATCCTGGATCGGCGCGCGGAGCATCCCAATAAACTCGCAGGTCTGATATTCGCATTTCATGCGCAATCAATGCTGTTTGGCATATTCTTAAAGTTATTAGCGATATTTCAACCGATCTGGGATCGCCCGGGCATCAGGCGATTCTTGGATATTGCCACGAAGCCGATTCTACGACATTTGGCAGAGACGGCGAGATGGTCTCCTCAACTGGTTATGCCCACGTTGGCTCGAAGGCATCTTCGCGACCGCTATGCGGGGTTGGTGCCACAGGTTGGTCTGACTCCTCGGTCCAAGGTCGCCTACTTTCATGGCTGCGCCGCCAATTACTTCGATGACGGCGTCGGAGATGCGGTCATCGCCGTGCTGAGAAGGCATGGGGTGGAGCCGGATCTGCCGCCGCAGCGCTGCTCCGGCACGCCGATCGAAACCTATGGTCATCGCGAGTTGGCCCGGGAAGGGGCTCGCGTGAATCTTCAATCGCTCGCCGGGTACGAAACGGTCGTGACCGGCTGTGCCTCCTGCACGCTCGCACTTAGAGATTATCCGGCCCTGTTTGCCGGTGAGCCCGAGCAACAGGCGGCTCAGGCGCTGGCCACAAAGGTAAAGCATATTTCCGAATTCGTGGCGCAATCGCCAGTGAAGCCCCCGATGGCGGGTGTTGCATCAACGACCGGCACGGTCACCTATCATTCTTCTTGCCATTTGCGGGCGGCGGGTGTGACAAAGGAGCCGCGCCAGTTGCTGCAGAGCCTGCCCGGGGTCGAGTACGTCGAGATGCCCGATGCAGATCGTTGCGCGGGCGGGGCGGGGACGTACCTCGTGAAGGACTTCGATAGCTCTCAACGAATCGTGGAGCGGAAGCGCCGGGCGGTGGAACAGAGCGGCGCCGGGATGGTGGCCACGAGTTGCCCGGCCTGCATGATCCAGCTGCGTACGGGACTGCATGGCGCGGCCAGGGTCAAGCACATCGCTCAACTGTTACAGGAAGCCTATGATGCTGCGGATCCAAAGAAAGCGATGACCCTATGAAGCTTCGCAAGGCCGATTGGCTGTTTGTATTGTTCGCGGTCGTCGTCGTGGCGGCGGTGTCCATGTTGCCGACGCCGAAAGACCGGAATCCGATGATTCCGGCAAGCGCCGAGCATCGCGCCATCACAACCGAGAAAGAGTGCGCGTATTGCCATCAGGCCGATGGTGTGAAACCGGTGCCGGCGCGTCACCCCAAGCGGCAGGATTGTTTCCGCTGCCATGCCCGTGCTTCGACGTGAGGGGGTACGAGGGCAAATAAGACGTGCCGAGGACTCCCGGAAGTGCTGAGCGCTGGGACGTAACTGTTGAACGAGCAGGTCTGACGGGTGAACGTCGGTAACTGATAAAGGACGCCAAAACCATGGTCACAGTGCTGATATTCGGGCTGACGCTGCGCAACGCGGTCGGTGAGAGCGAACTTGATGTCGAACTTTCGGGAGTGACGACGGTGAAGAAACTCGTTGAGGCCAATCAGGACCGGTTAGGCGGGCTCGCACCGTACATGGCAAACAGAGAAGTGTTGATCACCGTGAACAAGAAAGTCAGCACCGATGATACGGCGGTGAAGTCCGGCGACGTCGTGAAATTCTCGTTCCAATCGCGCACGTCATACGACGGCACGCGTGACATTCCGACCTAAGGCAACAGCTCAACTCCTACGTCTGCGCACCCTCAACGCGGCTCTTGTATTCCAGGAAGAGCTTGCTATGTCGATTACCGGTGAGTTCCAGCGTCAAGGTACCTTCCGCCGTCTCCCAAGCGGCATGGTAATGCAGGTGTCCGATCATCACGGCGACACCCCAGTAGTCCGGAACCGGCTGATAGAGATCGTTATCCCACACGATACGATCGTGGAGCGGAATGCCATAGGTTTCGATTAACGTGCGTTTCAGCGCTTCGTAGTAGCCGATGAATTCATTTAACCCGTTCAAAGGCCGTTGCAGGACGATGTACTGGCCTCGCACGAGCGATTCCCGCTTGAACTCATAGCCCTCCAGCACTCCATGGTCTGAAATATTGCGGAGATAAATGAGCGTACCCTGTTCGTCTCGCTCGATCTCGCCGGCGACAGTGGTCCGAAGCCTGTCAGGGGTCTCTCCCCAGTGACTATGGAGATTGTCCAAGAAGGCGAGTGCTTGCTTCGTGACTTCCGCCTGCAGCGTGGCGTCATCAATGTCGTCGAAAGGCACTCCGGCATCGGGAGGTCCGAAGTCAGGCAATTCAGCCAGTCCGATTGCCGGGATCGTCGCGATGGCCAGGATAAGGAAGGCAGAACGAAGACTGCGCATGGGCAGCACCTTAGATTGCAACAGGGGGTTCGGTCTACCCTACGAAAGTGCAGGGGGTCAGCGCGAGTGAGACTTGGCCTTCGCGGTCGGTGGAGCCGCGAGAGGATCGTCGGGCCAGTGATGTTTAGGGTAGCGGCCACGGAGTTCTTTGCGCACACCCTGATAGGCGTTGGCCCAAAAGCTGGCGAGATCCTTGGTCACCTGGACCGGCCGCTTCGCCGGTGATAACAAATGCAGCATGACGGGAACCTGTCCGCCCGCCACACGCGGAGTCTCCTTGCAGCCGAACATTTCTTGCAGCCGCACGGCGAGGACCGGCAGGTCCGAAGTATTATATTCGAGGCGGACATGCGATCCACTCGGCACGGTGAGATGCGTGGGAGCCTGCCGCTCCAACTGGCGTTGCTGCTCCCACGTCAGGATCGCATGGAGCGGTGTCGAAAGATCGAGCCGTTTCACGCGGTCCAGGGTGGTGATGCCCTCCAGATAGGGGCCGAGCCATTGGTCGAGGGTCTGCAGCAACGCCTCATCCGACAGATCCGGCCAGGTTGCAGCATCACCTTCAACCCGCCTGAGAAATTGGACGCGTGCACGCCATTGTTGCAACTCAGGTGTCCATGCCAAAGCGCCAAGCCCTGCTCGACGCACTCCCTGCAAGAGCGCCGTCGCAATCGATGACGGATCCGGTTTCGAGAGCGCCTGTTCCGACAACACCAGCGCGCCGAGCCGTCGTTGTCTCGAGGCCAACACCGCCTTGGCTCGATCGTCCCACGCGACGGCTTCGCTCTGTACGATGTCGCCGGCATACAGCGACTCGATGTCCTTGAGTCCAATCGGTGCGGCCAGATCGATTCTCGCCCACTGTGTTCCCCCCTCGAGATCGGCAATGACCAGATATGGCTCCGACGCGAGCGGATCCGGGCTGGCGAAGAGCGCGCCGCGTCCGTTCGTCAGGAGGTAGCGTGCCTCGGTTCCGGCCTGACGTTGGGCAATCCGATCCGGATAGGCCAATGCAAGCAACCGGCCGGTATCATCGACATGGTCATGAGCAACGGGCTTGGCCGGTTTCATCACTCGACCCAATTGTTGCCGCCAGAGCTTGGCCGTTCGTTTCACGCGCTGGCAGGCCCCGCGATCCACCGTGGCTCCCGCCGCATGATCCGGCTGCCCATGCAGCACGTCCAGCCGGAGGCGAAGATCGGCGTTTCGCCATCCGGACGGCCCGCGGAGAATGTCTCGCTCGCTCAACAGCGCGGCGATGTCGCAAGCCAGAGTCGTCGACTGCGGAGAGCCAGCCTTGAGCAGCATGTGGGAAAGGCGCGGGTGGAGCGGCAGCTCAGCCATTTGTTTTCCGCGCGGAGTGATGCGGCCTGTCAGATCCAAAGCTCCCAGTCGAGTGAGTAGGTCTCTGGCCTGTGCCACGGAACCGGAGGGAGGTGAGGTGAGCCAGGACAGTTCCGACGGATCACTCGTTCCCCACAGCGCCAACTCCAACACCAGCGGTGCGAGGTCGGCATCCAGCATCTCAGGAGGCCGGCGCGCCGTGAGCGACGCCTGTTCCTTTTCCGTCCAGAGGCGGTAACAGATTCCCGGCTCCAGACGACCGGCCCGGCCCCGCCGCTGTTCGGCAGAATCCTGCGTAACGCGGATCGTTTCCAGCCTGGTGAGGCCGGACCGTGGATCGAAGCGCGGGACTCGTAGCAGACCCGCATCGATGACGACACGAACGCCGTCGATCGTCAAGCTGGTTTCGGCGATGGATGTCGCAAGCACGACCTTTCTGGTGCCGGGCGCGGCCGGCGCAATCGCCGCATCCTGCGCAGCTTGCGGCAAGTCACCGTGCAGCGGGGCGAGGTGAATGGTCGGACTCAGGTTCGCATCGAGAAGCTTCCGTTCGACACGACGGATCTCCGCCATGCCGGGCAGGAAGACGAGCAGGCTGCCTTGATCCTGTGCCAGTGACCGTCTGATGATCTGTGTGACAGCGACGTCGAGGTGGCCTGAGAGGGGTTGGTCGAGATAGCGCGTTTCCACCGGGAACATGCGACCTTCGCAGGTGATCACCGGAGCTCCGCCAAGGAGGTCGCCGACCGGTCCGCAATCCAAGGTGGCCGACATCACGAGGAGGCGAAGCGTCGGCCGAAAGAACCGTTGTGTTTCGAGGCAGAGCGCTAAGCCGGTATCCGCTTGGAGGCTCCGTTCATGGAACTCGTCGAAGAGGACGGCGCCGTAGCCGTTGAGCGAAGGATCCTGTTGGAGGAGGCGGGTGAGAATGCCCTCCGTTACGACTTCGATGCGCGTTGTTGAACTCACCTTCGTGTCCAGGCGCATCCGATAGCCGACTGTGGCGCCGACTGGCTCCTGCAGCGTCGAGGCCATACGATGGGCCGCAGCGCGAGCGGCGAGCCGGCGAGGTTCCAGGAGAAGCAGCTTCTTGCCTTCCAGCCATGGCGCGTCGAAGAGCGCCAGCGGCACGCGCGTGGTCTTGCCCGCGCCTGGCGGAGCCGTGAGCAGGGCATTGCGGCCGGCCGTCAGCGTGTCGCGGAGTCGTGGCAGGACATCTTCTATTGGGAGTCGGTTCATGCTAGGGTTTGCCGTCACGAGGAGACTGTAGCAGAAGCCGATCTAGAGAAGGAATGGCGAGAGCCACTAAGTCGATGGTGGACGTACAACAGGTCATCGAGCACATCCGGAATGCCTTTCGCAACACGGTGCATCCCGGCGACGCGTTTTTGCAGGGCAGCCAGGAAGGCTGTGAGCCAGGAGAAGCGATTGCCCCCTTCAAGGGTCTCGCCCACTGGATGCAGGTCGATCCTGCGATTCTCGATCCCGCTTACACGGCTCTGAGCTTTCTATCGGAGGGAGGCTTCCGGCATTTTCTTCCCGCGTTCTTGATTGCCGATCTTGAAGGCCGCTTGCAAACCGCAGATCCGGTCTTCCATCTCACGAACGGATTCTCCGACAAGGTCGTGAAGTTGCCGGCCGGGACGAGGGTTTACGAAAAGACGATCGGGAAATCGGCATTTGTGAATCCCAGACGGTACGGGGCGATGACGTGGCAGGATCATGCGCGCGGCCAGTTGTCCATTTTTGCGCGGGAGGAAGCCTGTGCCATCGTGGCCTACCTGGAATACAAGCGGGATGCCGATCCGCACGGACTCAATTGCGACGAGATCAATGCGGCCCTCGACGGCTTTTGGCGGGATCGGGCCAAACAGGCGCCGACGCAGGAAGCGCTGCGGCAGTATTTGCAGTCGGAAGAGGAGTATTTCAAAAATCTCAGAGTGTAGGGAGCCTGTCCCTGCAGGAAAGAATCGATGGCGATGTATCAATGGACGACGACGAAGCCCACCGAAGCCGGATGGTATTGGTTTCGGGGCCAGGCACACGAGGCCGATCCCTTTATCGTGCAGGTTGATGAGGTCGGGCAGTTTCAATGGCCGGACGGGGGATATCAGGAGGTGAAGCTGGCCAAAGGAGAGTGGGCGGGGCCGATTGAGGAGCCGGGCGAGTGAGTTGGTGAGACAGGTGCTCCCTGTGCTCGCGGAACGCGACACGCGGGAACAATCGGATGCTTAAATCATGGGCGGTGTTCGTTCGACGCGCGCACGATGGGAGCAACCTGTCTCACCCTACAAGAAGAGCAGCTCCATTGGCCTAGGAGGAAAAGGAAAGCGAGCAAGCTTGGAAGGAGTGTTTGTGGGCGGAGCCGATTGAGGAGCCAAAAGAATAGGAAGTGGGTCCTGTCGCTGACCTCACAGGAAGCCTTCGGGTTCGGCTCACGTACCTCCCGGAGCGATCCTTTCGGGCTTCGTAGGGTGGAAGCCTTCTGGAATTCCCTCAGCCACGGTCTTCCGACCGTGGTGCTTTGGTCAGTTCCAGCTTTCCATCCCGCCTTAGCCTCGGTGGATACCTCGCTCCTCCGGTAAAGTTCGCGAGCCCGAAGGCGTTCCGTGAGATGAAAAGGAGTGGGTGGAGCGCAGGTCAGCGCCACCCGCGCTGGTGAACTCTCAATCGGCCGAAGGGGAGAAAGAAATACGAGCGAGCGTGGAGGGAGCATTCAGAAGGGACAGCGGGCAGGAGTCGGTCTTTAGTCATCGAGGAAGATGATTGATGCGGGAACAGCCGGTTGAGCCACATGTGTTTGTCATTGTCGGTGGGACAGGCGATCTGACGCACAGGAAACTCTTGCCCGCTCTCTACCATCTGCGCGGTCAGGGTGTGCTGGAAAAACAGAACACGCTGATCGTCGGAGCGGCGTTGCCAGAGATGAGCGAAGAGGGGTATCGCCTCTGGGCCTACGAAGGTCTGCAGAAGTCTGGCGTGCGCCATGACAAGGAACTCAGGGCCTGGTGCGAAGCCTGTATCCATTATCAGTCCGTTCACGAGGGGAAGCCCAAGGATTTCGAAGCCTTGGCCGCCTTCATCCGGCGGTTGGAACGGTCGCGCAGCATGCCGGAAAACCGCATCTTCTACCTGGCCTTGCCGCCAGAAGTAGTCCCGAGCACCATGGAGCGGTTGGATCATACGGGACTTCTGAAGAGCCACGGCTGGGTCCGCGTCGTATTTGAAAAACCGTTTGGACACGACTTTCATTCGGCGCGGGCATTGAACACCACACTGCACCGCTACCTGGACGAATCCCAGATCTATCGCATTGACCATTACCTGGGCAAAGAGACGGTACAGAATCTGTTGGCGTTTCGTTTTGCCAACCCGATTTTCGAGTCGCTCTGGAAGCGTGATGCCATTGAGAGCATCGAAATCACCGTCGCGGAAGATCTCGGTGTCGAGCATCGCGGCGCCTATTACCAGCAGGCCGGTGCCCTGCGTGATATGGTGCAGAACCATCTCACCCAGCTGATGACGGTTGTGGCCATGGAAGTACCGGTGTCGTTCGATGCGGTGGCCATCCGGAGTGAAAAACTGAAGGTCCTGCATTCTATTGCGCCGATCAACCCGCACGATGTCGTCTTCGGCCAATACACGGCCTGGAGATCCGGCAGCGTGAATATTCCTGGTTATCTCGAAGAGAAAGGCATTCCGAAGGATTCGACCACGGAGACGTTTGTGGCCTTGAAGGCGGAAATCCACAATTGGCGATGGAAGGGCGTGATGTTCTATCTGAGGACCGGCAAGCGGCTTCCGCGCAAGCTGACCCAGATTGCGGTGACGTTTCACGAAGCGCCTACGCAGGTGTTCCGTTCGCTCGATCCCGGGAGCATTCCACCCAACAAGTTGCTGGTCACGCTGCAGCCGAGCGAAGGATTCGCGCTCTGTTTCTCCGTGAAGACGCCGGGACGCCCGTTCCGATTTACCGACCACGCACTGCAATTTAGTTATGAGGAGGCGTTTGGCGAACTGCCGGAAGCCTACGAGACGCTGCTACGCGACGTGATGATCGGTGATCAGACGCTCTTCGTCAGTGCCGAGTTTACTGAAACTGCCTGGCGTCTCTATGATCCGGTCATTGTTGGTGAACATACGGTGCACAACTATACCGCTGCGACGTGGGGGCCACGCGAAGCGGACATGCTGCTGGAACGGAACGGACATCGGTGGCAGCTGGGATGGTAAGCGTGCGATGTGCAGGGGGTAGGAGTGAAGTCATCAAGAGGAGGTTTGATTGATGGGGCGTTCGATGGGCGATCCGATACAGCGATTGATGGGTTTGATGTTCAAAGCGCATCCTTGGCACGGGGTCTCGATTGGAGACAAGGCGCCGGAGGTGGTCACGGCCTATATCGAGATCGTGCCGACCGACACGGTAAAGTATGAGGTCGATAAGGACAGCGGCTTCCTTAAGGTCGATCGCCCGCAGCGGTTCTCAAATTTCTGTCCCGTGTATTATGGGCTGGTGCCTCAGACCTACTGCGGCGAGAAAGTGGCAGGGCTCTTCTCCAAGCGGGCGAAGCGGAAGGGCATGGTCGGCGACCGCGATCCGCTCGATATCTGCGTACTGACAGAAAAGACCATCCCCCACAGCGACATTCTGCTTACGGCGATTCCGATCGGCGGATTCAGCCTGGCCGACGGCGGTGAGGCGGACGACAAGATCATTGCCGTGATGAAAGAAGATGCGGCATACGGGGACTTCACCGACATCGGAGACTGTCCGATCACGTTGATCGATCGCCTCCAGCATTATTTCCTCACCTATAAGCAAGCGCCAGGAGCGGTGCAACACAAAGTAGAAATTACCAGCGTGTACGGCCGCGACGAAGCGTTGAAGGTTATCCGTGCCAGCCACGCCGACTATCGAGAGAAGTTCCCTGAGCTGGAATCCCTCTGGCCGAAGCAGATGGCCACCTAATCACAGAAAGGTCACAAATACATCCCGATGAAGCACGATCAAAACCATCCGCCCGCTGCAACCGCAATCCATGGATTCTCGCCCGGCTTCGCCGCATTGGGACTCGAAGCGTCGTTACTCACCACGCTCGAAACGCTTGGATATGAAGAGCCGACACCCATCCAGCGCGAAGCGATCCCGCCGCTTCTGGCCGGGAAGGACCTGCTCGGTCAGGCGGCAACGGGAACCGGAAAGACCGCTGCCTTCACGCTGCCGCTCCTTCAACGGATCGCGCACGGGGCCAAGGCCAAACCGGCGGCGCTCATTCTCGTGCCGACCCGCGAGCTCGCCATTCAAGTCAGTGAGGCCGTCCAACGCTACAGTAAAGAACTGCGTACCAGCGTGTTGGCCATCTATGGCGGCCAAGCCATCGGCCCTCAGTTCCATGCATTGAAACGGGGGGTGGATGTCGTAGTGGCGACGCCGGGGCGTGCGCTCGATCACATCAGGCGCCAAACCTTGAAGCTGATTCACGTGCAGATCGTTGTGCTCGACGAAGCGGACGAGATGCTCGACATGGGGTTCGCCGAAGATCTCGACGCCATTCTGGAGCAGACTCCCGCGACGAAGCAGACCGCCCTGTTTTCCGCAACCATGCCGACGCGCATCAAATCCATCGCGCACCGGCACCTTAAGCAGGCAGTCGAGATCACTATCGCCAAGGAACCGGTAAAAGCCGGCGCTGCGCCGCGCGTCCAGCAGACAGCCTATGTGGTCACGAGACAACATCGTGGCGCCGCACTCGTGCGCATTTTAGATATGGCGGGGCCCAAGTCTGCCCTGGTGTTTTGCCGCACGCGCGTCGAAGTGGACGATGTCACGGCCATGCTCAATAGCCGCGGGCATCGAGCCGAAGCCATTCACGGCGGCATGAGCCAGCCCCAGCGCGATCGCGTAATGAGCGCGTTTCGAAGCGGACAAACGGAACTCCTCGTGGCCACCGACGTGGCCGCGCGCGGTCTCGATATTCCCAGTGTCTCGCACGTCATTAATTACGATTTGCCGTCGTCTGCCGAAGTATATGTGCACCGCATCGGGCGGACCGGCCGTGCCGGCCGCGAGGGTGCCGCCATCACGATCCTGGATCCTCGGGAGCAACGGCTTCTCCGCAGCATCGAGCAGCACACGAAAGCCAGAGTGACGGTGGCGCCGGTCCCGTCGGTCGCAGACCTCCTCGCGAAACGACTCGAACGAACCAGGGCACTGGTCCAGGAGGCAATGCAAGCAGACGATCTTGACGGATTTAAGGGCGTCGTGAAAGCGATGGCCGCATCGGGCGATCCCATTACTGTGGCCGCCGCGGCGATGAAGCTGATCTTTCAAGAGCAGGGTGGAGAGCGGGTCGAACAGGAGATTCCTGCCATGCCGATCCCCCAGCCGGAACCCTATAGGCCGATGCAGCGACTAACCGGCCGTCCCGATGACCGGTATCGTGGCGCACAGGCCAGATCCGGCGGGCCTCAGCCGATGGCCAGGCCTGGTCGGGGCGGACGGGAACCAGGGATGGCGCGGGTCTATGTTGGTGCGGGACGGGAAGCCGGCATCAGGCCAGGCGATCTGGTCGGCGCCATTGCCAACGAAGCCAAAGTGAATTCGAGCATGATCGGCGCAATCCAGATCGAAGATCGCTTTTCCGTTGTGGATGTGCCGGAGGCGATGGCGCAACGAATTGTTGAAGTGCTGGGGAGGGCGAGAATTAAGGGGCGGAAGGCGGCGGTGCGGTTGTTTAGAGAATAAGGAAGTGTTGTGGCGGGTCCTGTCGGTGATTGAACCCATTCGTCCTCGCTCCACCCATCCCCCAGTGGGTCCCTTCCGCTGCGGGCACTTGGTGAAAGCCGCGTCTCGGCGCGGCAGGGGTCGGGCGGGTGAGAAAGTTGCCCGGGTCAGCGCCACCCGCCTGTAGAGGTCGCATTTGCCGCATGAGGAAGAGGACAAACGAGCGAGCTTGGAAGGAGCATGTGTACCGTCAGACACGCGTATGCGAAAGTAGACCCAGCCGGTTTTGAGAACGTAGAATGTCGCGATACTGTTTCCCATGCCGATCCAAACCTTTACTGCACAAGTCGACGCGATCAAAGATCTCACGCATGACGTGCGCCAGCTCGACCTGCGCCTGATTGAGCCGAACACCATCAGTTTCAAGCCGGGCCAGTTCGTCTCGTTCGAGATCCCGCAAGCCACGCCAGGCCGCTCGGTGACGCGACCCTACTCCATTGTCTCGCAACCCAGCCGATCGGGCGGCATCACGCTGTTATTCAATCTGGTGCCAGGAGGACCTGGTTCCACCTATCTGTTCAGCCTCAAGGCAGGGGACAGGACACAGTTCAAAGGACCGGCGGGCAACTTTTATCTGCGGGAGGATCCGGGGCGCGAGCTGTTGTTCGTTGCTACCGGTACCGGGATCGCGCCCCTCTGGTCCATGCTGCTCGCCAATGCGGAGCGCGCCGACCCAAGACCGGCGACGTTACTCTGGGGACTGCGCAGCCAGCGGGATCTGTACTACCAGAAGGAACTCGCTGGACTCGTTCGAACGAACAAGACACTGAACGCGATTACGACGCTGTCCCGACCGGAGCCTGGCTGGTCAGGCGAATCAGGCCGTGTTCTGCGGTTGATCGAATGGCAGGTCTCTTCGGTGAAGAATCTTGCCGTTTACCTCTGCGGGAACAGCGCCATGATCGTCGATGCCACGGCCCTCCTGCAGAAGAAAGGGCTCTGCCCGATCTATCGTGAGAAGTACTATGATGACAGTGGATCGCCGGAAGATTGAGGGAGCCCCCCTAATTCTCCCGTGCCGCACCTGCGTCGCTATCTCAGTGGAGAGGGGAGCAGCAAGCTCGAAAGTCCACCTGTGTTGTGATGTCGCAGGACAGTCACGCGAGTGAGGTGAAGATGAAAAAGCAAGCGCGCAAATCGGTCATGGTCGTCACCGGCTCCACGGCAGCCGGCTGGAGAAGGGCGGCCGAGGCGATGGCCGCGGCCTTCGACTGTGAGCTGCACCGGGTCAATCTGTCCGGGGTCGTGAGTCAGTATGTCGGTGAAACGGAAAAGCAGCTCAACCGCATCTTTGAAAAGGCCGAAGAAAGCGGGGCGATTCTGCTTTTTGAGGAAGCGGATGCGCTGTTCTGCAGGCGCAGTAAAGTCAAGGATGCGCACGACCGCTATGCGAACGTCGAAACCGCCGCGCTGTTACAGCGGATAGAAGCCTATGACGGCCTCGCCATCCTCGCGACCAACCGGAGCGCGAAGATCGATCCCGCGTGGCTCCGTCGGGCGAAGGTTGCGAAGCCGAAAGTATCAAAGAAGAAGGCTACGGGGAGATGACGGCGGAAGCGCCTGGCTGGACCACCCCACAAAATTTATCCTGGACGCAGCGTCTCCGATGAAAGGACGAAGACTATGGCGACAAGGCAATTGACTCCGGCCGGCATCATGCGACTCGGCCTCGGCTTCTGGGGGTCGAAGACCCTGCTCAGTGCCATCGAGCTCGGTCTGTTTACGGAGTTGGCGAAGGGTCCGCTCACGCTGCAGGCGCTGACCACCAGGCTGAACCTTCATCCCCGCAGCGCGCAGGACTTCTTCGACGCCCTCGTGGCGCTCGGCATGCTGAAGCGCACCGGTACCCGCTACGCCAATACGTCGGAGACGGCGCAGTTCCTCGACCGGAATAAACCTTCCTACGTCGGTGGGATGCTGGAGATGTCCAATGCGCGGCTCTACCGCTTCTGGGGCTCGCTCACCGAAGGGCTCCGCACCGGGAAGCCGCAAAACGAAGCCAAGACGGGTGAAGATTTCTTCGGCGCGCTCTATGCCGATCCGCAGCAGTTGGAGGGGTTCCTGAAGGCCATGACTGGCCTCAGCATCGGCGCTGGCCGCGCGATTGCGAAGAAGTTTCCCTGGAAGAAGTACCGCACCTTCGCCGATGTCGGCTGTGCGCAAGGCGGCGTTGCCGTCGAAGTGGCCTTGGCGCACAAGCACCTCACCGGCTTCGGGATGGATCTGCCCGTGGTACAGCCGGTGTTCGAAGCTTATACGCAGGACAAGGGAGTGGCGTCACGGGTGAAATTTCATCATGGCGATTTCTTCAAGGACTTGCTGCCGAAAGTCGATGTCATCATCATGGGCCATATCCTCCACGACTGGAACCTCGACGAAAAGATGATGCTCCTGCGCAAGGCCTACGATGCGCTACCACCCCACGGAGCGTTGATCGTCCACGAAGCCCTCATCGACGATGCCCGCAAGCAGAATGCGTTCGGCCTGCTTATGAGCCTCAACATGCTGATCGAAACGCATGGCGGCTTCGACTTCACCGGCGCGGATTGCCGTAAGTGGATGAAGGAAGTGGGGTTCAGGCGGACGCAGGTGGAACGGTTGGTGGGGCCGGATGGGATGGTCGTGGGCTATAAGTGATGGATATGTGATGTGGTCTGGTCTGGTGAGTCCCTGTGCTTGCGGAGCATCGACAATAGAATGTGAGAACAGCGTCCGCATGGTCCTGTGCTCCCGGAGTGCGCACGCGGGACTCATCGTATTCTCAGATTAGGGGCGGTGCTCCCTCCACGGGCGCAATTGGACCATTGCGGACGCTGTTTTCCGAGATTAAACCAGACAAGTTCGGTGGGACCATTGATATGGTGGTTGCGCGCGAAACCTTCCATCCGCACCCCTTGAACAGGAGGAGAAACGAGCGAGCTTGGAAGGAACATTATAAGGGCTCGATCCTTCATGCAAGCCGCTGAGAAAGCCTCCTCCCCCTCACTTGATGGGATAAGGGAAGAGCGAACTTGGAAGGATCATTGAGTTCGTGGATGCAATCCAGCCCGCGTGCCACGAGACAATCTTGACATCAACGCTCGGCTCCCAGTACAAAATCATGCTTTGTCTATATGGGAATTATTCATAAAGGAATCATTCATGGAGCCTCTTGCCCTCCCTGCATCTTCCAAAGCCATCGTGATGGTCAGTCCCTCGGAGAATTGCGCGCGATGGGTCAATGTCGATCTGCGATTCGTGATCGCCACGATCGTCGTTTTCGCCGCCGTAGCGACCACCACGATCCGGTTTTCGCATGAAGTCTTCGACCCGCTGGCCGATTCGCTAATGATCCGGGGCTGGGCTGCAGTGATTGCTCGGCCGAGCCTGCTCTGGTTCACCATGGGTATGCTGCTCATCGTGGTCCGGACGTTGCTGTGGCTTCGCTACCATCCGTTCGCTTCCGTGAGCGCAGAAGAGGCGCCGCGGATGTCCATCATCATTCCGGCGTATAACGAAGGTGCGATGGTCAGAAGGGCCGTCGATGCCTGTGTCCGGGCCGAGTACCCGCGGGACCGCTTGGAGATCATCGTCGTCAACGACGGCAGCACCGACGACACGGGGGCGCACGTCGACCGGGCCAGGCGGGACTGCCCCGATCTCGTGCAGGCAGTCCATCTGCCCGTCAACGGGGGAAAACGCGAAGCCTTGGCAGCAGGGTTTGCGCGTGCCACAGGAGAGATTCTTGTCACCGTCGATTCCGACAGCTTGATCGAACGGGGCGCGCTGCTCGCCCTCGCCGGTCCATTTCATGATCCGCGCGTCGGCGCCGTGGCCGGCAAAGTGTCCGTGCTCAACCGGTTCCAGTCGATCCTGCCCCGTATGTTGCACGTACGGTTCATCCTGTCGTTCGATTTTCTCCGCAGCGTCCAATCATCGTACGGCACGGTCTACTGTTGTCCCGGTGCCCTCTCCGCCTACCGGACGTCGGTCATCAAACCTCTCATTCCCACGTGGCTTCGCCAACGTTTCCTTGGAAGCGACTGCACCATCGGCGAAGACCGGGCGCTGACGAACGACGTGCTCGCCTCCGGCTACCAGGCGGTCTACCAGCGCACTGCCGTTGTCCACACCCTCGTGCCGGAAAGCTATCAAAAACTCTGCAAAATGTTTCTGCGGTGGGATCGGAGCTACATCCGGGAAGAAATCCGGTTATGGAAGATCATGTGGAAACTGCCGTTTCCTTCCTTCGTCCTTACGATGCTCGAAACCACCATCACCAACCTTCGCTATCCCGTCGCCTATGCCTCACTCTTCTTGATGGTCTACATGACGATGCAGGACCCCTGGACGATCCTGCGCCTGCTGCTCTCGATCGGGCTCGTCTCCCTTTTCTATACGCTGTACTTTCTGCACAGCGAACGTTCGCGCGAGTTTCTCTTCGGCATCGTCTACGCATACTTCTACTTCGTAAGCCTTCTCTGGATTTTTCCCTATGCGCTGATGACCGTACGAAACCGGCGGTGGCTCACGCGCTAAGACACACGTGAGTCACAGCAAGGCCCGCAGGATGAGTATCCTGCGGGCCTTGTGCTATCTGGCATCGACAACTTCAGAGACAGTTATGCCGGACAGCGGCTTCGGCATCCAATTCTGTGAGCTGCCGGATCGGGTCGCACTACCAAGCATAGGAGGGGTGTCGGGCCGATTCCGATCGTCCACACGTTGACAGCTCTGCCAGGGGATCGTAGCCTAGATTCCTCCAATCCAGTAAAACGGGAGGAACTTCCATGAAATTCCTCAAACCTGATAAAGATCTCTGGTCCGACAATCTCGATCGGCGGCAGCTCTTGAAAGCCCTCGGTGTCGCTGGAGCGGTCTTGGCTCTCGGAGGCCGCCAAACGCTCGCAGAGATGGTGGTGCCGGTGTCAGAGGCGGGGGGTGCTGCGGCCGGAGCGGTTCCGACACGGGCCTTAGGCAAAACGGGTATCCAGGTTTCTGCTCTTTGTTTCGGCGGCGCCCATTGGGGCCGTACCAAAGATGACGCCGAGGCCATTCGCATCCTGCACGAAGCGATCGAAGCAGGGATCACGTTCCTCGACAACGCCTGGGAATACAACGGTGGACGATCCGAGGAACTCATGGGCAAAGCTCTCCAAGGCCGTCGGCAGCAGGTCGTGCTCATGACCAAACTCTGCTCGCACGGGCGGGACAGGAAAGTCGCGCTGCAACAGCTCGACGACTCCCTCCGCCGCCTGAAGACCGACTACCTCGATCTCTGGCAAATTCACGAAGTCATCTATGAAGACGATCCCGACCGGCACTTCGTACCTGAAGGTGCCGCAGATGCCCTCCTCGAAGCCAAACGGCAGGGCAAGGTGCGGTTCGTGGGGTTCACCGGCCATAAGCATCCGAGCATTCATCTCAAGATGCTGGCGCGCGACTTTCCCTTCGACACCTGCCAGATGCCGTTGAACGTCTTCGACGGGACCTACAGCAGTTTCGAACAACAGGTGTTACCCGTTCTGCATCAGCGAGGGATTGCACCGCTCGGAATGAAAAGTCTCAGCGGAAATGCCGAAGCCGTCAAGCAAGGCATCGTCACTGTCGAGGAAGCCCTTCGCTATGTCTTGAGTCTGCCGATTGCGTCGCTCGTCACTGGCATCGATTCGCGCAAGGTCCTGCAACAGAATCTGGACATAGTGCGCCGATTTAGGCCGATGACGGTTGCCGAGATGGAAACGCTGCGTGCGCGTGTGGCCCGCTACGCAAAAGACGGGCGGTTCGAGCGCTTCAAATCGACGAGGGATTACGACGGCCGCGTCGGACGGGACCAACACGGGTTGTCGTAACCTTCATCAGCTTGCAGGAGTGGGCAACGCCAAACCATCCTGCTCCTGTTAATTCGGCTTTTGGAGCGGGTTGCTCCAACTGTAACTTGTGACGATGCTGGTCCCGGATATCAGCCGAGCAGAGCCGAGGCCAGCCGGGGCAGCCAGGGAAGCAGCGCCACGCCGACACAGATCGACAGCGCCACGATCGAGGCGACGAGATCTTCATCCAGGCCGGTTTCCGTCGCAAAGATCACAGCTGTCACCGCAGACGGCATCCCGGCGATCAGAATCACGATCGCCCGTTCCATTCCAGTCAGGTCCAGCAGCCAGGCCGCCATCAATCCCAGCAAGAGGCCGCCGGCCATCCTCACTGACACCCCCAGGCAGGTCAGCTGCCATGTCCGCCGCAACGCATCAAGACTGATTGAAAGGCCAAGCACGAGGCTCGCGAGTGGCATCGTCGTGAGGTGCACCGGTGTCAGTGCATCGTGGAGCCATGAGGGCAGATGCAGGCCCGCAGCCTTCAACGCCAGGGTGATCGTTAAGGCCCAGAGCGGCGGTGCGGAGAGCAGGCGAGCCAGCGATGAGCGTGCCGACGGCGAAGCCGTGCCGTGCCACACCGCGAGGGCATAGAGGACCGTGAGCGTCAATGTGGTTTGCCCGAGGTCGAAGAGAATCGCCTGTGCGAGTCCTTCCTCGCCGAACGTGGCCAGCGTGACGGGATAGGCGAAATAGACCGAATTGATGCAGCCGATGGAGAGCAGCAAGCTGCCCTGGGTCGGACGAGAGAGACGCAGCAGGCGGACGAGCGGCCAGGAGAGCAGCACCACCGGCAGCGTCACAAGACAGGCGGCCAGCGGCAGTTTCCAAGCCGTCGGCGCAAAGCTCACGCGGTCCAGTGACACAAGAATCGTGGCTGGCAGACTGACAGAAAACACGAAGCTGCCCAGCCGTTCCGCGTGCATCTTGGTGAGCATTGCATAGAAACGAAGCGAGGCGCCGAGGAGGAAGAGAACGAGGAAGGCGTGGAGGGAAGGGGGCATGGGACGGGAGAGTATCAGAGAGAGGGGGGAGGCGGCCAGGAGAGCAGGAAGAGAGGATGGAGTGCCCGCACGCTCCAGTGTCTCAGCTCGACCGCACTAAGCTTACCATCTGCTCGGCTGCGGAACTTGTTCCATCCGGGCTGCGCAGGATGGAACGGCGAACAGTCCTCGCCGTCGCGCAACGCGACCGCATCTGCTCAGCAAGTGCGGGGCCCGAGCTTTGACACAAGTCGCGTACAAAACCCTCCATCCTCTCCGCCCGGCGAGAGAAGAAAAAAGAGCAACCTTGGAGGGAGCATTGAAATGTGTTTTTGCGGAAGGAGCAGACTGAGCCGATGACGAAGCTTAGGTCAACCTCTTGATCTCGCCTTCTGAAGAGACGAGCGGAATGAGAGACCCTTCAGCTCACTTGCGAGAAAAGCTCACACACAAGCCTGGAAGCAGCACCATCAGGGTCGGACCTGGAAGGTCTTTGGCCCCTTTTTGTGGTCCGACAGGTAAATCATGTAGCGACCTCCGGTGCCGCATGTCACCATGATTTCTCCACGCCGGCTCAAGCGATCGATTTCGAGAAACACCTGATTCCAGGTGAACTCGGGTAGACGTTCGGCCAATGTATCCAGGTCACAACCATGCGTACGCTTGATCGTTCCGAGGATGCGATCGGTGACCGGTGTTTGTGGATCCATGATATGACCCTCCTGTGATGTTCGAACGCTCACTGCAATCTTCCTCACGCCCCTTCCGGTTACGGATCGCTTCCCGATCGTGGGTAGACGATGCCGAACTGCTCATCCGGCATGAGCCGTTGAGACAGATCGGCCAGCTCCTCGGCTGCGTCGTCGCCCAACCCGTAGGCGCGACTAGTCAGCATGCTGAGAAACCGGCCCATTTCCCGTCTGGCCCGCCATCGATCCCCGAGAGTGACCGCGCCGCGGATGCGATCGAGTTCATCGGCATAGGGGGCGAAATCGTACGTCGGATATTTCTTCGTGAAGTACGTCATGAGCCGGTGCTCGAGGTCATCCACCCACTCGACCGGCGGAGCGAGACGGTCAGTCGGTGTAGCGACAACGAGCAGAACGGAAGGAGTCACCGTGCCGTGAATGTGCGCAGGTATGAGAAGGAAGAAGACAGCTGACAGGAGAATCAGCGCCAAGAGGGGAATGACCGTGCGGCGGCTGAAAACTTCCATGAGGACCCTCGTTCCAAAGGATCCGCATCCAAATGGTGATGCCTGACGTTAGTGTGTCCGGTGTGGGAGTGAAGGGGGCTGCAGCGAAGTCCGTCATGCAGGATGACAGAACGTAGCATGCAGAAGAGGCGGCAGCCACCGCCACTGGAACGTCAGACCAGCATGTTACGCCGGTGGAGATTCTTGGTCAACCGTCTCTCGATGAGCCAAGGGAGCCAGTTTCCAGGGATTGCTCGGCGCCATGGAGCAACGAGCGGGCTTGGAAAAAGCATCCGATGCACGCGCCGCACGCAACTCCCTCATGATGTACTCATCGGAGCATATCGTGCTTGAGTCAGCTTCAAGTCGTCTTCATAATGACCGGCATGGATAGAGCGGAGCTCTTGTCGTTGTATCGTCAGATGTTGCTGATCCGCCGGTTCGAAGAGAAATCGGCGGAGATGTATGCCCTCGCGAAGATCGCCGGCTTCCTCCACCTCTATATCGGCGAAGAGGCGATTGCAGTCGGCGCCATGGCCGCCCTTCGACCGAACGATTACGCCATCAGCGCCTACCGCGACCATGGTCATTGCCTCGCGCGAGGGGCCGATCCAGGCAAGGTGATGGCCGAGCTATTCGGGAAAGCCACCGGCCTCTGCAAAGGCAAGGGCGGATCGATGCATCTTGTGGATCTTGCGCACCGGTTCATGGGCGGCTATGCCATTGTCGGAGGCCACATCCCGCTGGCCACCGGCCTGGCCTTCGCGATCAAGTATCAGGCGCTCGACCTGGTCACGGCCTGCTTTTTCGGAGAGGGGGCGGTGCCGAGCGGGCAGGCGCATGAGGCGTTCAATCTGGCGGCCCTCTGGAAACTTCCAGTGATCTTCGTCTGCGAGAATAATCGCTACGGTATGGGCACGCCCGTTGAACGGGCCATCGCGCTCTATGCGGACGTGGCGGAGACAGCCCGTTCCTACGGGATCACGGCGGAGCGTGTGGACGGGATGGATGTGCTCGCGGTGCGCTCGTCGATGGACAAGGCGGTGAAGCAGGTGCGTGCTGGGCGCGGCCCCTGGTTTATCGAGGCGATGACCTACCGATATATGGGCCACTCGATGTCCGACCCGGCGCACGGACATTACCGGACGAAAGAGGAAGTGGAGGAGCATCGCAAGCGCGACCCGCTGCTCTTATTGAAGGAATCGATGGTGAATCAGAACCTGGGTACCGAAGCCGATTTCAAACAGCTCGAGCGGGACGTGGGTGAGGTCGTGGCGGCAGCCGTCAAATTCGCGGAAGACAGTCCGTTCCCGAGCCCGTCGGACTTATACGACGACGTGCTGCAGGAGTAAGACGGTTCATGTTGTTGTCCTATCGGGAAGCCCTCAACCAGGCCATGCGGGAGGAGATGCGCCGGGACCAGCGCATCTTCTTGATCGGCGAAGAAGTCGCCTACTATCAGGGCGCGTTTAAAGTCAGCAAAGGATTCGTCGAGGAATTCGGCCCCCAGCGGGTGATCGATACGCCGATCACCGAAGCCGGCTTCACCGGCCTGGCCATCGGTGCTGCCATGGCAGGACTCCATCCGATCGTGGAACTCATGACGATGAACTTCGGCATTCTTGCCCTCGATCAGATCGTCAACAACGCCGCCAAAATCCGCTACATGTCCGGCGGACAACTCTCCGTACCGCTCGTCATCCGTGGTCCCGGGAGCGCCGCCCACCAGTTGGGGGCCCAGCACTCGCAAAGTCTCGAAGCGTGGTTCTGCCATGTGCCGGGCTTGAAAGTGATCGCGCCGGCCACGCCGCACGATGCGAAGGGCCTGCTCAGGAGCGCGATCCGGGATCCCAACCCCGTCATCTTCATCGAAGCGCAGTTGTTGTACGGCACGAAGGGCGAAGTCCAAGAGGGCGAGTACACGATCCCCATCGGCGTAGCCGAAGTGAAACGGGTCGGGCGAGATGTGACCATCGTCGCCTATTCGAAGATGCTCTTCCTCGCGCTGGAGGCTGCCGATCAACTGAGTCGAGAGGGCATCGAGGCCGAGGTGATCGATCCGCGCACGCTCAAACCGCTGGACCTCCAGACGATCGTCTTGTCAGTCAAGAAGACGGGGCGTCTCGTGATCGTTGAGGAAGGCTGGCGCTTTTGCGGGCTGGGGGCGCAGATTGCAGAGAGCGTCTACTCGGCGGCGTTCGATCATTTGGATGCCCCGATCATGCGCGTCGCGGGCGAAGAAGTGCCGATGCCCTATTGTCGCCCGCTGGAGGATGCCGCCATCCCGGACCTGCCGCGCGTGATGGAGGCCGTCAAATCGCTTCTGTGACGAGAGGAGAGCCATGGCGAGTCGCGTTGTGATGCCCAAGCTGACGGACACGATGGAAGAGGGTGTGCTCGTTGCGTGGAAGAAACGCGAGGGGGATCACGTGCAGTCCGGGGAGGCCCTCGCTGAAATTGAAACTGACAAGGCGATCATGGATCTGGAGGCCTTTGCCTCAGGCATTCTGCGCAAGATTCTCGTGAATGATGGAGAAACGGTCCAGTCCGGAACGTTGCTGGGCGTGATCGCCGAGGCCGATGAAGATATCACCTCGGCCTTGACCGACACAGTCACGGCCGCCCCGTCGACCGGCGGGGGAGGCAAGCCCACCGCCCCAGCACCTGCCGTCACTCCACCCACGTCGCCCACGCGCACAGAGGGAGCCCGCCCCATCGCGTCCCCTCGCGCGAAAGCTCTAGCCGCCGAACGAGGGATCGATCTCTCCACCATTACCGGCAGTGGTCCTGGCGGGCGAATCGTCGAAGAAGACTTGCCGAAGATACCGGCACCCGTGACGGCGGCCCTGCCCGCCGGAACCGATCAGCCCCTGACCCAAATGCGGAAGGCCATTGCTCGGGCCACGACCCAGAGCAAAGCACCGGTACCGCACTTCTATCTGACGAGGGAGATCGATATGGAGGCGGCGGAGCAGTTCCGCGAGCAATTCAAGCAACGCCGTCAGCCCCATCCCTCAATCACCGATCTGCTGATCAAAGCGGCGGCCATAGCGCTGACGAGGCATCCCGCGATCAACGTGTCGTATGTCGGCGAGGCGATCAGACACTATGCGCATATCGATATCGGTGTGGCGGTCGGCATGGACGACGGGCTGATCACGCCCGTCATTCGCGATTGTGGCGCAAAGACGCTGGAAGCCATCTCAACGGAATCACGTGCGCTCATCGAACGGGCCAAACAGAAGCGGTTGCAACCGCCTGAATATACGGGTGCCACGTTCTCCGTTTCCAACCTCGGCATGTACGGGGTCGACAACTTCATTGCTGTGCTCATCCCGCCACAGGCCGCTTCGCTGGCCGTTGGCGCCATTCGGGAGGTGCCCGTTGTTGCAGCGGGTAGTGTGAAGATTGGCCGACGAATGCAGGTTACGTTATCCTGCGATCACCGGGCCATCGATGGCGTGATGGGCGCGGAGTTTCTGAAAGAGTTGACGCGCATCCTTGAGCACCCGCAAGAACTGGTCATCCCAGTGAGGACATCCTAAGATCCAGGTAGAAAGGGCGTGGATGAAACGCCTGCACGCTCCGATGCCTCAGATCGACCGCACTAAGCTTCGCACCTGCTCGGCTGCGGAACTTGTTCCATCCTTTGCGATGCGGGATGGAACGTCGAACAGTCCTCGCCGTCGCGGAACGCGACCGCCGCTGCCCGGCAAGTGCGGAGTCCCGAGCTTCGGTACAAGTCGCGCGCAGGACTTTCCATCCCCGCCACTTGGGGAGAAAAACGAGCGAGCTCTGAGGGATCATTCTAGTTGGATGAGGTGTGCGGTAAAGATGGTGATCATCAGATGAGAAAGGAGGGCAGGCCATGGCGTGGGGACCTGATGCGAATACAGAAGATGAACTGGAAAAGCTGGCAGCTGTGCGTGCGTATCTTCACGAACAGTTCCCGGGTGCCTCGATTCGTGATTCGTACGATGCCGGCAGGATAGCGGAGGTGTTTCGGATCGAAACCGACGGCGTCGAGGGGCTGCGCGATGCGGTCGTCTCGACCGAATTTCTCGACGAGTATCCGCCTGAAAAAATGGGAAAGGCGTTGACCGGCTTGCGGGTTGCGGAACACCTCCGCTCAGCGAAGGGCAAGGAGGTGCTGGTCACAAGTTGGGGTGTAGAAGAAAAGTAGGGTTGAATCCGTTCGGCCTTCGCTTATCGACCTCTGGGCGCGATCCTTCCGGATGCGACCGGGCGGAAGTCCTTCTGGAATTCCCGCAGCCACGGTTGTGCCAACCGTGGCTGCGTCTGTCAGTTCCACCTTTCCTTCCCGTTCACACCCCGCTTCTTGTTCAGGTCCATGAGCGCATAACTTTTGTGCCGGCCCCCGAGCAGCAAGTCAACGTGCACATTCACCTCATCGTCGTCTCTCCCATCTTTTCCTGTGCGCAGGCGAGCCGGCCTGTTAGGATGCGCTCGCGCGGGTGAATCGTCGAGCCCGCATGATCGCATGACACTCTCACAGCCATCAGCCAGACCGCGACAAGCCGCGGTCCTCTTCATTCTCATCACGGTCATGCTCGACGTCCTGTCGTTCGGAATCATTATTCCCGTCCTCCCGAAGCTCGTCGAAAACTTCATGTCCGGCGACACGGCGCAGGCGGCGGCGATCTATGGCTTCATGGGCATGGCCTGGGCGTTGATGCAGCTGCTCTGCTCGCCGATCCAGGGTGCACTCTCCGACCGGTTCGGGCGAAGACCGGTCGTGCTGCTCTCCAACTTCGGCCTCGGCCTCGATTACATCCTCATGGCGCTCGCGCCGGACATCACCTGGCTCTTTGCGGGCCGGGTCATTTCGGGTATCGCCTCGTCGAGCTTCAGCACTGCTGGCGCCTATATCGCCGACGTCACCCCGCCGGAGGAACGGGCCGCCGGTTTCGGCATGATCGGCGCAGCGTTCGGCTTAGGGTTTGTGCTCGGTCCGGCGGTAGGCGGACTGTTAGGGGCGAGCGATCCGCACCTGCCGTTCTGGGGCGCAGCCGCGACGAGTCTCGTGAACGCCTGTTACGGTTACTTTGTCCTGCCGGAATCGCTTCCGCGCGAGAAACGGATGAACTTTTCCTGGAAGCGCGCGAACGCGGTCGGTTCGCTCGTGCTGCTGCGCTCGCATCATGAACTGTTCGGCCTCTCTGCCGTGGCGTTTCTCAACTATCTCGCCCATGCGGTGTTACCCAGCACCGCGGTGCTCTATGTCGGCTATCGCTACGGATGGGGATCGACGGCCGTCGGCTTCATGCTCGCCGCTGCCGGCATCAACGCCATGATCGTGCAGGGACTGTTGATGAAACCGCTCACCGCGCGGTTCGGGGAACGAAAGACCTTGCTCGCGGGCTTGTGCTGCGGGGCGATCGGGTTTTGCGTCTACGGCGTCGCCACCGACGGATGGATCTATTGCGCCGGCATTCCCATCATGGCCTTCTGGGGGCTCGCCGGTCCGTCGGCGCAGGGGCTCATGACCAACCGCGTGAGTGCCTCTGAACAAGGGCAACTCCAAGGAGCCATCGCGGGGTTGTCCGGCATCGCCGGTCTGATCGGGCCCGGTCTCTTCACGCAAACATTTGCGCTGTTCATCGGGCCCCGCGCCGGTTGGCATCTCCCGGGCGCGCCGTTTCTCCTTGCGTCATTCTTATTACTGCTGGGAATGGCGTTAGCCTGGCGGGCGACGAGGGGAGGGCATGAGAAGACGGGATGAATTGCTCCGCGGGCTTCCGCAAGGATATTGAGCCTGCACGCAAGGCGTGATCGCTGATCGTGGTCAGCGTGGACTGACGAGCCTGGGCTGTTTGCCGCCTGATGCCAGTTGGGCGAACTGCTGCTTCATCGCATTGACCCGGATTAGATAGGCGCGCACGTCGTGGTCGCCGCACCGCTGGTGGGGGCTCAGCCTGAAGCGGCGCGCGGCATAGGCCTGGCCGGCCCCGGCACCGCAAAGGTGAATGACCGCGGCCAGATCCTGTTTGTTCCGGAGCGTGACAGTGCCGCTCCGTCTCTGTCCGACCGCACTCACAACTTGGCGATCGAGCAGTGCCGAAGTCAATTCGATGGCATGGCTCGGGAGGACGCGCTGGTAGAGGTTGTTGAACCAGCAGGATTGCATGTCGTGCCATGGGCCGTCCTCGACCACGACATGGTCGTGGATGCAGTAGCGTTTGGCTTCCTGAAAGGTACCATCGGTAATCTGGTACATGCCGACCGCACTCGACGCCGGTCGGTACCACTCCAAAGGATTCCACGACGGCTGCCATCTCCAGTAAGTTCGCGCCACCGGGTTTCCCGCGCCCTCGACCTGCGCCAGCGCCGCCAATAACTCAGGCGTGATGACCGCTGTCGCATGTTCGCGGAAGAGCAATCCATATTCTTTCCACGTTTCGGCCGGGCTCTTGTTCAGTGTACGGTCCAAGGGAAAGAGGATTTCGCTCGGCTTGTAGTACGCGTGATAGGTCCAGTTGACGCCGAGCCAGAACAGGAGGATCGCCGATAAAATCACGACGGCACGCACCGACGGCGGCGAGGCCAGCACGGCCTTCAGAATTCTACGGGATGTTTTCCAGCGGGCGCGCAGGTAACGCCAGAAGGTTTTGAGGGTGCGGCGACGGCGGCGGGAGGGACGGCGACGGGAGGAGCGGAGGTTAGGGCGAGAGGACATGGGGACAATATATATGAAAATGGTGGGAGGGTGGCCTGATCGGTCCCTGTGCTCGCCGAACGCGACACATTGAGAAGGAAGGAGGTCCGTTGGTCGCCTGTGCTCGCGCAACGCGGCACGCGGGATCTATCGAATTATCACGTAAAGGGCGGTGCTCGTTGGACGCGCGCACTGGGAGACCAATCGGCCCACCTTCCGAGAAGAGAGGGCAAGCGAGCTTGGAAGGACCATTGTATATTTCACGCGCGCACAATGGAACCGATTCAGGCCACCTCGAAGCCCGAGTCCCCATGAGGGTGAAAGAGGGAAACGAGCAAGCTTGGGGGGACCATTTTATTTAATAGTGGGGCCCTCCCGCTGCGGGCGCTTGGGAAAGACCGCGTCTCGGCGCAGTAGGGATTGGGCGGGTGAGAAAGTCGCTCGGGTCGGCGCCACCCGTGAGAATGAGGATTCGCAACTCAGGGGGTGGGGGAGGAACGACGAGCGAGCTTGGGAGGAACACGAGGATGGTGAGCCTGCTCGCTCCGGCGAGTGGTTAAGCCGCATGGCCCTATCGCTGCTTGGCTGCGCAACTTGTTCCGTCCTGGACTTCGTTCGAACGGAACTTCGGACAATGCTCGCCATCGCTTTCAGCGACCGCATCGACTCGACCATGCAACCCCTCGCAAGTCGCAGCCAGCCCCACCATCCTCAGTAGGCGAATAGGGAATGTCACGCGCACAATGGGACCGATTCAAATCTCAACCTTGAGAGGAGAAGAAAGAATCCGCCGGTGGAAGCTCTGCCGGCTACCATCTGCAGTGGAAGAAGCCGGCGCGACTGCCGAATGGATGATCCTATGGTCGTCTTAGCGGAAAGATTTGCGTCGGCTCACCTGGCGACGCGCATCTCGGTTTACGGCTTTGTCTCGAATAAATGCACCGATGAGCAGGGCGGGGATTGAAAGAAGCCAGAGATACCATGGGGCCCACAATGTCGCGTCGTGCATGATCATTCTCCTTTCGTGATACCAGTCGACTACGCAATCACCGTACCAACGTGAGAACACGCCCCATTCCCCGTTTATTCACCTTGATATGCGATTAGGACAACGATCCGGAGCCCGGATCTTGTGGTGGGCGATGAGGCACACAACGCACAACGGCGTTGCACAAACAACACGGATCATGACGATCCACCACACTGCCTCCACTGCGGTGCATTTTTCTGCAGTGCATTCGTTCACAGGCTTCAACCGGACCGGTTGACTCCATGGGGGAAAGCTGAGTAGCGTGGCATTGCCTACAGGGGACTCGTCCCATCCAACGACTAGAGTTTCCCATGCCACAGAATCGCTGCGCCATGATCGTCGTGGTCGGATTGCTTGTACTCACCGCCTCCTGGTCGGCCGCGCAGCAGCCTGCCTCACAAGCAGAATCGAGTCTCGAACCGGAGTTCCGGCAACTGCGTTCGAAACTCAGCGCCATGCCGGAATTCAGCGGGACCGATGCCGAATCAAAGTTTCGTCTGGCTGA
Source organism: Nitrospira sp. (assembly GCA_035455145.1). GTDB lineage: Bacteria > Nitrospirota > Nitrospiria > Nitrospirales > Nitrospiraceae > Nitrospira_C. The sequence goes on from DATIFR010000134.1 coordinate 73,465, forward strand.
AGAACTCGCCCATCGCGGAGACGTGCAGGGTGCCGTGGAAACCTATCGCGCCGCGATTCATCTCAAACCCGACTGGCCGGATCCCTACCGGGGACTCGGTCAGGTGCTACTCGACCATCACGACTATGCCGAGGCGATCCAGGCGTTGCAGACCAGCATTCGCTTAGGTCGCGACGATCATCACGCTTTCTATTGGCTGGGACGCGCCTATATGGGGAAGCACGATCTGGCTGCGGCGGCAGTCGCCCTCGAGCGCGCGACGGAACTCAAGCCCGACGATGCCGAAACTTTTGCGGACCTCGGCCTTGTTCGAATGACGCAGGGCGATGATGTCGCCGCGGAACAGGCGCTCAAGCGGTCCATTCAGTTGAAGCCGGATTACGCCGAGGCCCACCAGCTGCGCGAACAACTGGCCAAGGCCAAAGGCAACAGGGAGACAGTCAAAGAAGCGGGCATGGCGCGACTCAGGAGTGTATTTGATCGGGAATAAATTAGGGACGCCAGTCCGGCTGGGCATTGGAGGTCGATAATACGATCGCATGTATGGCCAACTGATGGCCGTCCGGCTGTTCCCAGGTCTTGAGCAGGAGTTGATGCATCTCCCGCACCTCGATGGCGCCGAGCGAGACCCAACCGGGTGTGGACGGCAGTTCCCCCTTCACACAAGTCTTCGCGCAGAGATTGATCCAGGGATGGCCGGGATCTCCGCTGCCATAGGCCCATGCCGCATAGGCTCCCGCAGGCAACTGTGAGGTCGTCCGAATCGGCGAGACGCCCGGAAGAGGCTGGCGAAACATCACCACACGATCCGCGTTCTCGCGCGGCACACCGCAACGGTCCCCCTTCGCATAGACCCACAACGTGTATTCGCCGGAATTGGCCTTGCAGCCTTCGAAGGCTACGTCCGTTCCACCCTTCCAATCGGAAGCGCGAAAGATTTGCGTGGAGGGAGGTGCTGGCACATCAGCGGCGAGAAGTGGTGAGGGCCAGAATGAAAGCACAAGGGCGAGGTATGTCGTGACAAGAGTCAGAGTGGCGGTGCGGAAGTGAAAGGAAGGCATGAAGAGTTGTAGCGAAGTAGAGAAGAAAAGGTCAATGCGGGGAGTGTGGCGAGTGAGGTGGGAGGGTGGCCTGATCGGTCCCTGTGCTCGCGGAACGCGACACACGGGAACAAACAGATTGATAAATTATTGGCGGTGTTCGTTCGACGCGCGCACGATGGGACCGATTCAGGCCACTTTGAAGCCCGTCTCCGCATGAGGGGGAGAGATAACGAGCAAGCTTGGAAGGACCATTTTATAGTGGATCAATTCCGCTGCGGGTGCTTGGTGAAAACCGCGTCCCGGCGCGGGTGGGCTGGGTGGGTGAGAAAGCCGCCCGAGTCGGCGCCACCCGCTAAGAGAGAGTCAACCCTTGCCCAGGGGGAGGAGCGGAACGAGCAAGCTTGGAGGGATCATCAAAAGTTCGACGCGCGCACGTTTGAGGCCAATCGGGCCACCCCACGCCATGGAGGAGATGCTCTAGTGAACGAAGTTGGATTCCCGGTGAGCGCTATCCGTGAAGAAAGTCACAACACCCGTATCCGATAACTGGCGACATTGAAATGCACGTATTTCCTCACTCCCCCAAGCTATCTCTCTTGCGCGATCTCTCTCGTGCTCTTACAATTCGCTCCGTGATACTAAAAAATCTTCTTCAGCCCGGATCGGTGTTAGGTTTCGGGGCAGTGAAACTTCGCATCAGCGTATGGGTGCTGTGCCTGCTCGTGGTGATCGGAGGATGCCAGATTCTGCCAGGCCACTGGCGGCCAGGGTGGAATCAACGATTGCCCGCCGGCGCGCCCGTGCCTGACACAGCCGGCTCGTGGAAATTGACCGAACTCGAACAGAAGGATGGTAGATTTGTCGCCCTCGCCATCTCAGGCGGCGGGAGTCGAGCGGCCAACTTCGGTGCCGCCGTCATGCTGGAACTCCAACAGCGGGGTCTGTTGGAACAAGTCGATGTGATTTCAGGCGTGTCCGGTGGGACACTTCCGGCCGTGTACTATGGACTCGGGGACAAGGCCGGTGCGTTTACGGAGCCGGCGGTGCGCCAGGCGTTGGGCTACGATTTTCAGAGCAGTTGGATTCGCCGGTGGTTTCTCCCTCAGAACATCTTTCGCTATTGGCTCTCCGACTTCACCCGTTCGGATATTATGGTGCAGGTCTTCAACAACCGTCTTTACCACAAGGCTACCTTTGCAGAGCTTCGGTTGCATCCCAAAATTCTATTGAATTCCACCGTCCATAACGACCATACCCGCTTCACCTTCACGGACGAACGTTTCGCAGCGCTCCATTCTGTGCTCGCCAGGTATCACGTGGCCAACGCGGTGAATGCGTCGTCCGCCTTTCCCGGTGCTTTCCAGGACGTGACCCTGCAAGGGTACGTGGAACCGCCGCTGTACCTTCATCTCTACGACGGCGGTCCCATCGATAATCTTGGCGTCCAGGCCATCCTCGAATACGTGAATCGGAACATCTTGGGCACCTCGCTCGATCGTCTGTTTCCGAACGGCTGTCTGATTATCGTCGTGGATGCCACGCCTGCGAGTGAGCATCCTGAACTTAGCACGCATGAGTCTAGTCGCAAATTCATCGACTATTTCGTTGACGACAATGCCCTGGACGCGATGGATGCGATGTTGATGGAATCTCGCAGAACCCTCTTGGCGAGGATGGGCATTTCGGTCGAGAAGCAGGACCAGGATATGCGGGGTCGGCTCCCGGTGAATGATCCCGGTCAATGCGGCTGCGAAGTACGCCATGTCGCACTTCGCCATCTGATGTATGCGGGGAACTCAGGTGATACGGGATTGGCCGAGCGCGTGACGCAGATCAAAACGAAGTTTTGGGTTTCCGAGGAGGAACAGAACGATCTCTTTCAATCCGCCAAGATCATCATGAAGCTGCTAGACGATCAAAAACTCCTGTCGGACCCCTCATTTAAGGTTCCATGCACAGTTGTCCCACCGTCCAAGCAGTGAGGGCGGGTCCCATCGCCAACGCCGCTCATTCATCCTTGTCCACGCATCCCCAATGGGTCCCTTTCACTCGAGGAAATCTACTCCATTATGATCGGTCAGGGGAAAGTTTTGCTCGCAGATTTGTCTCAGTTGGCTCGCATCGACCGGCTTCAAGATGTATTGCCTGGCTCCCAGGCTTAGCGCCTCTTCACGTATCACGCGATCTTGCTCAGCGGTCATCATCACGATCGGCACATGCGGATGCTGAACCCGTAGCTCCCTGAGCACTTCAATGCCGTCCATGATGGGCATTTGCAGGTCCAGCAGCACACCTCTGATCGGAGACTGCTTCGCCTCAAGGGCCATGAGCGCCAACCCTGTCCTTCCGTCGTGAGCCACGATGACGGTATAGCCCATGGCCTCAAGACGATCTTTTAAGGCTTCACAGATCATGGGATTGTCATCGATGATCAGAAGCCGTCGTCCCATATGACGCTGTCTCCAGAACCGGAGCCGGATTCGCCGCCTCCAGGGTATATGTGAAACCCTCTCGCCAAAGAATGATCTCCCCGGTGCGACTCAGCACGTCCATGGCAAGAAAGAGCTGACTCCAACTGAGGTCCGGCATCTGTTGCACAATTTCCTCAACCGTCAATTTTCCTGATGCACGAAGGAGATCCATGATCGCGGATTCCCGTTGTGCATACTCGACGTGGTGATTCCCGGGGCGGGCCTCGCTCGGCATGGGATCCTCCTTTCTTCTCTCAGACGCTCGGATCGGAGGTGAAACGGTTATCGATCAACGTGCGCGCTCACGGTCTGCGTCCTGTAGCTGCGGCGATTCGCCAGGATGACGGGATCGATGATCCCGCCACATTGCACGCAACTCCATGCGTGGGCTGTTTGTGTCCCTGTAATCCTGCCCCATTCTCCATACCTGACCGGAATGAGGAACCCCTGACAGCGCGGGCAGTGAGCAGGCCGCACAGCCGGTTCACTCTCCGTCGGTGGCATTGAGGCCGGCTGTTCGTTCAGCACCATCGTTCACCTGGTTGGTTCCGGGGCCGAGATCATCCTGTCGCCCCGCGCGAGCGGAACCAGGACGACGAGCGTGCCCCGCATGACGGGATGCAACTCGCAGTGATAGCCGTAGCGACCAGGCGGCAGGGGGGCGATGAGGAAACTGCTATCCGGCGGGACCGCGATGGATTGAAAAGCGCAGTGGTCATCCGTCAGACATCCATCGTGGCGGACGCTATGAGGAGATCCCGTTGCATTGTTCCACCGAACAGGAGTGCCTGCCGACACGACCGCAACCTGAGGGTGGTAGTAGGGTGACGTCGTTTCGAACGCGATCTCGACGGGATCGGGTGAGGCAAAGGCAGCTACTGCGCTGCCGGTCAAAAGCATGCACGAACAGAGCAGAACGAAGACAACCGGGAATCGATTGTTGGATGGATTGGATTGGCTCATGGTGCCGCTCCTTTCCGCGAGAGGGCCGTCTCGATCTATCGCGCCGACAGCATACAGCCAGAGGGAATAAGGACTCGATATGGAGATGGGTGGAATCGCATAAAGAATGTATAAAGATCAGCCGCGGGGGGGCACACGAATTGGAGAGAGAAGGGATGGGGAATTGGATGCGGAACGGCGCCTAGGCAGCCGATGGGGCATTGCCTTCCAGACTGAAGCGATACCCGACACCGGAATCGGTCAGGATGAACCTTGGGCGAGTGGGATCCTTTTCGAGTTTTTTCCTCAGTTGCCCGATGAACACCCGCAGATACTGGGCCTGGTCCACATAGGCCTGTCCCCAAACCTCCTGCAGCAGCATGCGATGCGTGAGCACTTTTCCGGCATGTTCGATCATGTATTTGAGCAGGTCATACTCAGTCGGCGTCAGTTTGACCGGCTTCTGATCCAGCGTGACCTCGCGCCGGTCAAAATTCACGCAGAGGCCGCCCGCGATGAACACCGGTTGCGAACTATGAGCACCGGCGGCTCTCCGCAACAAGGAGCGGATGCGGGCCAGCAATTCATCCATGCCGAAGGGTTTTGTCATGTAATCGTCCGCTCCGAGTTCGAGGGCTTCGACTTTGCGGGCCTCCTCGCCCATCGCCGAGAGCACGATGATCGGCACCGTGGAGGATTCGCGAATCCGGCGCACCACTTCCACTCCGTCTATCCCCGGCATGATAAGATCCAGGACAACCACGTCGGGACGCCGGTTGAGAAAGGAACGGAGCGCGCCTTCCCCGGTCTCCACCGTCTCGACTGCATAGCCGCTTTGCTCGAGATTCACCTGAAGCGACCGCCGGATCTGGGGTTCATCGTCCACGACGAGAATGCGCGCGCCCTGTGTCACGACGCCCCCTGCACAGTGGCGGGTTCGGATGCACTCCGGTCACTGGCGAGTAACGAGGCGGCCAGCGGAATCTGAAACAGGATCGTGGTCTCGTGACCGGGAACCGACTCAGCGAAGATGGAACCGCCATGGGCCTCGACGATGCCCTTGCAGATCGCCAACCCGAGACCGGTGCCGGGGCTGCCGGACGACCCGCCAGATTGCACGCGATAGAATCGCTCGAAGATCCGGTCCAGCTCGCCGGGAGGCACTCCTTCGCCGGTATTGGAGATGCGTACTTCGAGGAAGTTTTCTGCGAGCGCCGCGGTGAGCCGGATCGGGGATTCTGGTGGCGAAAACTTGATGGCGTTGTCGAGAAGATTTACGAGCACCTGTTGGATTTGCACCCCGTCGACAGAGACCGGCGGAAGATCCGGATCCACCAGCACGTAAAGAGGCCGGCCGGCCAGCAACGGCTCGACCCGTCGGATCGCCCCTTCCACCAGTTCATCGACGATCTGCCACTCCAGGTGAGGCGTCAGCGTCCCGGCCTCGAGGCGTGACATGTCCAGCAGATTGCCGACCAGACCGTTCAAATAATCCAGTTCCCGTTCAATGCCTGTAAGAAATTCGTGGCGTACGGCTGGCGGCAGCGACGCGCCGTTGCGGCGAAGGCTGAACAGCATCGTTTTGATCGTGGTCAACGGCGTGCGGAGTTCATGAGAGACGGAAGACAACAACGAGGACTTGATCGCGTCACGCTGATGCAGAGCCTGGACGGTCATCGCCTGGCTCTGTTTCAACGCCTGCTCCGCCCGCAGAAACCGCCAGGTGCCCAACGTCGCCACCGCCACCACCATGAGCACCACCACAACTTCCCAGCCAATGAGCGTCTGGACGTTCTGTTCCGAATGTTGGGTCAAGAGCGTCACGGCGTCATTCGCAATGGTCAGGAGTGCAGCATGGTCCCTGAGCAGTGCATCCCTCGCAACGCCGTTCTGGGTACCGGTCTGTGCAGTCTGGAGGAACGCATCGGCGTTGGTAAACAATGCCTCCATGAGGGTCCACTGTTCGAGCAGTTTCACTCGAATCTCGTCGGTTGGAGCGGCGGGAACCACCGCAGTTCCACTACGACCCACCTGGACAACAGTCGTGCCCCCGTGGATCAACGCCTGCACCCGCTCTTTCAGCGCGGCGCGAGTGACCTTGTACTGCGCATCCACACCCTGGGAGGCCAGCAGCACCTCTTTTATATGACGCTCCAGCAACATGCGTTGTCGGCCCGCCAGGTCAATGACGAGGGCATCGGACTCGCGGCTGTGAATGATGGTCAGGGTGAGTGGAACGATGGCGAGTGCAGTGATGATCAGGAGGCCGATGATGCCCACGACGGTCCAGTTGACATCGTGCGACTTCACAGCAGGTGGAGACGCGGCGGCAGCCATAGCGACCTCCAGTCGTCCCCATCATATCAATGAGACGATGGGAAACTCCAGGAGGGAGAATAAAAGGCTGGCGGCAATTGCTCCTGTAAGAACGGTGAGGGAAAAGAGGGAGAGGATTCGCTCGAACGTCTAGCGGCCCCCATGTCCGCCACCGCCACGACCACCGCCACCGCGACCGCCTCCACCGGAATGACCTCCTCCACGCCCGCCAAAATGTTGGGGACTCGTGGACGGGCTTTGGCGTGGTACCGAGAAGGGCGCGCGAAGCACAGGAGGATTCGGTTGGGCGACATGGGGTGGATGGACCTGTTGCAGTGTGGGTGGCAGAGGGCGTGAGAACTGTTGCGGCGGCGCCGGCGTCCGTAAGGCATTGGCACCGGTTCCGGCATTGGCCGATCCCGGCAACAGAGTCTGTGGAGGTGCTGGTGCCGGCGTCCGTAATGCATTGGCACTCGTCGCGGCATTTGCCGATCCCGGGAGCAGAGTCTGCGGTGGCGGTGCAGTGACGCGCCCAGAGGCTGGCGGCGAGACCAGCAAAGAAGAATGCGGCGATGCCTGCACGGAAACTCCCGGCGATGAGGGTGGCATGGTGCCGGCCTGTGTCGTGACGACCTGTTGCAGAACCGGGAGATGACGATTCCGCGGATACAGGTGTTGTGCCTGAAGCAGCAATCCGCGGACTTGTTGCACACCGATCCAAGGATAGGGGTACACGACCGGCGTCACATAGACCCAATCGGTCCAGGCTTGGGACACGAGGGCGTTCGTTTGAAGTTGGTTTAACAGGTCCTGACGTTCCTGACTCAGCGCTTGAACCTGCTCCGGCGACACGGCGGCAGCCAACGCCTGGTTGGCCGCATCGAGTTGTTGGTGCAACTGGTCCGTCTCTGCCCGGAGCGCCACGAGCTCGTTCTTGGCGCTCTCGTTTTCCCGAAGCGCGGCGATGGCCTGGACAACTTCGTCGGGATCGACTTGCGCCGTGAGATCGGCGCGGATCACGACCGTTTGTTCCTCCAGCCACGTCGTGATCGTCTGATCGAGCACCACGACGATGCCGGCCGTATAGGTCCGGATGTCATCTCTCGTGACATCCATATCTTTCACTTCGGTCACGCTCTCCAAATAGGTGGCGACCTGTTCGAGTGCATCCCGTTTGGCGGCTTCGACGGCCAATCTCACGGCATCGGCGCGAGTGTCGTGATCTCCCATGCGGTACTCGCCGTGCGCGGTGACCACTCGAACGTTGGCGGAAGGAGCGCGTTGTTCAGCCGGCGACTCGAGAGGAGGGGATGTCGAAGAGGATTGGGATTCAAGCGGGACAACCCGTTGTTGATATTTCTCCGGGATCGAGTCCAAATCTGTGGTGAAGTTCTGTGTGCCGGAATCGTCTGTGTACTTGTAGATGGTCGCGGTCGCGAAGACATTGGCAGTGGGAACAGAGAGCCACAGGAAACATGGAATAAATACCGTAAGCGCTCTGCGGGAGATTAACATCACATCCCCCTGATCTATTGTTACGTACAGCTTACCATATGAGTGCCCGGTTCGGAGCCCCGTGGCCTGGGGAGCGAGTAGAAGCTAAGCAGGGCCTGTCATGAAGAACAGCCTCACCGCGCGCACTCCACCCATGCCCGGGCGGGACTCTTTCGTTACACACGTTTGGTAAAAAACCGCGATCTGGGTAATTGATTGTGAAGCAATCGATGGGGAAGTCGGAGGGAAACATTCGGTCAGGGGTCAGGCGGGTAAGAAAGGCTGCGCGCAGTGGGAGACCATTCAGGCCACCTTCCTGGGGAGAAAAACGAGCGAGCGTCGCAAGAGCAGCATCTAAGGAATGGCAATCCCGCTGCAGAAACCTCGGTCGCGTCTATGCTAGCATAGACTACTTGTTGTCAGACCGCCGGTTTGGCCGGACCCGGCGAAGGGTATACCTGCAGGCCGTCGTATGTCCTTCACGAAGGTCACAATCATGCCGTCGATTCCTGAGCCGCTCAAACACCGTCTTGTTCAGCTTCGACGAGTGCTTCATCAGTATCCAGAACTGAGCGGACAGGAAACGAATACCGCCGCCGTCATCTGCAAAGTTCTCGATGGGCTGGCCATCAAATATCGGGCCCACGTCGCCGGTCACGGAGTCGTAGCCGACATTCCCGGACGCGCCGGCGTCCCCTGCGTCGTCTTGCGTGCCGATACGGACGCACTGCCGATCCAGGAAGACACCGGCTTAGAATTCGCGTCGGTCCACGACGGCATCATGCACGCCTGCGGCCACGACGGGCACACCGCAATGTTGCTTGGCGCCGCGGCACTCCTCTCAGAAGAGAAAGACTTACCGGCTCCCGTGCGATTGATTTTTCAGCCGGCAGAAGAAAAAGGGACGGGCGCGCTGGCCATGATTAAGGCAGGGGCGCTGGAGGCCGCCGGCATGATTTTCGGCGGCCATCTCGATCGGCACTACCATCCGGGGGCCATCGTTGTGGCTGAAGGCGCCGTCAACGCATCGTCGGATAATTTCACGATTGAGATTATCGGGCAAGGCGCGCACGGAGCCCGTCCGCACGAAAGCATCGATGCCGTCGTGGTCGGGAGTCTGATGATCATGGCCTTGCAAACGATCGTCTCACGCGAAATCGATCCGGCCCGTCCGTCGGTGGTGTCCGTGGGGCAGTTCCACGCAGGGACCGCGCCGAACGTCATCGCAGGACAGGCGAGGCTGGAAGGGACGGTTCGTGCGCAGGATCCTGCTGTCCGGCAACAACTCATCGCCTCCATCCGCCGCATCGCCGAATCCATTGCCCAATTGCACGGTGCCAAGATCCAGGTGACCGTGAAAGAGGGCACGCCGCCGCTCATCAACACGCCTGAGATGGCGAGCCTTGCGCGCCGCGCGGCGGTCACAGCGGTGGGGGAGGGCAATGTATTGCCGCTCAAGACGGCCAACATGGGCGCGGAGGATTTCAGCTACTACATGGAAAAAATTCCCGGGGCCTATGTCCGGTTCGGCAGCCAGGTCCCGGGTAAAGAAGGATTTCCCGCCCACTCCAGCAAGTTTGATTTTGACGAAGAGGCTTTGGCCGTCGGCGCGGTCTATTACCACGCCATTGCCAAAATCGCCGGCCAGCGACTCAGCGAGCACAAGTCGCGCACGTGACCATGCACAGAGGGCTGTCATGATTCGGATCAGAGAAGCCCGCGAAGAAGATGTCGGCCAGATCCGCGAGATCTTTCTTGCCGTGTACGGCGCCGACTATCCCCATCACGAGGTGTACGACGAACTCTGGCTGAAGCGCTCAGTCTTCACGGACGACGCGCTGATTCTGGTTGCCGAAGAGACTGACACGGGCAGAGTGATCGGCACGGCTTCCGTGCTCTTCGACTTCGGGGCCCATTCCGATCTTGTCGGAGAGTTCGGCCGTCTTGCCGTCCATCCGGACTATCGCCGGTTGCACGTCGGCAGGCTGCTTATGGACAAGCGGCTCGAAGCCATTCAGAACCGCCTGCACGTCGGCCTGGTAGTCGCGCGCACCGTACACCCCTATGCCCAGCGCATCAGCCTCGCGCAGGGCTTCATCGCGGCCGGCTTCCTGCCCTTGAAGCATGTCTTCCACCATCGCGAGAGCTTTGCCCTGCTGGCTCGGTATTTCGGCGATGCGCTGGCCTTGCGCCGCAACAACCCGCGGATCATTCCCGAGGCCTATGCCTTGGCCAATCTCGTGATGAGCCAGCCGCCGCTCACGCCGGATTTCATCGTCGACGAAGATTCCGCGCCGTACCCCACTGGGGGGGATTACACCATCGAACAGCTGCAGGCTGAAGGCTATCCGGCCTTGCTGCGCATCGAGCGGGGCCGGGTGCGCAACAGGGAAATCTTCGGCCCCATGCGGCTAGATTACGGATTCTTCAAACTCCAGGCGCGGCGAACCAGTTACTTTCTGGCCCGCTCCGGCGGCCAGATCGTTGGGGCTGTCGGCTACACGATGGATCCCGTCGAGCACACCGTCCGCGTGTTCGAGTTGATCGCCCTGGCCGACGACGTCGTGCGATTTCTTCTCGCTGAATTAGAACTGAAGTGCCGGCAGGAGATGGGGATCGAATACATCGAGATCGACGTCAGCGCCTATGCGCCGCGGATGCAACGCACACTCCTGGAACTAAATTTTCTCCCGGTCGCCTATGTGCCGGCCATGGTCTTCTATCAAGTGGAGCGGCTCGACATCGTGAAGATGGTGCGATTGAACAAGCTGCAAGATCTGGGGCCGCTTGCGCTGACGGAACCGGTGCAGGCCGTCGCCGACTTAGTCATGCGCGGCTTTTCGAGCTGCGTGATTGCGCCGCGCATGGCACAGGCGATTAAGGAGATTCCATTGTTTCAGGGGATGAACAGCGAGCAGGCGATCAGGCTTGCCGGAGCCTGCACGGTGCGGGAAGTGCGGGCGGGCGAGCGCCTTTTCGCGGAACACGATCCGGGGGATCGGCTCTATATCCTGCTGCAAGGACAAGTGGCCATTACGTGCGGTAGCCCTCCTGTCAGGATCGGTACTGTCCGCACCGGGGAAACTTGTGGCGAAGTATCGCTCCTCTCCGCCCGCCCCCACTCTGCCACGGCCACGGCCGAGGGTCACGTTGAGGTGGCCGAACTGCTTCAACGCGATCTGGCGGACCTCATTCGCCGCCGCCCCGATATCGGCGTCATCATCTACCGCAACCTGGCGGTCGGCCTGGGCGACAAGCTCCTGCGCTCCGGGAATTCACGGCGGGATCAAGGGCTGGCTGAGTCGGAAGTCCTGCACCTGACATCAGAACCCGCTTCAGCCAGAAAGTAAGACCCGGGTCAACTCACGTCCATGCATCGTCCTTGACGGCGGCGAGAATGTGTGGGAGTAGGGCGATTGGGTCACGGAAGCCATGATCTAACAGTGTAACCAAAAAGCCCGCTTATTCCTCCTGAAACTTCAGCGTCTTCCCACCTTGTCTCACATCAATGCTGCTGTTTCACAGCATGAAGGTGTTGACACTCTCACCAACGAGTCGTAGCCTTTCCAGAATTTCCCACTGCAACCGGCTGAACAGGAAAATGTCGCTTTTCCCCGCCCTCACGTCTGAGCACTTGAATGCCCAGCGTACTGCTGGTGCACGGAGGGTCATGACGAGCATTCTGCTCGGGGGACTCTTGACCGTTCCGTACGCGATGACGGCTCTGGCAGGGAATGAATTTACGCAGGCATCGGTCGGGAAGGGCGTGCTCTTAGTAGCCAGCCCCACGCTGGATGATCCGAACTTTCGCAAATCCGTCGTGCTCGTCCTGGAGCACGGGTCTGAGGGAACACTCGGGGTGATTATGAATTGTTCCACGAATGTCCTCCTGTCGGAGGCGTCGCCGGACCTCGCCGTGCTCAAGGGAACCAGCTACCGATTGTTTACTGGTGGGCCGGTGGAGCCAACCCGCCTGATCCTGTTGTTCCGACTCAAAGAGCCACCAGCCGACGCACGATCGGTTTTTGACGGGGTCTATGTGGGGGGCACGCCTGCAGTCCTGGAACGCATCATTACACAGGCCAAACCGAACGAAACCTTCCGCGCTTTTGCCGGAGTCGCCGGGTGGGCTCCGGGGCAGCTGCAATATGAAAGGCTCCAGGAGGCATGGGCGATCCTGCCGCCGGATTCAATCGGCATCTTTGACAAGGACCCAGCCACACTCTGGGAGGACTGCCCCCGCCGCCTCCAGGCGCCAAGGGTCATTTCCAATTAGAGAAGTGCGCGGGTTCTGCCTCTGGCCGCCCAGCCTTCTGGAAAAGAGTGCAGCGGTGATGGATCTGCAATCTGAGAAAAGCTGGCGATTGGATCTTGGTGCGAGACCCATCGGTTCATCGGTCGTCCAGTTTCGAGTATGGGCTCCTCGTGCGAAGACCGTCTCAGTCCATGTGTGCCATCCAAGTCGCAATCCGATTCCGATGGAGTCGCGGGAATACGGTTACTTCGAGGTCACGATCGAGGATATTCGAGCCGGCGACCGCTACCAGTATATATTGGACGACCAAAAAATCCGGCCTGATCCTGCGTCCCGCTTCCAGCCGGACGGCGTCCATCAGGCTTCTGCCGTGGTCGATCCTGGTGCATTCGCCTGGACGGATCGGGAATGGAAAGGACTCCCGCTCAAAGACCTGATCATCTATGAACTTCATACCGGGACATTTACAGCGACCGGGACGTTCGAGGCGATCATTCCTCACCTGGACTATCTCAAACATGCTGTGGGGGTCACGGCGATCGAACTTATGCCGGTCGCCCAATTTCCCGGCAGACGTAATTGGGGCTATGACGGGACGTATCTTTATGCGCCCCATTCCACCTATGGTGGGCCGCAAGGACTGAAGACGCTC
>DATIFR010000135.1:0-1125 GCA_035455145.1 Nitrospira sp.
GCCTTGGCGGCCTCGGTCCACTGTCCGATTTCGTACGCGGCGCCACACGCGGCCATACCGCCGCCGATAATGAGGATGTCGACTTCTTCCTCGATTACCTGCGGATTACCAAAAGTACCTTCTGCCATGATTGTTCACCTTGTGTAACGGCGACCTGCCGGGGCACGCGGCCCCTCGCGGCAGATTCGCCGGTGGTTGTTGAAATGTTTAACCGCTGACCAACTGGCTGCGGTCCGTCTTGTGAATGCTGTTAGCCGAGAAGAACTCGATCGCATCGATCTTCGACACATCGGCCTTGGGCTTGCCGTCATACGGCTTGATCGAGCCTTCCGGCGTGGTGCGAATCGGGAACTTGAAGCGCTTGATGGTGCCGTTGCGGAACTTGATGGTCCACATGATCGAGTCGGTGCCACGCAGCGGTTGCACGGAACCGCCGAGGGGAACGACGTCGGCATAGTGACGGCACTCGATGGCCTGTTGCGGGCAGATCTTCACGCAGGAATAGCATTCCCAGCACTGCTCGGGTTCCTGGTTCCAGGCCTTCATCGCATGGCCGGTTTCGGAACCGTCCTTGTCGAGTTTCATCAGGTCGTGGGGGCAGATGTACATGCAAGCGGTCTTGTCCTGACCCTTGCAGCCATCGCATTTGTCGGTACGTACGAATGTAGGCATGGTGTCACTCCATCTATCTAAAGGTTGCAGTTAAAAACGGTTAAAAACAGTTAAAACGGTTAACGAACTCCTGCTTCTGAAATCTATCGGGCCGAATGGCCCTTCAGCTCCACCTTGACGTTCTGTTCGGCGGAGAGGCCGGCGTAATACTTCTGCAGCACCTTGGCCACCTCCGGACGGCTGAACTCGACCGGTAGATCCTGGCCTTCCGAGAGCATGGCGCGGACCTTGGTGCCGGACAGCAGGATGCGGTCTTCCTTGGTGTGCGGGCAGGTGCGCTGGGAGGCCATGCCGCCACACTTCTTGCACCAAAAGGTCCAGTCGATGTTCATGTTCTTGGTCTCGAGCGCGTCCTTCGGGATTTCGTCGAAGATCTTCTGCGCGTCGAACGGGCCGTAGTAGTCGCCCACGCCGGCGTGGTCGCGGCCGACGATCAGGTGCGAGCAGCCGTAG
>DATIFR010000136.1:0-11450 GCA_035455145.1 Nitrospira sp.
AGGGGGCTCTCTACCGGCCTTGCGAGACTCGATGGCTGTATCGAAAGCGATCCGAAGGATATCTCCCTCGATACAACCGCAGAGAACATTTTGAGCGTGACCGGAGCCGAAGAGGACGTTGGATCTTCGTCTCATCAGGTCATCAGCTGCCCGCTATTCGCTATAAATTCTTGAAGGCTCTGTCTGCGGCGCGAATCGTTTTCTCGATGTCGGCCGTCGTATGGGCTGTTGAGAGAAATGCCGCTTCGAATTGGGAGGGGGCGAGGTAGATGCCCTGTTCGAGCATCTTGTGGAAGAACAGCCCGTAACGTTTCGTATCCGAGAGTTTTGCACTATTCCAATCCACAACCGGCCCTTCCGTAAAGAACGACGTCAGCATCGATCCCACCCTGGTCTGCGTCAGTGGAATATTTGCCTTCTTGGCCGCAGCGCCGATGCCTTCGGCAAGAGCAGCAGCCCGTTCGTCGAGCTTCTTGTACAATCCCTTTGCTCTTAGTTGTTTGAGCGTGGCCAGTCCCGCCGTCACTGCCAGCGGATTTCCCGATAACGTACCGGCCTGGTATACAGGACCCGATGGTGCGATCAGATCCATGATCTCCGCCCGCCCTCCGTACGCCCCTACCGGCAATCCTCCGCCGATAATTTTGCCCAGCACGGTCAGGTCCGGCGTGATGCCATAGAGGCCTTGTGCTCCTGCATAGCCGACGCGAAATCCGGAAATGACTTCGTCGAAGATGAGCAGGATGTCGTGCTCGAGAGTCAACCGGCGGAGCGCTTGGAGAAAATCCGGCGCGGGAGGGACCACGCCCATGTTTCCGGCGATCGGCTCCAAAATGATGCAAGCCAGCTGTTTCCCGCGTTCTTTGACGACCTGCTGAACGGCGCGTATGTCGTTGTAAGGAGCGGTGAGGGTATGTTTAGCAAAATCCGCCGGCACGCCAAGCGAATCGGGGATTCCCAACGTAGCCAGCCCTGAACCGGCTTTGGCCAGAAGGTAATCACTGTGGCCGTGGTAACAGCCCTCAAACTTGAGGATGGTGTCTCGCCTGGTGAATCCCCGAGCCACGCGAATTGCGCTCATGACCGCTTCGGTCCCGGAGCTGACCAGGCGAACCTTCTCCATCGAGGGAACAGCCGCACGAATCTGGCGGGCCAGCTCGATTTCTAATGCTGTCGGAGCTCCGTAACTGGTCCCTCGTCCCGCAGCCTGTTTGATCGCGTTGATGACGGGAGGTGCCGCATGTCCAAGGATCATCGGTCCCCAAGACAAGACGTAGTCGATGTAGGTGTTTCCATCCACATCAACGAGCCTCGACCCTTTGGCGCGAACGATGAAACGGGGCTGCCCTCCGACCGATTGGAAGGCACGGACCGGACTATTCACACCACCGGGAATGAGTTGTTGCGCCTCTGCAAAGAGCTTGGCAGATCTCGTGATTTTCATAACGGGGGCGCAACCTAACATGCAGGGGAAGAATTGGTCAAGGAAAGGAAAGAACGCCGCGAATTGCCCCATGTGGGGTCAAAAAGTGTCTGATGAGATACTAGCGCTGGCGGTTTTTGGATACACCGGTTCGATCTCTCTCGAGCACTCTGCTCGAATTCTCAGGAATTATTGATCTTGTTTCGTCTCCCAGAATTCGGCCCGACACTTGCGTACAAATTTGGTCATGGCTCACGATTATGATGGTTGAAGGAAAGTACTATTTCGAGGGTCGAAAATGAGGATCGTCTGTTCCTGGTGCCGAAAAGAGGGAAAGGCCGAATTTGTCGGCGAGAAGGCTCCGCTGGACGATCCTCGAGAAACCCATGGCATCTGCGTCGTGCATCGTGCGGAGGTGCATGCGCATTGGTGGGCGTCGAGTCAGGTCGCCGCTGATTCTGGTGATGACACGAGAAAGAAAGTGGCGTTTGCGCTCTTTCGCTGGGGCGCGCTCTTGAATCTCACAAAACGAATACGCTCTTGAGAAGCACATTCTCCTTGCAACTTTGTGGTATCACGCCTCCAATCGCACGGAACATCTGTAGAAACCGATCGATTCCACGATGACTTGTCCTCACGAATCCATGAGCCTTGCCGACGCATGTTCAACGGCGCCCAGTTCGCTTATTGGTGGGCTTCGCCGGCTTTCGCGGTGATTTGGCGGGCAATTCTTGAAGGCTCCAGTGCCCGCGCTTTGATTTCTCCCGTTCCCCAACGGCGAATACCACGTGGAATGGAGTCGCACGTCTGGAGCCCATGCCCGCTTGACCAGATCCCCAGGCCTCTCCGGCATCGCTTAGAACTTCCAAGAGCGTGGCATAATCCGCTTCGTCGTCTTGAAGCACCTGTTCCGCGTCGGTGAGAATCAGCACATAACCTTTCGCCGGCAACCATTCCAAATCAGCCAGGCATTCCTCGAGTGCATCCCAGTTGTGGCCGAAATAATCTGGAAAATCCAAAGCCCGCGCGAACTCCGCAAATAACCCGGCGCTCGTACGGCACTTGCTGCCCCGCAAGACTTTTGAGACGAAACCGTCTGGGACGTCGACCAGCGATTCAGCTCGTTGTCCGACCTTCAGCACCAGGAGGGACGACCAGGGTGCCTTGACCGATTGCAAGTGAGTCGTCAGCGAAGGTAGTGGTGCTCGAGCGGCCATAGCGTCTCAATTTAACGGAATGAAGGTATGATAATGATCTCCAGAGTAGTAGGCTTTCCCCGTATTCTGCTCGATCACAATCCGCTCCGCATCGCGTGCGCGCCCGGAAATCTTCGGATTCACGTCGTATTCCCGGTAACGACCACGCGGAAGCCGCCCTTCCCGATTCTGAAATGGACGCCCTCCGACGTAGCCAGGAAGCGGCTGCCCGTTGCGCTGCTGCAGCGTTGCCAGCAAATCATGCGCCTTTTTCGGCGCGATCTGCTCAGCCCGATCGAGCGATCCGGATGAGCGATGCTTCTCCGATGCCGGCGCCGCGACCTGACTATCCTCAGCGGCAGGGTCAGAGCTGTGGGTTGATGCGCCATCATCGTGTGATCCAAATGAAATGCCCGTCCATAGGCAGCAGAGAACACAGAACCCGATCATCCAGCGATGCGGCATCGCGATCCATCGTGCAGGAGAGAAGAGGCTTGGCGAAATGCGATCGTGCTGCGGGGAAAACCCTAGCATGTGGTCTCGAAGTAGGTCAACGTCGAGCCATCGGTCGATCGCGCGTGCATGAAATCGGCCACAACCTTTGATACAATGCGGTGCCGGTCCACTGTGTACCAGTTGAGGATGTTGTCCAAGCCCGTGCCGCGACACCTTCCGCCGGCGAATCCTTTCGGAACAACGATCGATTACAGGTGACGATTATGTCCCTATCCGGTGTCTCGACCGTGCGTTGGGCGTTCAGGGGCCTTCTCGCTGCCCTGACCCTCTGTCTCTTGTCTGTTCATGGGTTCGATGCCGCAGCTCAAACGGGCAACCTCGACCATTCGCCCGTTGAGATAGTGAAGAAGTATTTTGCCCTTGATCAAAAAGGGGCTAAGCTCGATGCGCTGTCCTTCGAAACACTCGCGCCCTTCAGGGATTGGCAGGAAGAACCGGCGTGGGGGCGAATCGTTGTCATCCGGGGATTTTCCGTCCCGGAACACTATCGCCAGTGGGAGATCATTGACCGGTTGGAAGTGGTTATCCCGGTTACATTTGAAGTGATCGGTTCAGTTTATCTGGAAACAGCCGGGTTCGTTCCGGAATCCGGTGTCGAGGAAATTCGCGTGCGCGTCAAGGCAGTATATAATCGGTGGAAGATCATCGAGCCGGTGCTGCCGCCCCACGTCGGGCAGAAGCGGATCATCAATTTCGTGCGGGAAGCCTGGGTGAAGGAAACTGAACCAACGAAACGCGAGCGTCTGGCGGAATTGCAGGACGAGTTACGAAAGGCGAAGTGATGGGGAAGACGGCAGTCGAATTGATGATCTTCGATCTGGACGGCACCCTGATCGAATCCAAATGGGATATTGCCGCCTCGGTAAATCTGACGCTGGCTGAGTTGGGGTTGCCCCAACGGCCGCTTGAAGAAATTTTCGGTTTCGTCGGCGACGGAGTAAAGAAGTTGCTGCGGCTGGCGGTAGGGGAAGAGAGCCGCGTCAGCTTCGAGGATGCCTTGAAAGTATTTCGAGGACATTACTTGGCCCATTGCCTGGATCGGACCCGGTTCTATCCGGGCGTGGAAGACGCGTTGACCCACTTCACGGACAAGCGCAAGGCCGTCGCGACAAACAAGTCGATCGAATATACGGAGGTGATCCTCAAGGGATTGGGCTCCCATCATTTCCATTTTGTCGTCGGCGGCGACAACGGGTTCGGCTTGAAACCGGAGCCAGGTATGCTGTTGCATGTCATGGAGCGCCTGAAGGTCCCGAAAGATCGAACGGTGTTGGTGGGAGACAGCACGAACGACATCAACGGTGGACATAACGCCGGAATTCGCGTCTGCGCGGTCGGCTACGGCATGGGTAACCGGCAAAAGATGGCCGCTTGCCAGCCGGATTGGTTTATCGAACGCCCTGAAGAACTCATGGAGATCTTCGAATGAACAACAGGTCAAGCTCGACGGACCACGTGAGACGAACAATGCGGTGGGTTGCCGCTCCTTGTATCGGCATTCTACTCAACCTGAGCCTTAGCCTCAGCCTGGTGCTTGCGTCGCCGGGCTTGGCGGATCGCGTGATCGAGCACAAACTCGCGAACGGGTTGACCGTGTTGATGGTCGAACGGCATCAAACGCCCATCGTGTCAATCAACATGACGTTCGGTGTCGGTGGCGTGAACGAGCAGGCAGGTCAGACAGGTCTCGCTCATCTGTACGAACACATGGCATTTAAGGGGACAAGAACGATCGGGACGAAGGATTACACCAAAGAGAAGCCAATTCTCGACGAACTGCATCGAATCGGAACCGGACTCGAGGAACGCCAACGGGACCTCGCCAAGCGCAGTCCGGAGAATCCCGTCAGTACGGAGGAGCAGGCGACGATCGAAGCGTTGCAGAAGCGATTCAAGGAACTCCAAGACCAAGCCGTCCAATATGTCGCGGGGAACGAGATGGCGTTGCTGTACCAGCGTCACGGGGGCGTCGGCCTGAATGCCGCCACAGGCAAAGACCTCACGCGATATATGATCAGCCTGCCCTCCAATCGGCTGCCCCTCTGGGCAGCGATCGAAGCCGACCGTATGGCGAATCCGGTGCTGCGGGAATTCTATAAGGAACGTGGCGTCGTCATGGAAGAGCGGCGCCTGCGAAATGACGACAGCCCTAACGGCCTGCTCTTCGAAACCTTTACGTCAGCAGCCTTCCGTGCCCATCCCTACGGCATTCCAACCATCGGGTGGGAATCCGATATCCTGTCATTGACGCCGGCTGCGACGGAAGCCTTCTTTAAAACGTATTATGGGCCTGGCCGGGCCACCATCGGGATTGTCGGCGACATCAACCCCCAAGAAGTCATCGCGCTCATCGAGAGCACGTTCGGCAAGATTCCAGCTGTGCCGCCTCCGCCGCAGATTGTCACGACGGAACCTCCCCAGCGAGGGGAACGGCGCATTGAAATCGAATTCGATGCCGAGCCGTCCCTCGCGATCGGTTTCCACAAGCCGGGACTCGGCCATCCAGACGACTATGTGTTCGACGTGATCGACGAAATTCTGACGGAAGGCCTGACCTCACGGTTGTATGTGAAACTGGTTCGTGACGGCCGGCTGGCGGCTTCGGTGAGTTCCGATGCCAATTATCCCGGAGTCCGTGCACCGAATTTATTCGTCTTGAACGCCACACCTGCAGCACCTCACACGACTGCGGATGTCGAGGCGGCCATTCTCGCTGAACTAGAGCGGCTCAAGACCGAGCCTGTGACATCGAAAGAGCTCGAACGGGTGCTCAACAACCTTGATGCCGACATGGTCCGGGCGCTTCGATCCAACAGCGGGCTGGCGTCGCAATTGGCGCTGTATCAGACCGTCGCAGGAGACTGGCATTACATTCTCAAGGCGAGGGACAAGGTGGCGGCGGTCACCCCTGCCGACATTCAGCGCGTGGCGGCGCAATACTTTACGAAATCGAATCGAACGGTCGCGACCTTGGTGAAGAAGGGCGATGAGAAACAGGTTGCGACAGTTGCTCCTGGCGAGGTGGCGCGATGAAGGTGGTGAAGAGTTTGGCCCTGCTAAGTTTTACGGGCATCGCGGCATTGTTGGTCCTGTCCGTGGTGACAGCCTGGGCAGGAGATCTTGCCCTTGGTGACCCGCGGAAGATGACCTTCAAGCCGGTAGAATTCGCGCCGCCCGAGCCGGATCGAGTCGTCCTCGACAACGGCATGGTCGTCTATCTTTTGGAAGATCACGAATTACCGCTGATCAGTCTCTCGACCACGATGCGCACCGGAGGATGGCTCGAACCGGCCGACAAGATCGGGCTGGCGGGGTTGACCGGCTCGGTCATGCGGACCGGCGGGGGCGGCGGATTGACCGCCGAACAGGTCGATGAAGAGTTAGAGCAGTTTGCAGGAGACATCAGTATCTCCATGGGGCGGCAGGCCGCGTCGGCATCTCTCGACGTCCTGAGCAAGGACCTGAAGCGTGGGCTGCAGATCTTTGCCGGCTTGATCCGGACACCGGCATTCGAGCCGGCGCGCGTCGATGTCGCCAAACTGCAAGCCATCGAAGGGATCAGGCGCCGCCAGGATAACCCCGGATCGATCGTCGGCCGGGAGTTCGTTAAGCTGCTGTATGGGCCGGAGCATCCCTCCGCCCGCGAAAGCACCATTGAATCGATCAAACAGATTACCCGTGATGATCTGGTGTCGTTCCATCAGCGGACGGTTCACCCCAATGGAATTATTCTAGGAGTCACCGGCGACTTCGAGAAAGCGGAGATGCTGGCGCTGTTGCGCGCGACCTTCGGCGACTGGAAGAAGGGCGATGTGCCGGAGTTGAAGATTGCCGATGTGCCGGAGTCATCCGGTGCACGTTCAATCGTTCGCTTTGTCAAGAAGGACACCTCGCAGACGCACTTGCGTGTCGGCCACCTGACCATCAAGGAAAATGATCCTGACTATGTTTCGTTAGCCATCGCAAACGACATTCTCGGCGGCAGTTCGTTCCGCAGCCGCCTGTTCAACGATGTGCGAACCAAACGGGGCCTGGCCTATTCCGTCGGCAGTCGGTTGAACGCCGGTGTGCATGATCAAGGTGTCTGGCTCATGCGGGCGGAAACAAAGCTGCCTTCTACGGAAGAAGTCATCAGCCGTTTTGTCGCCAACATGCAGCGGATGCGAACCGAATTGGTGACCGACGAGGAACTGGCGGAAGCCAAGGAAGCCTATGTGAACTCGTTCGTGTTTTCCTTCACGAGCCCTGCGGCAATCGTCAATCGCTTCATCGATTTGGAATATGACGGCCTGCCCAAGGACTTCCTGCAACAGCTGCGGGCGCGCGTGGTGGCGTTGTCCAAAGAGGATCTTCTGGCAGCGGCCAAGAAGCATTTTCATCCGGACCGGCTCACGATCGTCGCCGTGGGGCCCGGCGAGGCCTTGGCCAAATTGTTGTCGGGATTCGGTGAGGTGAAAGAAATAAAGTTGGTTCCGGAAGGGTAAAGAGGAGCGAGTCCTGCCGTCGACCAGCTCATTCGCCCTCGCTCCACCCATCCCCCAGTGGGTCCCTTGCGCTGCGGGCGAATGGGCTGGCCGACGACACCCGCTTCAAAGAAAAGATTTTCCGGAACGGTGGGGGGATAGAGGGGAATCGGATAGTCGAGTTGAGGTCTGCATTGGAGCGCCAAAAATTGTGCTAGTACCTGTCCTCTGAACGATTGCCTATGCCACTTGAAGACGACTTGTGCGACATGATCAAGAAGGCCCGTGCAGGCCTGAAACTGTCTGTCGGTGAGCTGGCTCGTCTGACCGGCCTTCCCGGAGCCGACATCAGCGCGCTGGAGAGGGGTGATCAGGTGCGAGATCGCACAGAGCTTCGCGCAATTGCCAGCGCCCTCGGGTTGCGGCAGAGGCCGCTCGAAGAGATCGTGCTGGACAAGTGGGTTCCTCATTCCCTCCCGTTGATGCCGGGGATCGAAACCGTACATGGCGAGATCAGCGGCTATGCGGTGAAGGGCTACATCGTCTACGATTCCGGCGAGGCGGTCCTGATAGATACAGCCTACAATGCCGAAACCATGATCGAGATACTGGAGGCTCGATCCCTTCGCTTGATCGGCATCTGTCTTACTCACGGGCACGCAGATCATGCAGAGGGGATTCAGCGAATCCTCAACCGGTGGCAGGTGCCAGTCTTCCTCGGCTCCGACGATGTGACATTATTGCATTGGAAGCCTGCGGAGACTCAATTGGTTCACCCGGACGACGGGCGGATGATACCGATCGGCCGGTTGACGGTCCGCTGTCTTGCAGCCCCCGGTCATACGCCAGGCGGGATTTGTTATTCGGTCGAGATGCCCTGGGGACCGGTGTGTTTCGTTGGCGATACAATATTTGCCGGATCGATCGGGCGATCTAATCCCTTTCAGCTGTATCACGCACATCTCGAATCGGTGCGACACAAAGTTTTAAGCCTGCCGCAGGACTGTCTGCTCTTGCCCGGGCATGGTCCGGGAACGACGGTACAGGAAGAAGTCCAACACAACCCGTTTTACACCACGCACTGACGGCGGCCACATGGATGGCACCAATCGTGGCGAGAAACAATCCATTCGCAGGAACGACGGCCAAGCGCCCCTGCCCTCCGGTCAATCCGAGCACCCATTGAATCCCTCGTTCGATGAGGTGGAAGAGGACGAGTCATCCTTCTCCCGCTGGACGTTGCCGCTCGCGCTCTTTCTCCTGACGATTTTCACCACGCTTTGGGCCGGCGCCTATCAGGCATACAGCGGTCCGATGCGAGGGCCGGTCGCATTTCTGCAGGAGCATCCGGAAATGCTGTGGCGAGGAATCCCCTTCGCTGGCACGCTCCTGTTCATCCTCGTCACGCACGAGCTCGGGCATTTCCTCTTGTCGAAGATCCATCGGGTTCCGGCCTCACTGCCGCTGTTCATTCCGGGGCCGCCGCATTTTATCGGGACGTTCGGCGCAATCATTCGCATCCGCGGCCCGATCATGAACCGGCGCGCATTGTTCGATATCGGCGTTGCCGGGCCACTGGCCGGATTCGTCATCGCCGTCGCGGCCCTGGTCGTCGGCCTACACTTATCAACCGTCGTCGATCGAACGACCACGTACGGATTGCAGCTCGGCGAACCGCTGTTATTGAAATTCATGGCATGGTTGATTATCGGGTCCTTGCCGCCCGAAGCCGACGTGCTGCTCCATCCGATCGCCTTCGCGGCCTGGTTCGGTCTCTTTGTCACGTCGTTGAATCTCATTCCGATCGGCCAGCTCGACGGCGGACATGTCGCCTACGCATTATGGGGAAGCCGGCAACGGACCATGGCGTTTGCAATCGTTCCCTTGCTGATCGTTTTGGGATTTGTCGGATGGCCCGGCTGGTTTCTTTGGGCCTTCATGGCAGGACTCTGGGGTTTCGGGCATCCGCCGGTTATGGATCCTCATGTCCCATTGGGGCGAGGGAGAACCGTCGTCGGTTGGATGGCCTTAGCAGTCTTTGTGCTCACCTTTGCGCCGGTCCCATTCTCTTTCTACTCCAGGTAATCTTGCGGTCTTACAGACAAGAATCCTTGCAATTTCTTGCCCTCTCGCAGCTTCCTTCGTAGTCTGGGTTATGGCTCCGACGTCGATTACCACGCTCGCCTGCCCCAAGTGTTCGTTCGAACAACCGGACGGGGGTATCGAATGTGCCAAGTGCGGGATCATCTTTGCCAAATACCGGCTGCATCCGGTTCAACCAGGCATGCAACGGACCGGCTTCTCACTCACCGAATCGCCTTGGTTTCTCGCAGCGAAACGGCGGTTCATCGATTTGGATCAGACGAACGATCCTCTGACGTTCGCCGGACGGCTTGTGGTCTTCCTCGCACTGATTTGGTGGGGCAAGAGTTTCGTCGTCACTCCGCTCGAGACGAACGCCACCGGCGAATCGTTCTTCCATCTGGTCAATCTTCCGTTTCATGAAGCGGGGCATCTGATCTTCATGCCCTTCGGACGGTTCATGATGTTTCTCGGAGGGAGCCTCACGCAGATCCTGATACCGGTCGTTTGTCTCTCGACATTTCTCGTCAAGACCCGCGATCCCTTCGGCGCATCTGTTGCGCTCTGGTGGACGGCGGAAAACTTCATGGACGTGTCCCCCTACATCAACGATGCTCGGGCACTGGATCTGATGCTGCTCGGCGGCGTGACGGGAAAAGAAACAGATGGACACGACTGGGAAAATATCCTCGGCATGCTTGGTTGGCTTCAGTACGACCACCGTCTTGCCCATCTCTCGAATAATCTCGGCATCGCCTTGATGCTGGTATCTTTCGCCTGGGGAGCTCTTCTCCTGCTTCGCCACTATCGCCGCTTGTCCTCGTGAGCCACCACACTTGCGCGCCCTTTCAAACTCTCTTACGATAGGCCCCCCTATTACTGAGAGGAGCGTCCATGCGCCTGTTGGGAATGGTGAGTCTCTGTGTCATCCTCTTCACGCCGACCGGCTTGCTGTATGCCGCCGATTCTTCCGGCTCGTCGAGATTCACCTTGGTGCTGGGCGGAGCTGCCGTAAAAGATAACCAGACAGGGCTGATTTGGGAGCAGGAGCCGGATCGCGAACATGATGTCTGGAGTCGCTCCGTTGCCCGATGCGCCACAAAAGAGGTGGGAGGGCAGAAAGGCTGGCGTGCCCCGACGGTGGATGAATTGAAGACGTTGATCGATTCCTCACAACACGATCCCGCCCTGCCGGCCGGACATCCCTTCTCGAACATCAAGTCCGAAATCTATTGGACGGCCACGCCGCATCCCACCGACGATATCGTGGCCTGGCAGATCAGCTTCTTCAGCGGCGAACCGGTGACCGACCAGAAGTCCGGCACACGACGCTTGTGGTGCCTGTTGGATCAGGCAAAGAAATAGGTTGGCCCGCCGGATGATCCATCTGCTGTGGGTCTGCTGGGTGCTCTTGTCACTCCTGCCTGCTCCGTCTTTGGCCGAGGAACCTGCATCGACGAGCCAGCTCTCCGCGTCGTTCGAGCCGCCTCCCGGCTGGCACTACGGCGCCTACCTCGATCTCAGTTATATTCAGAATTTCAATTATCCCGAGAATCACCTGTGGCGCAGCCGCACCACTACACAGCGCAATAACGAATTGACCCCCAACATGGCGCTCATCTATGTCAGGAAAGACGCGACAGAATCCTCTCGCTGGGGCACGGAACTCGGTGTGCAGGGCGGATATGACACGGACAACTTCGCGTTTCTCATCGGTGAATCGAAAGTTTCCGGTGCCGATACACTGCGTCAAATTCATCGCGCCAATGT
>DATIFR010000137.1:0-1350 GCA_035455145.1 Nitrospira sp.
GCAATGATCTCGATCATGAGGTGAGCCCCTTTCTCATGCTCGATTATGCGGGACCCCAGTACTTTGCCCCGACAGATCATCCTCGCGGCGTGGGTGAGCATCCGCACCGCGGGTTTGAAACCGTTACTATTGTCTACGAAGGCGTGGTGGCGCATCGCGATTCTGCTGGGAATGCCGGTGTCATCGGTCCGGGCGACGTACAATGGATGACCGCAGCCTCTGGCGTTGTCCATGAGGAGTTTCACGAAAAGGCATTTGCAAAGAAAGGTGGCAGACTCCACGCCATTCAACTGTGGGTGAACCTCCCGAAGGCGTCAAAAATGTCCGCGCCCGGCTATCAGACGATTCTGAACGCGGACATTCCGGCGATTGATCTCAATGATGGAGCCGGTCGGTTGCGCGTGATCGCCGGGTCGTTTCAGGGGCGCAAGGGCCCGGCTCATACATTTACGCCTGTCGAACTCTATGATCTTGAGCTAAAAGGCGGACAGAGCATCGTGTTGACAATCCCCGATGAACACAATGCGTCCATCTTTGTCTTGCAGGGTCGAGCTTCCGTCAATGGGTCGCCAGCGGCCGGGGAAGCAGAGTTGATCGTGTGTAAGAGGAACGGCTCGCAGGTCACCGTTGAGGCTGAAAAGGACAGCCGGATCTTGGTGATGGCCGGAAACCCGATCGACGAGCCGATTGCCCGCTACGGGCCGTTTGTCATGAATACCAAGGCCGAGTTGATTCAAGCGGTACAGGACTATCAGGTAGGGAAGATGGGGCATTTGTCATGAGCGATCAGACTCTCATGATCGAGATCTATTCCGATGTCGTCTGTCCCTGGTGCTACATCGGGAAGCGACGGTTGGAACGAGCGTTGAGTCAATTGAAGGATGCGGTAAGGCCGCAGATAATCTGGCGACCGTTCCAACTGAATCCGACGATGCCGAAGGAAGGGATGGATCGAACCACGTATCTCGAGGCAAAGTTCGGAAGTCTCGAGGCCTTCCGGCGATTGGAAGAGCATGTGCTGGAGGCTGGTGCCGAGGAACGGATCGCCTTCGCGTTTGAGAAGATCGCGCGGACGCCCAATACGTTGCCGGCCCATCGGCTGATTTGGTACGCCGCGCAACAAGGCTGCCAGGATGCCGTGGTCGATTCACTCTTCAAAGGTTACTTCGAAGAGGGCGCTGATATCGGAACGACATCCGTGCTTGTTCAATTGGCCGACCGTGTGGGACTGAACGCAGCACACTTTCTCCAGAGTGATGGCGGAGTGGCGGAGGTGAAGGCCGAAGAATCAGCCGGACACAAGCTCGGGATTCGCGGCGTCCCCTATTTCGTGCTGAACCAAGTCTATGG
>DATIFR010000138.1:0-5936 GCA_035455145.1 Nitrospira sp.
TATTGCGATCTTATTGGGCCTTATTGTTCTTTCTGCCGTGATTTCGACGGCGGAGATCGGCTTCTTCGCCGTCAATGAGACCAAGCTGCGTGCTCTTGCCCAGAACAACAACAATCGGGCCAAGATGGCCCTCTATCTTCGGAGCGACCCGCAAAGGCTGCTGGCTACTATCCTCGTCGGAGACCGTCTGGTGAGCACGGCGATTCCGATGTATGCCACGTTCCTGACATTGAATAAATTCGGGGCTGAACGAACATTTTTCGACGATACCATTGCGGTAGTCGTGGGACTGCTCACTTTCGTCCTGCTTGTATCGGTCGACGTCATTCCCAAGACCCTGGCAGCAAAGTTTTCCGTCCCCGTCACCTTGAATATGGCCTATCCGGTCTATGGGGTACAGGTCTGTCTCAAGCCGATCCTGGCTATCATGGTCCCGTTCATCCATAAGCTCACGGGCGGGAAGGGATTGACCCTTCCGCTCGTAACGGAAGAAGAACTCAAGATCATGCTGGACGAGGGAGGGAAAGCCGGGGCGATCGAGGTCGAGAAGGTCAAGATGATCAAGAACGTCTTCCAGCTGAAAGATATTACGGCCGAAGACGCGATGACCCCGCGCTTGTACGTCTTTTCGCTGGACGGGAATCTTCGTTTAAAAGAAGCGCAAGAGTTGCTCTATAACTCCAAGTACTCTCGAATCCCGGTTTACGACGGCACGCTCGATAACATCACGGGCATTCTCTATAAGACCAGGGCCTTGACGGAGCTGGCGAAAGGTCAGTCTGATGCCAAGCTGAAAGACATTGCCTATCCGCCGATATTTGTTCCGGCCGGCAAGACCGCGGACGATCTCATGAAACAGTTTCAGCAGGAGAAACGGCACATGGCCGTCGTCGTCAACGAATTCGGCGGCGTGATGGGGATCGTCACGCTCGAAGACCTGCTCGAAGAGGTCGTCGGGGAGATCATGGACGAAACGGATATCACGGAAGAATTGATCAAGCGCTTGGGGAAGAACCAAATTCTCGTTCACGGCCGGACGGAAGTCAGGAAGGTCAACGATTTCTTGAAGGTCGATCTCGGCGACGAAGCCGTGACCATCGGCGGGCTGATTCAGCAGGAACTCGGCAGGATCCCCAAAGTCGGAGAAGAACTACGCATCGGAAACTGCCGTATCGTCATTCATGAAGCCGAGCCGCGTTCGATCCGCAGCGTGCAGATATTCCGGGAAGAAAAGCACCCGGTTCCCGTTGAAACGCCCAATCTCAACCTCGTGAGCTAGCGCGAGCGCGCACAGCTTCAGAGACGTCCTTCCACCAGTTCGAGAAATTCCTGTTCGGTCAGGACCGTCACCCCCAGCTTATTGGCCTGGTCAAGCTTCGACCCCGGGTCTGCCCCTGCAACAACGTACGACGTCCGTTTGCTGACACTGGAAGAGACCTGGCCGCCTCGATCCTCGACTAATTGCTTGGCCTGTTCTCTAGTCAAGTGTGCCAGCCCTCCCGTGAAGACGAAGCTCTTGCCTGCCAACACTGCATCGGCGGAAGGGACGACGGTGCTCGTGGCAATCTGAAAGCCGCACTCGATCAGGTGCTGAATCACCTGTCGATTGTGCGCTTCGGAAAAATATGATACGAGACTGGAGGCAATCTCAGGCCCTATTTCTTTCACTTGTTGAAACCGTTCGTGATCGGCTTCCATGATCCCGGATAGCGAGCCGAATTTCCGGGCCAGGACCTTTGCGACATGTTGCCCGACCTGCCTGATCCCCAGCCCCATCAGGAAACGGTCGAGTGAAACGGTTTTGCTCCGCTCGATCGATTCCAGCAAGAGACTCGCCGATCGATCGGCGAATCCCTCCAACGCCAATAGCTGGGATTTCGTCAGCCTGTAGAGATCGGCCAATGATCGGACCAGTCCTGCGTCGACCAATTGGGCCACGGTCTTCTTGCCCAGCCCTTCAATGTTGAGCGCGCCCTTTGATGCGAAGTGTTCGATGGCACCTTTGATCTGCGCCATGCACACCGATTTCCCGGTGCAATAGTAGTAGGCGCCCTCGCGCGCGACCGTTGACTGGCAGACAGGGCAGGTATCCGGCATGCGAAACGGCTCGCGACGCCGTTCGCCGGGAACAGGAACCCGTTCGACAATCGCCGGTATGACGTCGCCGGCCCGCTCGACCTTGACCGTATCGCCGATGCGGATATCTTTCCGCGCGACCTCATCGGCATTGTGAAGCGTCGCGCGGCTGATGGTGACACCGCCCACCTCAACCGGGGTGAGGAGCGCGATAGGCGTCAAGGTACCGGTTCGCCCGACTGACACGGCGATGTCCTGCACGACCGTGATCTCTTTCCGCGGCGTGAATTTATACGCGATGGCCCAACGGGGGCTTCTCGATTTGAATCCGAGCTGTTCCTGCCAGTCCCGCCGGTCTACCTTGACGACCACACCGTCGATCTCATACGTGAGGCTGTCGCGAATCGATTCCGTTTCATGGTGGTAGGCGATGACGTCTTCGATCGAGGCGCAGCGCCGGCGATGGAGTGGAACCGGAAATCCCCATCTGGATAAGGCATCGAGCTCATCCCAGTGAGACGTCAACGCGGGGCCCGAGTGGACCATCACTTCATAGCAGGTGACGACAAGCGGACGCTCTGCCGTGATCGCAGAGTCTAACTGCCGCAGCGATCCGGAGGCGGCGTTCCGGGGATTGGCAAAGGCTTCCTCCCCCCGTTCGGTAATCCGCCTGTTCAAAACCTGAAAATCGTCCAATCTCATGTACACCTCACCCCGCACGACCACGTGCGCGGGGTATCCTGACTGCGGGAGCAACTGAAGAGGTAACGAACGAATCGTTCTCAGATTGACCGTGACGTCTTCTCCCACTGTACCGTCGCCTCGCGTCGCTCCCCGTACGAACAGCCCCTGTTCATAGAGTAACTCGACGGAGAGACCGTCGAATTTCGGCTCGGCCGTGTACACGACGGAAGGGGCATCGAGCTCCCGCTTCATGCGTTGATCGAAGGCCAGAACATCGGCCTGGTCGAGGAGCGAATCGAGGCTCAACATGGGCTGTTCATGCCGGACCTTCTTCAGCTCGTCGAGGGGAGGGGCCCCCACTCGTTGAGTCGGGGAATCGATCGTCACCAACTCCGGATGGGCCCGCTCGAGCTCGGTGAGCTCCCGGAACAGGCGGTCGTAGGCAGCATCGGAAATTTCCGGACGCGCCTTCACGTAATAGAGGTAATCGTGGCGACGGATCTCATCCCGCAGGGTAGTCAGTCGAGCCTGAACATCAGTGGTAGCCATCGAGGTGGTTGAACAGGAGATATGGGGGTAGAAACCGTGACTCTATCGGGATCGGTCGATGCTCGAAGCGACCAGACGGTAACATAGCAAGAGGGAACCGGTCAAACTATGGAGCCGCCCCAATCGCTTTGACTTTCGCAGCGTTAGCCACTATTCTATCCAATCCTGTTGGTCGGATTTTGAAGAGACAGGAACCAGAAAGCAATTCCCCGCGTCAGAAACGTGAAAGCCTCAATTGCGATGGAGGAGGTGTACATGAAGGAGGTGTCTCAAGTGAGAAAGTCGATACTGAAACCTGCTGCCCGAGTCCTCACCGTGATTTGCGGAGGCCTCGTCCTCAGCGGCTGCGTTCTCACTGAAAAATACGAGGCGGAAAAGGCCCGCAGTCTGAACTTTCAACGCCTGCTGGCTCAAGAAGAAAAACGGACCGGGGAATTGGACAATGAAGTGAAGCGGAGCAAACGGGAATTGGCGGAATACGAAGCAAAAACCCGCGAATTGACCGCCCAGCTGCAGGCCGTCCGTGAACAAATGGCCCGTGTGCAGGAGGAGGCCGATGCCATGAAAGAAGCGGCTCTCCTTGAACGCAAAGCCCATGTGGATATGAAGCGCTCGGCACCGGCTTCAGCAAAATCCTCCCCGAAGGAATCGTTTCCGAAGGAATCCGTTCCGAGCATCAATGAACTGCTGGGAAGTACGCCCGGTTCGCAGGGAGATGCGCCGGAAGCTCAGGCTCCAACGGAAGAGCTCGGAGAGAGCAAAGCCGGTCCCAACATTCACGTCGTCAAGCCCGGAGAAACCCTCTATCGCATCAGCCGGCGTTACGGGGTCAAAGTCGACACCCTGCGAAAATGGAACAAGTTACCGGACGATATCATTGAAGTCGGGCAGAAGTTAATCGTCAGCCAGTAGCGAGAGGACCATTGTTGTGCCGACGCCAGCGTACTCACTCAGTCTTGATCAGTTCCGCCATTACGCCCGCGAGGGAAATCTGATTCCGATCTACCGGGAGATTCTGGCGGATTACGATACCCCCGTGTCGGCGTTTGCCAAAATCGACCATGGAACCACCGCCTACCTCTTGGAAAGTATCGAGGGAGGCGAGAAGTGGGCGCGCTATTCCTTTCTGGGAAGCGGTTCTTCCGTCGTCATCTATGAAGATCGCGGGGATCTGATCTATCTGCGGGGCAAGCGGAAGAAACGCATCCCCAGCCGGGGCAATCCTCTCGAACGCCTGCGCGAACTGATGGGCGACTACCGTCCGGTGACGGTTCCCAATCTGCCGCGGTTTGTCGGAGGCGCCGTCGGCTATTTGAGCTATGACATCGTCAGGACGTTTGAGGAATTGCCCGGCCGCAGAAAAGATCACCTTAATCTCCCAGACTTCGCGTTCCTGCTGACCGATACGCTCCTCATCTTCGATAACGTGGCGCAAAAAATCAAAGTCGTCGCCAATGCGCACGTAACGTCCGGACGCGATCGGGACATCAAGAAAGCCTATCGGGCTGCAACGGAGCGGATCGAGCGGATGATCGCGCGATTGAAACGTCCGCTCCGGCACGCGCGCCCCCATCGCCGGCGTAAGCCGGTCGCCTTTACCTCGAACATGAGCAAGGCGGATTTCGAAAAGATGGTGGTGCGGACCAAAGAATATATTCGGGCCGGAGACGTCGTGCAGGCCGTGTTGTCCCAGCGTTGGGAAACGAATATCCAGGCGCCGCCCCTGCAGTTATACCGGGCCTTGCGCGTCGTGAATCCGTCGCCCTACATGTACTACTTGAGGGTGGCAGGCGTGGAGCTGGTCGGCTCGTCCCCTGAAACGCTCGTGCGTTGCGAAGACGGAGTCATCTCCGTCAGGCCGATCGCCGGTACGCGCCGTCGCGGACTGTCGCCGGAAGAAGATCAGCAATTGGAACGGCGCCTCCTGGCAGACGAAAAAGAGCGGGCCGAGCATGTCATGCTGGTCGATTTGGGTCGCAACGACGTCGGACGTGTCGCACGCCAAGGCTCTGTCACGGTCGATTCGTTGATGCATGTCGAGCGCTATTCGCACGTCATGCACATCGTGTCGAATGTGACCGGCCGGCTCGATCCGTCCAAAACCTCCTATGACGTGTTGCGGGCCTGTTTCCCGGCAGGAACGGTTTCCGGAGCGCCGAAAATCCGCGCCATGGAAATTATTGATGAATTGGAGCCGACCAGGCGAGGTCCCTATGCGGGAGCCGTCGGCTATTTCAGCTTTTCCGGCAACATGGACATGTGCATCAACATCCGCACGGTCGTCATCAAGAAACATCAGGCGTTTGTCCAGGCCGGCGCCGGCATCGTGGCGGATTCGAATCCCGAGTATGAATACGAAGAAACCTGCAACAAAGCCCGTGCGATGATGAAAGCCATCGAACTGGCCGAACAGGGGCTGGAATAGGAAGAGCATGTGGCGAATGGCATATGGCACGAACAAGAGTGAGGCGCCCGCGCGTGCTATTAGCCATCAGCCATAAGCTCCGAGCAGATCCCGAATGATCACATTTCTGTATTGTGCTGAGTCCTAAGCGCTGACAGCTGATAGCAGGATTTACCGATGCTGCTCATGATCGACAACTACGATTCGTTTACCTACAATCTCG
>DATIFR010000139.1:0-1946 GCA_035455145.1 Nitrospira sp.
ACCTGTGGGCCGTCGGGCGGATCATCAGGATGGGCAGCCGGATGGCCTCGGCGGAGATGGAGGTCCGGACGGCGGGATACAAGCTCGCCGCCACGGGCGCGGGGACGTTCATCGTGACTTCGACGCCTTATCGGGATGGGACAGCCGACGATGTTTAAGGG
The DNA here is from genome assembly GCA_035455145.1 of Nitrospira sp. Classification (GTDB taxonomy): domain Bacteria; phylum Nitrospirota; class Nitrospiria; order Nitrospirales; family Nitrospiraceae; genus Nitrospira_C. Next base: position 162 of record DATIFR010000139.1, read on the forward strand.
CCGACTCTTTCCGGATGGATCGACATCCTATTCCTTTTGGTAGAAGGCCCCGATCCTTTTTTCGGATCTGCCGATGATCGTCGCCGCATACGTCGTTGGGTCAGCCCAAACGCTGATGCCGTCGCTGACACGCACCGCGGTGATGCCGGGTTCCAGCGTTGCCTTGTTAAGGAAGTAACTCGCGCAGATCGGGTTGCTGACTGTCCCACGAACGACGTAATAGATCTTGTAGCGGCGATTGGCCAACGCCGCGTTTTTCGGGGCCTGGGGATACGGGATATTGAAAACCGGACATTCCGGCGGTGCATCGTCAAAGAGCGTCGTGGCGGCGACAAACTGCGGGAGCGCCCCGAAGTAATTGTCGTGATTCACGAAGACCCACCCGCTCAGCACAAAGGCGCTCTCATCCGGTCCCAACTCGTATTTGTTCGGATTGTCTTGCAGGGGATCTGCCGCAACGCGGGGATTAAATTCGGGCACATCGAAATCGGCCTCGATCCGTCGAAATCCCTGGACGCTCAATCGGATCTGATCCGGGTTGATGTTGACCGCCGGTACCTTCGTCCGCTCAGCCGGGGTCGAGGTCACCGTGCGATCGAGGGGCTTAAACACACCGGCATCGAAGGTCCTTACTTGAGCCTCGCTCGACGGCAGACTCATGAGGTAGACCGCGATCGCCACCATCAAGCCGACGCCCCAAGGATTGATTGTCATTTTCATACGCCCCCCCGCGAGGATGTGAAGCAAATTTGGTGCCAGGAATTCAAGGGCGAGTGATGGAGTAACGCGTTGAAATTCTGCGACTAATATTCGCCGACCCTCCGAAGAGTATTCTCAAATTGATAGAATTCTCAGATTGATAACCCGCTGTGGATCCGAACCAAGTACACAACAACACGCAGGGAAAACAGGCGCCAGGCACGCGTCGAATTAACCCATCTTCAACCACTTGATCGACAACCGTCTCTGTTCGCGTGCACAGTCCTTCAGATAAAGATCGATAAGGTTTTGATACGAAATGCCGGTCTCCTCGGCCAGATCCTTGAAATACCGGATGGAGTCCGGGTCGAGCCGAATGGTGATCTGCTGTTTCAGGCCTTTGGCGTAAGGATTTTTCCGTGATTTGCTGAAGTCGTAATCTTTTCTCATATCAAATGTTCCTTATAGGAGCGAAGCTCCTTCTTATTCGCCCTTCTCGCCGAAATGATCCGAATGACCTGCCCTTCCCTCCGATAACAATGGCAAACCACCAGAATATTTAGGTTCCGGCTTACGCCCATCAGAATGAAGCGCTCTTCCTCATCGGAATGATCCGGATCGTCAATAATTCTGGCGTTCTCATCCCAAAAGACGGTCGAGGCCTCCTCGAAGCTAACCCCATGTTTCTTAACATTGGCCCGATCCTTGTCTTCATCCCACTCGAAGGTGACTAAGTCAGTCATAATTATAATATAATTATACTATCTGGCAATACTTTATAAGGCCGCCACGAGACGGCGCGAACATGAAGAGCAATACGGATTGATCGACCTCTTCCTGGGCGCCCCCAGTCAAAAAGCCGCCGGCATGACCCTCCGCTACAATGAGGAAGGCCAGGCCGTCTTCGAGATGCCGTACAACCCGAACTATGACCATGCCATGGGTGCGATCCACGGCAGCGTCTTCGGGATGATGATCGACAACGCCGGCTGGTTCACCGTGGCGCCCCACTACGAGAATTGGATCGTTACGGTGGAGTTCAGCACGCGCCTGCACGAGCCGGTGTCCCGGGAGGACCTGTGGGCC
>DATIFR010000140.1:0-27086 GCA_035455145.1 Nitrospira sp.
GCCTCCATGCCGAAGCATGTCTTCCAATTGCCCAAAGACATGTATATGGTCGGATACAAGTCCGCAGTCTTCACGAAAGCCGGCACGCCGCTTCCCAGAAACTATCTCCATCACATTTTGATGTTGAATAACGACAGACCCAGCGTCTCCTGCCCAGGCGAGCCCCTGTTTTTCAGCGGAGCGGGACTTGAGATGACTGAAGCCAAATTCCCAGACGGTTATGGAGTCAAGCTCGGCAAAGGGGAACATTTGATGTCTGTCGTGGCGTTTTACCATAAGGCGCCTCCGACCAAAGACGTCGTGGCCAGTTTTACGATGTACATGGCGCCGGAAGGCACTCCCGTCAAAGAAATGGACGTCTACCAGGTCGGGGTCAACGTCGTCTGCTACAGCAAGTTCAAAGACCGCGGCCCCGACCAGACGGACGAAGGGATCGAGATCAAACCCGGTGTCCAGGTCCATACCGCTCCCCTGAAATTTTCAATGGACGGCTGCGTGAAATTCGCATACCCGCATGGGCACGACGAGCTGTTGTTAATCTCACTCGAAAACAAAACCAAGAATCAGACCTTACTTCGCACGGTTCCCGATGTCGCGCTGGACGGCACCTTCCTCGAATTCCAACCCCATCAAGTCTACCGAGACGGCCATGGGTTTCCGGTCACGATAGCGGACGACTATGAGATGGTCATGGTCCATCACCACCCCCTTCAGAAACAGGAACTACAGCACGGCATGGGAAACTATCTGCTCTACATGACGCCGGGGGCCTGTCCGGAAAAGAAAACCGCCAGCGCACAGTAACGCATGTCTCCTTGAGTCGGCCGACGCGTGTACGGCAGACTCGGTCTTCCTCACTTCATTCCTCACCTTCCCGTTTCCGCTTGTCCATTTTTGTTCGTTCATTCAATTTCGTGCACTCGCCCCCCTACCAAAGCGGGAGCCATTTGCTCGGGATCGAGACTGTGCTTCTCTCTCCCGCCTGTGTTATTCACATAGTTACACCGAGCAGCAGATTTCCTCCGCCGCCGGAAAAAAGTGGGTCGGTCTGCCTCCGGTCGCGGCGCATGGAGCATGGGCCATCCACTCCGGAACCGCATTTGCTCCGATGCCCGAAACGATGACGGAGACCAGTCGATGCCGCCAAGCGAGCCCGTGACGATCCTGATCGTCAACGATCATGCCGACGAGATCAAACTCGTCACGATCAGCCTGCGGGGATTTTTTCCAGACTGCCGCATCGACGTCGCCTACTCCGCTGTCGAAGCGGCCACGATGGCTTCGGCCACGACAGCTGAGTGGGCTGTCGTGTTGATCGACGACGGATGCCTCGTCGACGCGCCCGCCGCATTCGTCGAAGATCTGAAGCGTCGCATTCCCTATGCTGCAATCCTTCTCCAAAGCGGACGCACCGATTCCGCTTCCGCCCTCCAGGCGCTGCAAGTCGGGGCAGACTACTTCCTGTCCAAGCATTCGCCGGCCTTTCTCACCGAGCTGCTCTTCTGCACGAAGGAAGCACTCGATACGAGTGAGTTGCGACGCGCTGCGGAACGAACGGAAATCCGGCACCGCCAACTGGTCGACTCGCTCGGCGACATCTTCTACGAACTCGATGCGGAGGGGCGTTTCCTCAGTGTCAGCCCCAACCTGGTTTCGCTACTTGGTTACCGGCCGGAGGAAGTGATCGGCCTCTCCTATCTCACCGTATTTTCTCAATCAGACCAACAGATCGCCCTCTTTCGATTCAATGAACGCCGCTCCGGGGCCCGCGCAATCTCTGGGTTTGAATTGACATTCCTAAGGAAACGCCCGCCTGGTGGAGCACAAATCCTCATCACCGCAGAGGTGAGCGCAAGAGGGCTCTACAGCCCCTTCCGGCGATTCCTGGGAACCGTCGGAATCATCCGAGACCTGTCGGAACGCAAAAGGCAGCGCACGACGATTCAAGAGCTTCGTCAGCAGCTGGAACGTGCCGGAGAGGTTCGCGCAATCGCCCAGCAAATCGCTGCGCTCTCGAAGGAGTTACAGCAACCCCTCTCGACGTTACAGAACGAATCTCGACTGCTCCTTGAGACCATTCGCGAGGCACGCGTTGTCGACCGTTTGGGGTCATTGTCCGGGCATGCCGCCGCCGCCACACAACTTGGGAAACAACTCGAGCACCTCGTCCACGAGACCTCACGAGAGTCCGCCATCGACATCAACCGGCTCCTCGAAAATGTGCTCATGTTGTCGACCGAGGCTGGGCTGGAATATGAAGCCGCCATCGTTACCGACTTCGCCGCGTCCCTTCCAGCCTACAAAGGTGATCGGGAGCGGACCATTCAGCTCTTTCAACGCCTCATTGACTATGCCAGGACCTATCTCGAAGCCGTCAAACGACCCCGAATTCTCATCATTCGCACCAGCGGAGTAGGGCCTCTTCCTTCGGTCGCTGGTCCGACACTATTCCCCCTTGCTCCATCGCGCAACCTTGATATTGAAATCCTCGAGACCGGTCGCCACCGACCAGCTGGCGCTCCTGCTCCCTCGTTGTCGGAGCCGATCGATCTTCTGGATCTCTATCAGCGTGCCAGAGAGCTTGGCGCCAGCCTGGATGTCTCGGCGCCTGCTGCCGGCCCTCTTCGCCTGGCGGTTCGACTCCCGGTCGAGATGCAGCCCCCCCTCGAAACAGCTCAACCACCGGCCGCAGCCGTCAGTCCCTCCCCGCTGGCTGCTGAGACACCGGTATCCGTGCAGCCTCCCATTATCGCACCGTCCCCGGTCGAACCCGTCAAGCCTGATCGCAGGAACCAGCCCCGCATATCGACCACGCTTCCGGCTCACGTCACGCTCGGCTCTTCCGCGTGGGAGGGAACGCTCAATAATCTCAGCCTGGGCGGTGCCTGCCTCACTCTGCCCAGCAATTTCCCTTCGATCGCACTTCAGGAAGCCTACATCGTCATGCGAACTGCCGTGGGCATTCTCGAACTCACGGGACTCGTCTACGAACGAGCGGATTCGATCGCCTCTCAAGCAACAGCTTCAATACGACCTCATATCGTCATCGTATTCCATCCGCCCAGGCACACAGAAGCGGCGGTTCTCGCTTCTCTCATCGACGCAGCACGCGAACGGTCGCTGGGCTTTACCCTTGAAGTGTTCCTGGCTGCCGGTCCGCCAGAACGGAAAGCTGCCGGCCCCAAGCCTGTTCCTGACGCTGTCCCCGATCACGATCGACGAGAAGCGCTTCGCGTATCCCTTGCGCTTCCTCTCCGTCTGGAGACGGTGCGTCACCAGGAACCGGCCAGTCGCCTCGTTGCCCAGATGATGAACCTCAGTCGCGACGGTGCATGCCTGCTCGTGAAAGAGCGCCCGGAACAGATCCGCGGGCTCGTCCTTCTTCATTTTGCTCCTGCATTCCGAACCGATCAGCCCGGATCCCACGAGCCTGGCGCGCCCGAGACCGCCCTCCCTGCTCAGATTGTCTGGTCGGCTCCAGATCCGATGGCCCCCAGCACGCTTCATCCATCCGGCACGTCTCACGCGTCAAGGGTCGGCGTTCGATTCCTCCAGCTCACTCCGCATGCTGAACGAGAAATTCATCGGGTGATCAGGCAGCATCTCAACGACCAACGGACGGCGGATGCCCTCTCAGCATCGGCATCCGTCGTCACGGTGCCGCGAGAATGCCGAAACGCACGAGGTCAAGCGATCGCGATCGCGGACGACCATCTCGGCCAAACGGTCGATGCGGACATGCCCACCGTCATTCTGGCCCCCGGTTTTGGACAAACTGCGCTGGACTATGCGGCCTTGTCCTATTATCTGGCAGCGCATCACCTACGCCTCCTCCGCTACGACCACACCAATCATGTCGGTACCAGTGAGGGCGAGTTGCAACATGCGACGATGCGGAGCCTGCAACATGATCTCTTGAAGGTCGTCGAATTCGTCAGCCATACCTGGCCGAAAGCCCCGGTTCTCGTCGTCGCCAGCGACGTCGCCGCGCGGGCGGCGCTCAAAATGGCCGCACAGGCTCGTCCCCTTGACCTGCTGCTCTTGATCAACCCATCGCTCGATGTCGGGGCCATGCTGATGGCAATGCATGGGCACGATCTCATCGCGGATTACCGCTTCGGTTTGCGCCGTGGCATCGCAAATCTCATGGGGCTGAACGTCGATATCGATCGGTTCGTCGGTGATCTCATCGCCGGTCATTATAGCGATCTGGAATCGACACTTGACGATCTGCGTCTCATCCGATCCCCGCTCGGGATTGTCACCTGTCCGACTCCCGCTTTGACCGGACTCCCGCCTGGGGATTTGTCTCACGCATTCGTGACAGCTCTCGGCGCGAAAACCCGATTGGTGAATCTCCCCACCTCGCTGACCGATCACCTCCTCTCCGCCCAGGAACCTTATCCGGCCGCATTCGCACGGATGCTGGACCTGATCGTCTCCGTTCTGCCGGTCCGACCCAAAAGCCCCGGTCCTGAGACAACAGTCTATCAGCAATTCTCCAAGGAGCGCCGGGTCGAGCAGGAATACACCTGCCTTCGGCACGAAGCTTCACACATAACCAGGGAAGCCCTCTGCGCAGCCCACCTTTCGCAACTTCCCCAATTCGGAAACCTCCATGAGTATCGCAAGTTGCTGGACGACCTGTACGGTTTGATGAGCCCACTCAATCCAGGTGCGATACTTGTCGATGCCGGGATTGGGCAGGGCGACTTAACGCGTGCCGCTTTAGTCAACCACACCTATCGCGCCGGACAAACCAGTTGGACCGGGAAGCCATCACCTCTCATGATTGGAGTGGCGCGATCCGCCGAGATGATCGGTGAAGCTCGCCATGCCGTACAGACCTTGCAACGAGAATTGTCGGCTGGATTTATCGGCCGCTTGGCAGCAATGCCACCGCTCAACGTCGGCTGGATCCAAGCCGACTGGAGCATCTCACTCCCCTTCAAAACCGGCTCGCTCGATCGACTTGTGTGCAACCTGTCTTTGCCATACGTGCCTTCTCCACTCGCCGCATTGCGGGAATGGCATCGAGTCCTCCACCCCGAAGGCCGTCTCGTCCTGACGACGTTTCATCCCCATACCGACCTCTCGATGCTCTATCGCCGGCACCTCCGTCAGGCGAATCAAGATGAGTTCAACACGCAGGCCCAGCCGCTGCTGCACTACTTTGGCCGTCTCCGCGAAGCCATCTGCCATCGGCTTCTCCATACGTTCGACCGACCTACCCTTTCCTCACTGCTCAGACAGGCCGGCATGACCTCATTCCGGATCCTTCCCATCTTCGACGGCCAAGCCCTGGTGGCGGTTGTTGGGAAAGAGAATTCCTCTAGCTCCATTCAGTAACGGGGTGTATACTGCGTCGCTGTACAACTTTGAACAGCGGGATCACTCGCGCATCCAGTTAGCCCAGAATTGGTTCAGAAATCCGAGTCGCTTCGCCTACTTCTATGGCCGTTCAACCAACCGCGATCGTCATACAGCCTGCGTCTTCGATCGATCTGCTGAATCTGGTCACTCGCTTTTCAAAAGACATGGGGGCGATGACCGACGTCGGAGCATTAAGCACTCGAATCATTGAGGAACTCTGTCGTGCGGTCTCAGCAACACGGGGCGCTCTGTATCTATTGGACCGCGAACATGAATGGTATCGCCGCGCAGGAACGGTGGGCTCTGCCGCGGATTCGCTCTTTCCTGCTACCCTCCCGTTAACCCATCCAATCCCTTATCATCTGTCCATAGAGTTTCGAACTGTTTCCGGCATTACGTCTTCACAAGATAGCCTTTCAGATAATCAGCGAGAAGACGCGCAGGCCGCGATGGCTGCAATGCGGGTGACACGCAGCCTGCCGCACATCAGCAGAGGCCGGCTGATTGCATTTTCGCTGCTCGATGCCGGGCGATCGTTGGAACAGGACCATGCGTCCGCGTCGCCACTCTTGAGCGCTCTGGCACAAATAGCCACCAACGCACTGGATACCAGCATGCTGCTCGAAGACTTACATCGATCCCACCTGCTCATGAAACGCACCGACCGGCTGAAGTCTCTCGAAACGATTGCCGGCGGGTTCGCACACGAGATCCGAAATCCGCTGACGTCGATCAAAACGTTTATTCAGCTGGCACCGGAACGAAAGGATGACCCTGATTTCATTCGCGAGTTCAGCCGTATCGTCTTGGACGACGTGTGCCGGATCGAACGGTTAATCGAGGAAATCCTCGATTACGCACGCTACATGGAGCCTAAGCTGACGGAGGAAGACGTCAATGACATCGTGTCTTCCTGTCTGTATTTCATCGAAGTAAAGGCAGACAGCCGCGGGATCAAGATTCAAAAAGAGTTGGCGTCTGACCTGCCTCGTGTCATGCTAGATCGTCAACAGATCAAGCAGGTCTTTCTGAACCTCTTTCTCAACGCGGTGGACGCGATGAGCGAACGGGGCGGGACGTTGCGTGTTCGGACCAGGAAACTCCTCAAGCCGGACGGGAAACAGTGGGTTCAAATCGAGACGGAAGATACGGGCCACGGGATTCAGGCCGTCAACCTCGAACACATCTTCGATCCGTTCTTCACCACCAAACACGAAAGCCGAGAACATGAAGGCACTGGGCTTGGCCTAACCATCGTACACCAAATCATTCAGGAGCATCACGGCGAGATCTTGGTCAGAAGCACGGTGGGCATCGGCACCACATTTCTGGTCAACCTCCCGGCCATTCCATTATGACATTGAAAAACGGTACGGACACCAACATGAAGAAACGCGTGCTCTTGGTCGACGACGAAGCCAGGGTCCGAGCCTCGCTGAAGGCGGTACTCGAGCCGACCTATGAGGTTTTCCAGGCGGGCGATGCGCAAGAAGCACTCGACTTGTTCCACAAGGAAGCCCCCCACCTCATTCTGCTTGATGTGATTCTTCCCGGGACCGATGGGCTCTCGGTCCTGCAATCGTTGCGCGCAGACCAAAATCCCACCCCAGTTATCATGTTGACCGGCACCAAATCCGTCAAAACAGCTGTGGATGCCATGAAACTGGGCGCGGCGGATTACCTGTCTAAACCCTTCGACGTTGAAGAACTCCGTATCGTGGTCGACCGTGCGCTCAATTCGCAGGAGCTCGAACGCGAAGTGAAACAGCTTCGAGCCCAGGTCACCCAGCGGTATGCCTTCCACAACCTCATCGGAAAGAGCCGCCCGATGCAGGAAATCTACGGCAAGATCGAACAAGTCGCCGACAGCCGGACGACGGTCCTCATAACCGGCGAGAGCGGCACCGGCAAAGAATTAGTGGCCAAGGCCCTCCACTACAACAGTGGGCGGCGAGACCGTCCCTTCATCGCTCTGAATTGCGCGGCACTTCCCGAAACCTTGATCGAAAGCGAATTGTTCGGGCATGAAAAGGGCTCCTTCACGGATGCCACGGCCCGCCGTGTCGGCCAATTCGAGCTCGCCAACAGCGGCACGCTCTTCCTTGACGAGATCGGTGATTTGAGCCCCATGACTCAAGCCAAGCTGCTACGGGTCTTACAAGAGCGGGAGTTTACGCGAATCGGCGGGGTCCAGCCGATCAAAGTTGACGTGCGCATTGTGGCTGCCACCAATAAAAATCTCGAAGAACTCGTTCGAAAAGGACAATTTCGAGAAGACCTGTATTACCGGATCAACGTCATCTCCCTCTTCCTTCCCCCGCTTCGTGAACGCGGAGAGGATATCCCGCTCCTTGCGAAGCATTTCCTCTCGAAACGGATCGAAGAAGAGAGCCGGCCCAGTCAGGAATTTTCCAAAGATGCCGTCGATCTTCTCTCGCGATATCCTTGGCCCGGCAACGTGCGGGAGATGGAGAACATTATCGAGCAGGCCTTCATTTGGTCGAAAGGCTCAGATACGGTCACGCCCGATCATCTGCCGACGATTCTGCGCAATGACACTCGATCGTCTTCGCTCCGCGACGACACCTTGGCAGGACGCCTCTCTCTGGAGAAAGCCGTGATGGAGTTCGAGCGGGAAATCATTCTCGACGCGTTAAAAAAGAACAACTATGTTCAGACCCACGCTGCCAATCAGCTCGGGATTAGTCGTCGTATGTTGAAGTACCGGATGGATACCTTAGGGATCGGCCGCCCTGACAGCGAAACAGTCCCTGAGCCAGAGCCTCTAGTGCAGGAATAGCACACTACGTTTCCCCTAACTGAGTGATTTTTGCGTCAATAAATGTGTATTTCTCCTCACGAACTACGTAGACTTTCGTTCATGGAAACTACATATGGGGTTTCCTTCCTTGCCCACCACATCTGCTTGAGAAATCGCTTATAAATAGCTGAAACGGAACGAGAATTGCTTGACAGAACAGATACTTAGGCGTACACGAACAGGATGATGACTCATTCTCTGACACCGGAAACGAAGAGAGAGAAGCCTACCGTCCTCGTCATTGATGATGAGGCAGGGCCCCGCGATGCCCTTAAAGTCATTCTTCGCCCGTTTTTCAATATTCAATCTGCTGAGTCTGCGCGTGCTGCCCTCGACGTGTTGAACAAGCAACAGATCGATCTAATCACCCTCGATCAAAAACTCCCGGACCGACAAGGCCTCGATCTTCTCCAGGAAATCAAGCACGATCATGCCGATATCGAAGTCATCATCATCACCGGATACGGCAGCTTGAAATCGGCGATGGAAGGCATTAGGCATGGAGCGGCCGGCTATCTCCTCAAACCGTTTAACGTGACGGAGCTGATCACCCTCGTTAATCAGACCCTTGAGAAAAAACAGCGGCTCGATTATCTGCGGAATTTTCTTGCGTCTTCGACGGACCTCTGGGGCACTGAAGCAGAATGCGCCAAAGCCTGGAAAGAGATGCGCGCTGGGTATGACGCGATCGGCAAGCCTGGAGGAGACCTCGCATCCTCGACAGGAGAGCCGACAGACCTGCTACCGATGCTCTCAGACCTCCTCGAAGCTAAGGATCGCCAACTGTTGAACCACTGCAGCCGAGTGAGCTTCTACGCAACCCTGCTCGCCAATCGAACGACTCTGACCATCAATGAGCAGAAATCCTTGGCGCTTGGTGCCTTCCTCCACGATATCGGGAAGATCGGGAAAGTGCCCTACCGGTTCGCTGACGATGAGATTGTTGCCACGACCGGGGTGAGCGAATTGAGGCAGCACCCCGAATTGGGCGCGCGATTAGTGGGTCCGCTCGGATTGCCGGCAGAGATCGGGCAGATTATCGCCTACCACCACGAGCGCTGGGATGGCTCAGGCTATCCGCATGGATTAAAGGGAGAAGGCATTCCCGTTCTGGCGAGAATTGTCTGCTTAGCCCAGACATTCGACCATCTTACTGCTGAACTACCCGAACGCACCGCCCTGTCTATTGACGAAACCAGCCGGTTCATGGCGGCGCACGCCGGCACCTATTTTGACCCGGCTCTCACGGAAGTCTTTACGCAGGTCGTCCAGGAATGCAAGGCCTCGCTGCCAGCCATGGCCATCGCCACCAATACTTCCAGCCGCACAGACGGATAACCCGCCCTCTATAGTTTTTCCTTCGCACCTGCAATCAGTTCCGCCGCAGTTTCCCGAACTTTTTTTGTAATAGTCGTGCCGCCCAACATACGAGCTATCTCCTCTTCGCGACCGATCCCGCTGAGGGATCTGACCGAGGTCATCGTCCGCTTGCCATCTTGACTCTTTTCCACGAGTAGATGATGTTGAGCCTGTGATGCGACCTGAGGCAGATGAGTGATACAAAATACTTGATGAAACCCGCCGAGCTTTCTCAGTCGCGTACCCATCGCCGCAGCCACCGCTCCCCCGACACCGGTGTCGATCTCGTCGAAAACAAGCACCGGCACATGATCCGTCTCGGCCAACACAGTTTTCAATGCGAGCATGATCCGGGAAAGCTCCCCGCCCGAAGCGATTCGGCTCAGCGGCTTGGGCGGTTCCCCGATGTTGCCGGACAGCAAGAACTCTACGCGATCGCGCCCGGTCGGCCCGAAGGCATCCGGGACGTCGTCTGACAATACTTCAATCTCTAACGCCGACTGCTCCATCTTTAGCGCTTCGAGTTCGGCAGCGACTAATCCTCTCAGGCGCTTGGCCGCTTCACGCCGTTTCCTTGTAAGCTGCTTCGCCAGGTCTGACAGTAATTGAAATGCCGCGTCGCGTTTTGATGTCAACTCGCTCACGCGACTCTCATGAGTCTCCATCCCCTCCAACTCTGCCCGCGCTTGAGCAGCGGTAGCCAACACTGCATCGATCGATCCGCCATATTTTTTCTTGAGGCGTTGAATCAGGTCCAGCCGATCCTCCAACTGTTCCTGCCTATCAGGATTGGCCTCCAACTGATCGGCATATTCACGCAGCCGGATCGAAAGATCTTTTAACTGAATCAGTGCCTCTCGCGCCTGCTGTTCGCACTCTTGCATCGCCGGATCTGTCTGCTTCAGCTCTCCAAGATGCCGACTCACCCGTCCAAGCCGCACCAGCACCCCCTCCTCGTCAGCCTGCATTTGCGCGTACGCTTCTTCAGCCAATTCACGAAGCCGATGGGCATGGACCAGCCGTTGTCGCTCCGAATGAAGTGCCGCCTCTTCTCCGTCCTGCAAGCCCGCCTGATCAATTTCCTGAACCTGGAACCGTAACATCTCTTCCAGCCGGTCGCGGCCAGTTGCCGCCTGATGCATTGCCTCGATCTGCCCGGAAAGATCATTCCATTCCCGATAGGCGTCCTCATATCTTGCACGCAACGGCAGTATGGTTCCGAACCCATCGACGGCCTCCAACTGGTTAGCGCCAGCCAACAGCGATTGCTGTTCATGCTGGCCATGAATATCCACAAGGGTACCGCCCAGGTCTTCTAGAACGCGAAGTGGGCAGAGACTGCCGTTGATGTAGACACGATGGCGGCCGGATCGGGACAGAATCCGCCGGAGAATGAGTTCGTTGTCCTTGGGACCAATGATGTCCTGAGAACGAAGATGCTGGAGCAGAGAATGGGTAGCAGGAAGGTGAAAGCGCGCTTCGAGTTGGGCCTCGTCCTCGCCGGATCGGATCTGTTCCGTCGAGGCTCTCCCACCGACAAGCAATCCGATGGCATCGATAAGGAGGGACTTCCCGGCGCCGGTTTCTCCGGTCAACACGGTAAACCCAGGCTGAAAGCGAATGTGAAGCTGCTCGATCAGTGCGAAATTGACAATGCGCAGCTCGGCGAGCATTGTTGATAGGTACGCCGTTCCCAGGAGAGTTGACGAGAATTCACGCCCTTATGACGAACGCGCAGCCGCTTTCTTATCAGGCTGACCCGGCGTGTTGAGCCAACAGCTGATCAATCATTTCTTTGAATTGCCTCTTTGGCCTGGCGCCGACGAGTTTTTCCACCACTTGGCCGTTCTTGAAGAAAAGAATCGTCGGAATGCTCATGACCTGATAGCGTCCGGCCACTTCCGGATTTTCATCGGTATTGAGCTTCCGCACTTTGACTTTCCCGGCATATTCATTGGCCAATTCATCGATAATCGGGGCCACCATCTGACAGGGACCGCACCATACAGCCCAAAAGTCCACCATGACCAGTTCAGGCGCTTTGATAACTTCGGCATCCCACGTTCCATCTTCAACTTTCAATACATTGCCTGCCACGTCACATCCTCCTTCGCATCGAACGATTCACGTTCACAAAATGAGCAGTTATCGTATACCAGCCCTCTTCGAGGAGTCAAATACCGGCGCGCGACAACACATTCACCATGCCCATTCAGGCGGCGGCGCAAACCACCATCCATTTGGATTGATCTTTCGCCATGCCGTTTGCTGGGGCCACACGCGCGCCACAATCGCCGCATCAAGCCTCGTTGCCAGCTCGGCTGTGACATCGGCCTGCTGTTGCGCTGCCGACTGGATCATTTCCTTCGCGATTCGCGCCAAGACGTTCGGTGGATCGACAAGATCCTCCGGCGATCCTGACGTCAAGTTCAGATACAGATGTTCCATCGTAACCCACTGATCCATCTTGGCCAAGGATTCCACATAGGCATCGAGGGCTTGGTAGACATAGGTCAGATAGAGATAGCTTTCGGCTGAAGGGTGCTCTTGGACCTCTTGCCGGCACGCTTCGACAGCCCGGCGATAATCCCCTGCGGCAAGAAAAATCCTCGCGCGCTGCAAATTGGTCGGATGGGCTTGTGACGCCGAGGGAGGCAGCGAACTGCACCCAAACCACAAGCAGGTCAGCATGAGCGAGCAGCACATCGCCCGGACAACTGGGACTTTCGATACATGGATCATCATGGAGGCCCACCGGGACCAGGCTGCGGCTGGACTGATTGCGGCCTGCCATACGGTCCCCCTGGGGCCGCCCATGGCAATCCTCGTTCTCCCCAAAGCAAGGGGCTGAGAATTTCCTTCAATACGACGGTTCCGTAGTTCTCTGTCCAGCCGATTCCGGTCAGGCTGATCATGAAGTTGTACTGGGCTCGATCAGGAAATTGAAGATAGTAGAGCCCGAGTGACCAGCATTTACAGGGATTCTGATAAAGACCCACGATGTCGTATTCCGGGCTCCTGCCGTGCTTCACATCGTAGTATCCCTTTGCACCGACCGTCCAGCCCCACGGCGTACGGAAGGCCCCCCCGACGGTGGTAAATAAAAGCTCTTCGGTCGGAGCATAGACCTCGTTGAATGAAATGGGATTCCAGATATCCCCCCGCCGCAGCCGATTGCCCGAAATAGAGTACCGCTGCCCGACATCCAAGTACCAATTGTTCGATTCCTGAACGCGGAAGTCGGTGTTGAACTGGCTCATGGTCGAACGATAGGGATCATAGGTTGCGTCAATCGTCAGATACTGGTTGATGACAGGTTTGATGGCAGGAGTTGCTCCGGCGCCACGGCCAAACGTCTGCCCCGCCAGTTGAGATTGCGTAATTTGCGGGCTATTGTTCCCGATAACAGCACGCAGCCACAGATCGGAAAACTTTTTTCCATCCACCGCGACCGTCGCCGGCTGCAACGGCTGTGTCACGGTTCCGAAGGGGGGAGTCACTCCCGGCGCGAAATTGCGCGCCTGGTTCTGTACCGCGCCAACGTGATAGCTCTGCGCCATCGTCAAATCGAGCCAATTGAAGCTCCGGTTTCCGTCCTGCTCCAATAACCGGCTTCTCAGCATATAGGTCATCAAATTCTTCTTGGGCAGATCGTCGACCTGATCGATCTGCGTAATTTGTTCTTGAGCGCTCGGCGGGACATATTCATACATCACACTGGGCTCGATCGTATGAAGCAAGGCATTGCCGTCGCCCGACCAAAACCGTCGACTCAGTTTCGACGTCGCATCAATCCCCGCCCAGAACGTTTCACGATGCTGGCTGCTCGTGTCCTGCACACCACGCGTATAATAGACCTCACGGAACTTCGCCTGCGGGGTGATTCCGACAATATGGCCGAAATCGATGACATCCGTGGAGAGGCCGGGAACTACATCCACGCGATTTTGCTGGAATCCCTGTTCACGATAGAAATTGACAGCACTGGCATCCCCTCCTAACAGGAGCGACGAGTTGAACAGAGACAGATTCGGCAGACTATAGCCGAGCTCCGGCAGGCGCTGAAATGTATCTACTCCTCCCGATTGCAACGGCTGCAGATATTGACTGAGCAGGTACGTGTTTCCGTATGCCAGGCGTTGAGTCGCCAAGAGATTCGATTCGTTACTGGGAAGGGCTCGCTGGGCTCCCGAGTTGCTCAACTGCTGCAGGTAGTTCGGGTCAGTCACAAAGTTTGCTTGCGCACGCAGCAATAAGTCCGGTGTGAACTGTTGAGTATGGGTCCCGGTAATCATGGCACGCGCCTGCTTTGCGCTTTGGCCCGTCGGACTCACGCCGGACACATCCGGCAACTCTGTCTGCTGCAAGTAACTGACGAACCACTGCCCGCGCGATTTCTTGTCCAACACATATCGGTACTCGAAATCGCTGCCATACCCAAGTTGTGCATAGTATGAGGGAGCAATCGTCAGGTCTTGACTCGGACTAAATGCCCAGTAAAACCCTTGCTGAAGATGTGTCCCGAAGCGATTGTCGTACCCGACGGTGGGAATGAGGAGTCCGCTGCGTCTTGAGGAAAGCGGATAGGTCATCGTGGGAATGGGAATCACCGGAGCATCGGCCACGCAGAGCCACCCGCCGGTAAACGCCACGCTGTCACCAGCATTGAGATCCAAATCCTTGAATTGGAACCGCCAGGCCGGTATTTCCCCCTCTACGGCATCGCAATTGGTAAAACGGCCCTCTTTGACCCGATAGTGATCCTCTGAAAACCGTTGAATGAGACGGCCTTCTACGGTGGTATTCGATGCCTTGATATACACGTGGCCATGAGTGATTACCCCTGCCTCGGTGTTGACGTTGAGTTCCAACCGTTCGGCAGCAAGATCTGCCTTGGGATCTGTGAGCCGGACGTGGCCTGTGGCAATCATGACACCCGGAAGCGCTTGAACGGTCACATGATCGGCGGTGAGGTGCAATGCTCCCTGATCAACGACGACCGAGCCATCCGCCTCGTAGATCTCTTGATCCTGAAGATAATCGAGGCGATCGGCCTTGATATTGAGAGGAACCGCGCCTGAACTTGGTACGGGAGCCGGCCCTGCAGATCCAGCGGCGGTCCCCCAGGGGGGAATCATAAGTCCGATTACTACAACACAGGTCAGGCAGCCCAAGATCCGCGTGAGGACTCCTGCCATGTCAGCCCCGAATTGGCGACAGCTCACAGCCACGGAACAGCGCCTTCACATCACCGATCAACATGAGAGAGCCGGTGATACAGATCAGATCGTCTGCTCCCGCCAAGCCCCTTGCCTGCGCCAACGCGTCGCTCAGAACCTCCTTCACAAATGCATGAGGCCAACAGTCTCCAATCTTCGCCCGTAATTCCTGGGCCGTCGCCGAGCGCGGAAGGTCCGCCTGCGTCAACACAACCTCGTCGACGAGATCGTTCAATGGCTCGACAAAGCCCCGATGATCCTTGTCGCGCATCATGCCCAAGACCAGAATGATGCGACGCCCAGGCCGGGAAAGACGAGACGCGCACAGGTACTCGGCCAACGCCGCCGCTGCCGCCGGGTTGTGGGCTCCATCGAGCACAACCATCGGCTCGCGATCCACGATTTCGATGCGACCTTCCCAGCGAACGTTGCTCAAACCTTCGCGGACTGCTTTCTCGGTGATCGCAACTCCTCCCGAAGCGGCCGATTCAAGTAATGCCAGTGCGCAGGCCGCATTGTCGATTTGATGAAGGCCCTGCAACGTACAGTGGAGGTCGTCGACCTGTAGGGTCGATCCAGTGAACGAGAAACACTCTGGAGTCCATCCCCTGACGCGAAATTCACGCCCTAAGCGCCGGAGCGAAGCACCCCCTTCCAACGCCACTCGTTCAATTGTGTGGAACGCCTCACCCGGAACACGCCCGACGATCACCGGCACCTGCGGTTTGATAATCCCCGCTTTCTCGAACGCCACCGATGACAGCGTCGTGCCTAAATACTCTTGATGGTCGAGCGCAATCGTCGTAATCGTGCAGGCCAGAGGTATGACCATGTTCGTGGCATCGAATCGCCCTCCGAGCCCGACCTCCATCACGGCAATATCCACCTTGGCGTCGGCAAAATGCTGGAAGGCCATCGCCGTCGTGCACTCAAAAAAAGTAGGCGACAAATCAGGTTGACACAGTGCTCTCAACTGCTCCGTCAACCGTGCGACAGCCGCCTCTGCAATCATCTCTCCATTGACACGAATTCTCTCTCGGAACTCGATAAGATGAGGGGAGGTATAGAGGCCCACTCGGTAGCCTGCCGCTTGCAGGATCGCAGCCGTCATGGCAGCAGTCGAACCTTTGCCGTTCGTTCCCGCGATATGCAGGGTCGGGTAGCGGATCTGCGGCATGTCGAGACGGCTGACCAGAGCCGTCATCGTCTCCAGGCCAAGTTTGATACCGTGCTTCTGCAGGCTATATAGGTAGGCGACGGACTCGGCGTAAGTCATGGTTGGCCGGGCAGGTCGAAAACTAGAAATGCGCGACGAGGGTGCTGAGCGTTTCCTTCAGCTGTTTACGCTCGACAATCATATCGATCATGCCGTGTTCCAAGAGAAACTCCGCACGTTGAAATTGATCGGGCAATTGCTGTTTGATAGTTTGTTCGATGACCCGTGGGCCGGCAAAACCGATCAGTGCCTTCGGCTCGGCGATAATCACGTCCCCCAACATCGCTACGCTCGCCGTGACGCCTCCGAACGTCGGATCCGCCAGCAGACAAATAAAGGGAAGCTTCGCCTCTCCGAGTTTCGCCACTGCCGCAGAAGTCTTGGCCATCTGCATGAGAGACAGAATCCCTTCCTGCATCCGAGCTCCTCCGGAAGCCGTCACGAGCACCACCGGCAGGCGGGCTTCCAGCGCGCGGTCGATCGCGCGGCATATTTTCTCCCCGACCACCGAACCCATGCTGCCGCCCATAAATCCGAAGTCAAAGACGCAGAGGGCGACCCGGCGGCCGTTCATCTGCCCCTCGCCGATCATGATGGCGTCTTTTCTCCCTGTCTTCTCTTGCTGGGCCTTGACCCGATCTTTGTAGGATTTTGTATCGTGAAAAGCGAGAGGATCCTGTGACTCGAGGTCAGCATCCCATTCCTTGAACGTCCCGAAATCCACAAGAAGCGTGATGCGCTCCATCACCGAGATCGGAAAATGGTAGTCGCACTTCGGACAGACCTTATTGTTCCGCTCCACTTCCTTGCGATAAACGATCTCTCGACAATGGTTGCACTTGAGCCACATCCCCTCCGCAACCTTCGACCGCTTCGGAGCCTCAGGCTCCGAGCCTTTCTGTTTTTTAAACCACGCCATGCGGTGCTCCTTTCACGGATTGTCGGGCGTTCATCTCGATGAGAACCTTGAGAACCTCGCGTCGCGACAACCAGTAAATGCAAGTGCGCAGGTTACCACAGGCCTTCCTATGACGCACGAAGATTTCCCCTCGCAGACGGTGGGCCTCAGGACAGCTGCTCGCCCATGAGGATGCGATAGACGATCGACAGGCCGAGTCCCACGCTTCCCAGACTGGCTAGCCCTTGTATGGCAAGGAAAACGGGTCGGCCAAGCTGCAACGACCAGACGACCGGCAGGCTGAGAGCCAAACCGATCAGCATCATACCCAAAATCGACCCGCACCCGAATACCATGATGTAAACCAGCCCTTCCATCACCGATCGGGCGGAGGACACAACCAGAAGCAACAATGCCGCAGACCCGGCAAGTCCGTGGGCCATGCCAATACAGAGGGGACGAACCGACTCGCGCCACCAATGGGGATGTCCATGATCCACGACCACCGCATGGCTGTGTAGATGGACGTGCCTCGATCCATCATGATCATGCTGGTGAACATGCCACCGTTCCTTGAAGAGCTTCACCCCAAGGAGACCGCCGAGGACAACCAGCATAACCCCGACCGCACCCTCAGCGACTTGCGCCAACAACTCCGGCACTGGCACACGGAACCAGAGAACAATCAGGCCGACGAGCAGCAAGATCAGCGTATGGCCGATCCCCCAACTGAAACCGATCAGACCGGACGCCTTCAACGACGGCCGCTGGGTAAGAACCGTCGAGACCGCCGCGACATGATCGCTGTCCAAGGCATGCCGAAGCCCCAGCATGAAGCCCAGGCTGAGCAATGTCAGGAACGATGGTTCGATCATGAAATGACTCAGTCGCAGTCATCACGAAAGGAATGCTTGGGAAACCGCCGCCCGACCGTCTTTCCGGTGACGCCGCTGAGACCGAAGTTCACCGGGGCCCCTCGAAATCCAGGGCACCATGGGCGTCGAGTCAGCGATACGTCGAGAAGAGCGAGTGAGAAAAACCCCGCCGGACGAGAGGATCGGCCGCCGATTTCAGCCGCCGCGAGCGTGCATTTCGAGATGCGGATCTTCACGAAGTCTCTCGATGCCGATGAGTCCGCCTTCTCGGAGCCCCACGCGCTCGAGTGCCTTGCGTTCCTCCGCACCACGATCCCTCCTGGCTTCCCACCCAGCACGGATGAAGGCTCGCATATCGTCCGCCGACATCCCGTTGCGAAGCGGTTTCCTCAAGTCTGTTCCGGTTGTCGCATACAAACAGCGATACCACATGCCGTCGGCCGTGACACGGCTCCGGTCGCAGGTTGAACAGAACGGCGTCGTCGTCGAGGGAATGATGCCAAAGGTCGTGCCGTCCGATAAGAGGAATCGCTGTGCCGGCGCAGACCCACGCTCCGGGATCGGCTCAATCTTTCCATAGTACTTGCCAAGCGTGGTCAACATCTCCTCGCGCGACAGCACTTTTTCAGGAGCCCACTCGTTTGCGCCGCCGACATCCATATATTCGATGAACCGCACCTCCGCCTGATAATGCTTGCCGAATTCGATTAAGGCAACCAGCTCGTCGTCATTGAATCCACGAATCGCCACCGTATCGAGTTTGAGGCCCGTGAATCCAGCGCGACCGACGGATTCAATCCCTTCAAGCACCCGTGCATACTCGTCGCGACGCGTCAATTGACGAAACCGCTCCGGCCGCAAGGTATCAAGACTCACGGTCACGCGATGCAACCCTGCTTCGTACAAGGCTTCGATCTGATCACTGAGCAAGGTGCCGTTCGTCGTGAGCGCAATCTCCGTAATCCGTCGATTTTGGAGCAGGAGCCGAATGAGCCGGGGAACATCTCGCCGGAGCAGGGGTTCGCCGCCGGTCAACCTGACTTTGTCGACGCCCAGATCGGTGAAATAGCCCGTGAGCTCCGCCATCTCCTCGAACGTCAGCACATCCTCGCGCGGCAGCCAGATGTAATCTTCTTCCGGCATACAGTACGCGCAGCGCAGATTACAGCGATCCGTCACTGATAAGCGCAAACTCCGTAGTGGCCGACCATAGGTGTCAACCACCGTCGGGAGCGAGTGACTGTCAATCGCTTCGTTCATTCTTACACCAAAGGCCCGCGCTTACGGATGCTCTTCCACCCACACCTCGCCACTGGGCGTATGTTCTAACTTCCAAATCGGTGTAATCTGTTTCAACTCATCGATCGCCCATTTGCAGGCCCGGAAAGCCTCAGCCCGATGTTCCGCACCGGCGATAATCAGAACGATGTTCTCGCCGATTGCAATTTCGCCATAGCGATGAACGATCAGCAATTCCAGAATGTCGAAATCCTTCAACGCCCGCTCGCGAATCTCGCAGAGCTTCTTCTGCGCCATCCCCTCGTAATGTTCGAAGGTAATGCTGTCGACATCCCGTCCCTTCGACCGATCACGCGCAGTACCAAGGAAAATCGAAATGCCCCCAATCCGCTTTGACCGGCTACGCACACGGTTGATCTCCGCATCCACCGAAAAGTCTTCCCGTTGCACACGGACTAACTGGCTTTCATCAAGCGTTTGTTCCATAAGTGAACCGCCTGCAAATGGAGGTAAGAGCGCGATCTCATCGCCTTCGCGCACTTCTGTATCTTCATGCGCAATTTCCTGATTGACTGAGACCAGGATTTTTTTCTTGTGAATCAACTCGCCGATCATGGGATAGCCTTCATTGACCAATCCCACTAAATCCTTGACGCGCTGACCGTTCGCCAGCGCCAGCGAGAGTGACACTTGATTCCCCGCCAGCGATTTTGTCATGCCGAATAATCTGACTGTGATCATCTTTCCCTCAACCTCAGCCTTCTCTTGTGTAGGTTCCGGACTTGCCGCCGGATTTCGACAGCAAACAGATGTCACTGAAGCTCATTCCGCGGTCGATTGCCTTGCACATGTCGTAGATCGTCAATGCCGCGACTGAGGCGGCCGTCATGGCTTCCATCTCGACCCCCGTCTGACCGGTCGTCTTGGCCGTCGCCGTCACGATAATCGCACAGCGACCATTGCGATCCGGCAGGGGTTCTTCTGTAAAGGAGATATCGACGGAGGAGAGAAACAGAGGGTGGCACATAGGAATGAGGTCCGGAGTCTTCTTGGCTCCCATCACCCCTGCCACTTGCGCAACAGCCAGCACATCGCCCTTGGCGATTTTACCCCGTTGAATCTTTTCGAGAGTTTCCGGCTGGAGATAAACCTTGGCTTGAGCTGTCGCCACCCGCTCGGACCGGGCTTTGGCGCTCACATCGACCATCCGAGCCCGCCCCGACTCATTGAAGTGTGTGAACTCAGCCATTTTTCCTCGCTGAATCAGCCGGTTATGCTTGCGGCCATCGGTGATTATAGGTGGCGGTGAAATGGCGAGTCAAGGGTGGCTATAGACGAGGTCGTAGCAAAAAGCCGAGACCAGCCACGGCACTGCCATGACTGATAGCTGCGGTGGAAATTCTGGAGGGATTACGCGAGGTCATGCCGATGGCGGACACCCTGGAAAACACCAGAACTGACCAGCTGCCCACTCTGGTCACCCCGCCAACGTCTGGTTGACAGTCCGGATTGCCATCCCGGACAATGGCCCACATGACAGGCAAGATCGTTATCGAACGACTGGAGTTTCAGGGGCGGTGCGGCATTACGCCTGAGGAACGCCTTCGCCCGCAACCGGTGGCTGTCGATCTGGAATTGGATTGCGATACGGCGCTGGCTGGCGCATCCGACCGCATTTCGGACACAGTCGACTATGCCCAAGTCGCGGAACGGATCGTGGAACTGGGTGCAACCCAAGACTGCGCGCTGCTTGAGGCGTTGGCCGAGAACTTGCTGACGATGCTCTTCACCGACTTCCCTGTGGAACGTGTCAAGCTCTGGCTTCGGAAACTGGCTCCCCCTCTTACCCAGATGACCGGATCGGTGGGAATCAAAGTGGAGCGCGCCCGCATGGCGCATCACGCGCAACAAACCGATCCCTCTCCTTCTCGTTTTCTCACCCAACAACTCCATCGCTTGCCGAAAGGCCGCGTGCTCGATGTCGCTTGTGGGAGCGGACGCCACACTCTCTATCTCGCCAGTCACGGATTTGACGTCGAGGCAATCGATCGAGATCCCGACAACCTGACGAAATTAGCCTCCGCAGCTAAACAACGGCATCTTTCAAACGTCACCGTGAGGCAGGTTGACCTCGAACGCGCCACCGACGAACGGCCAGAATTTCCGGCCAATCAATACGATGCCATAGTGGTCTGCTTCTACCTCCATCGTCCCCTGTTTCCTTGGCTCATAGAAGCCTTGAAGCCACATGGGGTCTTGCTCTATGAAACCTTTACGATCGACAACTATTTTCGCCATCGGCACCCGCGGCGGTGGGAATTCTGCCTCGCACACAATGAGCTGCTGCGTCTGACGTCCTCGCTCCGCGTTCTCTCTTACGACGAAGGAGAACATGAGGGTGGACCAGGCATGGGCTCAGTCTTCACGGCGCAACTCATTGCGCAAAAACCGGGCCCGGCCGGAAGCCTGCATGAGCCGCATTGATCTCCACCTCCATACGACCCATTCTGACGGAAGCCTGCGTCCTTCCGATGTGCTGGCGCTTGCAAGACAGGCGAACGTCAGCGCGTTAGCCATCACCGATCACGACATCACGACGGGGATCCCTGAAGCCATGGCGACCGGCGAAACTCTCGGCATCGAGGTCATTCCCGGTGTGGAAATCAGCTCGTTTGATGGGAAAAGCGAACTGCACATCCTCGGCTATTGCGTGCGATGGCAGGATGCCGCATTTAACCAGCGTCTTGCTACGCTGCGCGAGAGCCGCCATCGCCGCAATCCCCTGATTATCGAGCGGCTGCGCGAGGCGGGTCTCGACGTCAACTATGAGGAAGTCCGCGCGCTCGCAGGCACCGAATCGGTCGGACGTCCCCATATTGCCCAACTGTTGATGCAGAAGAAGTACGTCTCCTCAGCGAAAGAAGCCTTTGATCGCTATCTTGCGGAAGGCAGACCGGCCTATGTGGCGCGCGAGTTGCCGACACCGGCGGAAGCCATCAGCTGGATTAGAGAAGCCAAAGGCGTTGCTGTTCTGGCTCATCCCACCTGGGTGAAAGAGTCCGGTGAGGGACTGCGCACATGCGTGACAACCCTCAAAGAAGCCGGGTTGGGCGGCATCGAAGTCCACTATAGTACGCACAGCAAGTCTCAGACGGCAGGCTACCTCGACCTGGCCCACCGTCTCGACTTATTGATCACTGGCGGCAGCGATTTTCACGGCCTCACCAAGCCCGATATCGAGGTCGGTAGCGGACGAGGTGACCTCCAAGTAAACCCTCGCCTGCTTGCTCCCCTCAAAGAAGCGGCCGCACGCATTTAATACCCTTCCGCTTACCGCAGTTTTCCCCCAATTCGTTGACTCTCCGATGCCATCCGTTACACTGAGGACCATTCACCTTCTCTCTCACAAAGGGTATGTCGAAACACTTACCTTGGGTCCTCCCATATGGTGCCGGTATCCTTGCCGCCCTTCTGGTCAGCCCGCTGCTCAGCAGCATGGCGTGGGTTGAGTTCTTCAGCATTCCTCTCACGCCAGTAACAGGCCCTGACGCCCTCCGGTTGACGGCGGACGCGATTGTGCTGGGGCTGGTCCTGTCTCTCGCCGTCACAGCCCAACAACGGCTCTCTGATAACGGCCGCGGCTCGGGTTTTCTCCGCGAAATCCTGTTCCCACTGGCCACGTTGCTTGTGGTCATCTTTGGAGGCAAAGCGCTTCGCACGGCAGGGTTTCCGCTCGTGCAACAGATTGGCCCCTCCCCTTTTTCCTGGGGTTATGCTCTCGCGCTCCTTGGATCGGGGCTTTGGACGACCGTCGCTTGGCTCCGCCATCAGGACATGCTGCGCAACGCCTTTACGCCCCCGCCAGCTGCAAGACGATTGACCAAGCATACAGAACAGGTAGAAACACATGAACCCTCGGACAGCAGCAACGAACTCGCCACTCAGCCGAAGGAAAAAGCACCGGCCGTCACTGCAAATGGAACCCCTCCTGCGACTTTGGGCCGCTATAAGATCCTGAAAGAACTCGGACGCGGCGCAATGGGTCTCGTTTACTTGGGGAAAGACCCGACAATCCAACGCTTCGTGGCAATCAAGACCATGCGTCTCGATCAAATCGACGAAGAGAAGAAACTGCAAGAGAACAAGTCTCGCTTTTTCCGCGAAGCCGAATCGGCAGGCCGCCTGTCCCATCCCAATATCGTGACCATTTACGATGCGGGCGAACAAGACGAGCTGGGGTATATCGCGATGGAGCTGGTCGAAGGGAAATCGTTGAAGGAGTGGTCTCGCAAGCCGAATCTCATGCCGGTCGCAGAGGTGGTGCAGAACTTGAGCACGGTGGCGGATGCCTTGGATTACGCCCATCAGCAGGGCGTGGTCCACCGCGACGTTAAACCGGCCAATATCATGATCACCAAGGACCGGCTGCTGAAGGTCATGGATTTCGGCATCGCCAAGGTGGTCTCAAGCAGTAAGACCCAGACCGATGTCGTGCTGGGAACCCCTACCTACATGTCACCGGAACAGATCGCCGGGAAAAAGGTCGATGGACGTTCGGATATCTTTTCTCTCGGTATCGTGTTATTCGAACTCCTGACCGGACAACCTCCGTATACGGCGGACAATCTCTCGGCCTTGCTTTTCGCGATCGCCCACCAACCGCATCCCCAGCTTCATGCGGTCCGCCAGGATCTTCCGCCGGTGTTGCAGGAGGTGCTCAATCGCGCTCTCCAAAAGGAACTGCCGCAGCGCTATCGCCGCGCCGGGGAATTCGCTCAAGACCTCCGTGCCTGTCTTTGCAGCCTCGCGGCATAACACGGAGAACAGGGTGGCAATCGAAGCTCTCCACAGCGCCAAGACCGACATCGGGCGCAAGCGTCCTCACAATGAAGACTGCTTCGTCGGCGACCAAGAACTCGGTCTTTACGTCGTCTGCGATGGCATGGGAGGCGGGAACGCCGGAGAAGTGGCCAGCCGCATGGCAATCGACACGATCATGGCTCACGTGAAAGCGGCTATAGAGGACCCCGCCGTGCAACTGATCGGCCCGGTCGATCCCAATCTCTCACCAGCCACCAACCAACTTGCCAGTGCCATCCGCGCCGCCAACGAGGCCATCCATCGAGCCTCTTGGACCAATTCGAAGTACGCCGGGATGGGCACCACCGTCGTCGCGGCTCGTCTTACAGAACAGCATCTATCCATCGCCCATGTGGGCGACAGCCGTCTGTATCTAATTCGAGACCACATTCTTCATGCGCTGACGACCGACCATTCCTGGGTGGCAGAACAGATCGCACAGGGCTACCTGACGGAAGAGGAGGCGGAACGGTCGCCGCGACGGAATATCGTCACTCGAGCGCTGGGGGTCGAAGGCAGCGTGGAGATTGATTTGACTGAGATTCCGATCCTCAACGGCGACATGCTGTTGTTATGCTCGGACGGGCTGACGCGCGGGGTTCGCTCCGGCGACATTCTGCAGACACTCAATATCCCCACTGATCTCGGCGCCAAGGCGGACCGGCTGGTCTCTCTGGCGAATCAGGCCGGAGGGGATGACAACATCACGGTCCTGCTCGTGGCAATTCAACGCGGGGCGACTGATCGGTTATGGCATCGCATTCGGCAACGTTGGTTTCTGAAAGCATCTTAATCTTCACAGGAGAGTGCATTATGGCGCATACCGTCACCGAATCCGCAACACTCCTCATCAAAATCAAGGGGAAAAGCTCTCGGACAATCGACATCGCACCAGAGACGTTCACCATTGGACGGAAGGCTGATAACAATCTCCCGATCGACGACCATACCGTCTCGGGTCACCATGCCAAGATTGTCAGAGTGCAGTCAGTCTATTTCCTGGAAGATCTCAAGAGTACCAATGGAACGTTCCTGAACGGGAAACCGATCGATCGGGCTCAGCTTCATGACGCCGACGTGATTACGATCGGCCAACATCGAATCATTTTCCAGGACAGCACTATCACCCCTGCAGCCACGTCATCCCAGCCGGTGGATCTGGAACAAACGATGGCAATCAGCAGCAAGGATTCGCATGCAAAGCCGCCAACGACGACAGCCAAAGTGCTCGTGACCGCCGGCAAGACCGAGCGGCTGGAATATCACCTCACCAAGCCCGCCAATCTGATCGGGTCGCAGGAGGGTGCCGCGATTCGGCTGACCGGGTGGTTCGCGCCCAAGTCGGCAGCACTCGTCTCCAACCGAGGCAGCATCTATGCCATCAGTCCTTCACAGGGGATGAAGAAACTACAGGTCAATGGCGAGAACGTGTCGGGTCAGCGGCAGTTGAACAACGGAGATATCATCGAGGTGGCGGGCGTCTCGATGACCTTCTATCTGGTTCCTCCGAAAGGGAAGTAAGGTCTAGCGAGGGGACTACCCTACTGTTTGAAATACACAGTGCCCTTGGGAAGGGTTTCGTAGCAACGATCGGATACTTCCTGCGCATGATCCTGAAGACATTGTAAGATCTGCCCGTCCCCCGGCTTCATTGACGCGCACCAACGTTTCACATCGGCCTGGCAGGCCGTCACCAACCGGGTGCGCTCTTCTTTCCACTTCACAAACCGCTCGCGAAGCTGTTGTTGACAGGGTCCTGCCAGTTGCTGCGCGCGCTTCTCTAGACATCTCCTTCGTGCGGGACCTTCCAGGGAGTCCGGGCACAATTGCTCAATTTCTGCTTCACATCGGAGACGGGCGACTTGCACCTCCCGAGGGTTGAGCTGCGCCAGGGGTGATAACGACGCCCCGACAGTTGCGGCCGGATTCTGCTCGGAAGGAGCCGGCGGAACAGAAGGCACACCTGGGATCGAAAGATCCAACGTCGGCTCGGAAGGGAGTTGAGCCTTAGAAGCTGAAATTGGTAGCTGCGATAGCTTCGGTTCTTTCGCGGAAAGTTCCTGTTGCGATGGAAGGCTCATGAGGATGGCCAGCCAGACAATGCCAAGTCCGACAACCGTAACAACCCCAGCGACGATACGGCCAGACGAATGTGCTTGCCCCATGATTCCTCCTTACAATTCCAGCCCACAGGATAGGGCAAGGTCCCCCAAAAATCGACGGAATACGAGGAATTCGCAGGCAGTCGCACTCCTTGAGCATCAAAGAGTTCTGTGGGTAGGGACGGACGAGAAATGGAGGAAGGATTCAGTTTTCCGGAGCTTCGACAATATGATTTTCGAACCTGGTGCAGCCTTCGGCCAGCAATCGATTTGTCAACATCTCTCCCGGCCACTCAATCGGCAGATCTGCGGTGAAGACCCAGACGTCGGGTGAAGTCCAGACCGGACCATGCTCATCCGGCAATTCAGGATCGAACAGATCGGTCCACACCGGCATATAGACTCCGTTCCCGCATTGGGTATGGAGATGAACGATCGTCCGAGCACGTACGAGTGGGTCGAGATCTCGCCACACAGCCGCCGTCTCGTCGGCCAGACGATGGAGCCTGACAGCATTTTGCGCGTCGAACATGGCGTAGGCGGCATAGACCGGAGCTTCGAGGGTATCCGGCGCCAAGGCCAGTTCAGGACATTGCTCCACCAATCCTTCCAAGAGCGCCCGGCGATGCGGATCTTCGAGCGAATCGGGCAAACCCGAATCCGGCACACCGATCAACTCAAAGAAGAGAAACGCGGTATTCTCGACGGGCGGATATAGACGGGCAGCAATCGAACGGGCCCGCTGGGAATCGGCAACGGTGCCGAGATGTTCGTTTAGCGCTTGCAGAGTCAACGCCTCGAGTGTGGCGTCGGTTAACAGTCGTGGCTCTACGCGAACGACGGTTCCGGCCGACAACCGGAGGTGCCTGTGCAGGATGTCTGCGGTTGCCACCGGATCGATCTTCAATTTCAAGGGATGGGTGAGATTCGCCTGCAACGGAAGTTCCAGCGCCGCCATAACGGCATACGACAGCTTCTCATCGACCGGGCCATCCAGCAGGATGGAACAGGTGGCTTCCGCAACCAAATCGAACAACCACTCCGCCATGTCTTCATCGAGCGCGGCCAAAACCGTCAAGAGGTCGTGTTCTCGTCCCTGTTCGAGAAAGGATTGCAGCGTGTCG
>DATIFR010000141.1:0-12478 GCA_035455145.1 Nitrospira sp.
CACCTCCCTTGTCTCTATAATGAGACTCGTCGAGGCCTACCGCGCACCTATGCAGCCGCCCGACGACGGCCGTCTAAGGCTTGCGTGCCTGCCTCGCTCGGTTCATCAATCCTGCCACTCCGTGCTGTGGGCGACCCCTTCGCCTTCGGGTACAGGAGATCGAAACAGACGAACAAGGTCGCCACCATTGCCAGGAAACCTCCCACGATTCCCCAATAGACGCCTGACATAAATCACTCACTCGCGCGCACCGCGCGAGTCCTTTTCTCACATGCGGTTACGCCGCTACGCGATACACCCACCTGTTTGCGGTCTGCTTCATCTGATCGACCACTTTAGTTTCCCGGCTCCGGGCGCTGAGCGAAAGTCCTCCAAAAAAGACTGCCGCCAACATGAAACCGGCGACCATCAGATAGCCCATAGGAATCTCAGGCCAGGACGCTGGTTCCGTGAAAGCCACTGCCGTGTCTTCTGGAAAAGATTGGATGGCGGCCAATAGCGTCAAGCGATCCGCCAGCGCCTCGGTACGAATGTCGGCCACAATGAGGCTCGCGAATTGTTCCTGCTGTGCAGCCCGCTCTTCTTCTGACGATCGTTGGGCCTGCGTTAGATGAAAAAGCGCCCTCCCCATTCGCTCCTGGATTGCGCCAGCTTTCGTGGCGTAGCTTTGGACGGCCTCCACAATCCCTCGTCCGAGGGTCGCCTGCCATGTGGACGCGAAATTCTGGTCGAGACGTTGCCCTCTGGCTTCGGTCGCCCGAATCATGCCGCTGTTGTAATCTGAAAGATACTGATCAGCGGACAATACGCCACTTCGAATGCCGCGTTGTGTGAAATTCACGATCGCCCGCCCCATAACGCCCTGGACACGGGCCATATGATCGGCCGGGACTGTCGCAGCCTGGCGCATGATGGCGCCGAAGGGACCGCCCGATCGCGATTGGAACTCGTGGTGAGCAATGGTCGCCCGGTTCCACTCTGACGCGGATTGGGCGATGACCTGATTGGCGCGGCGTTCGAAGACCACCTGGTCGACAATGGCTTGGCCAAGGGCGGGTTGGAGCCAGGACATTCCGACGTCGATGCCGGCTGGTTCTTCAAGCGAGCTGGGCTGCGGGATGGCTATCTGATAGGTGCCGTTCGCAGCGACAAAGAACAGTAAGGCTCCGAAGACAATCGCACACATGCCGACACCCACGATGATGTCGGTCGTGTTGTAGCGGTACGACATAACGACCTCCTTTCGACATCGGGCAAGCAGGCGCGTGGCAAGCACGACACGCGGCATCTTGCGCGAGTCACATGAAACGATTTCCGGTTCCTGCAGTTGGGCATAGTGATAGACCTCCCTGTGTGACACGGAACGCGAGACCACAAGGTCGCAGAGGCTCGTCCGGTGTTCACCAGACCAGCTGAAAATGGCAAGTGAGCGATGTTGCAGGAAAGAATCCTGATGGGGCGGAGGCCGCACTCGCCATGTCCATTCCGTTGGATCTGTGTACCACGGAGGAACATGGCTACCACCTCCAGGATGAGGCGGCTCGTGAACAAGTTTTAACTTTACGCTCCGGCGAGGCACCGGTCAAGAGCAGAAATCGCAAGTCCCGTGCCTCTTTCTTGCTCGAGCTTACGTCAGCAATGGCGCTTCGAAAACACTGATCCATAAGCTCGTTAAGTCGATCTCGAACTGTCTCTCAAACGTTGTGAAGATCGGATGCGTACCGAAGAAGATACGTGGCTGGATCGAATTTGATTCTAGATGTGCGGACGAGATCGGCGAGATAGATCCAGACAGGATCTTTCACGCAAACAGCGTGTCAGTGTGGGAGCGACTGCAGGCGTTCCGTCAGTCGGAGATTCTCAGCGTAGTCAACCGGACAGTCAATGACCGCCGGCACCTTGCTGTTCAGCGCTTCAACGAGGACGGGCCGCAGCTCGGACGGCTCCGTCACGCGATAGCCGATCGCGCCAAAACTTTGCGCATAGCGCATGAGATCAGGGTTGCCGAATTCCACCGAGGAAGTCCGACCGAACCGGAGCTGTTGCTTCCAGCGGATGACGCCGTAGCCGTTGTCCCGCCAAACCAAAATGACCAGCGGCAATTTCAAACGCACTGCCGTTTCCAATTCCTGGGAGTTCATCAAAAACCCGCCATCTCCGGTCACAGCCACCACCCTCCGTTCAGGAAACAACAATTTTGCGGCAACTGCGCCGGGCACGGCGATGCCCATTGCGGCAAACCCGTTCGAGATGATGCAGGAGTTCGGCACCTCGCAGGGAAACATCCTCGCCATCCAGAGCTTATGGGCGCCGACATCGCAGATCACGAGGTCATCCGGCTTCAGAGCCGCGCGGAGTTCCCGCATCACGTGCTGCGGCCGAATGGGCCAGGACGATGCGCCGGCGAGTTCGGCTTCGAACCCCTCGATCACCGCCTTGCGGGAGCCAGATGCCCAGAGCGAATCGAACGGCGCGACCTCCGTGCCGATGTGGTCCAACGAGAGACGGAGGTCACCCAGCACGCCCACCTCGACGATGTAGTGCTCATCCACCTCGGCCGGCGACCCATCGATGTGCACGATGCACTTGTCACGGCGTGCATTCCAGAAGCACGGCGCATACTCGACAAAATCATAACCGATCGCGATGACCACATCGGCTTGTTCCATCACCATCGTCGTATAATCTCGAGCCTGAAGGCCGATCGTATAGAGAGAAAGCGGATCGCTGTCCGGAAGCGTCCCTTTGGCCATGAACGTCTGCAGGACGGGAATGTGCAAGCGCCGCGCGAACTGGCTGACCGCCTCGTAGGCGCGGCCGCGAATCACGCCGTTCCCAGCCAGGATGACAGGACGCTTTGCCCCGGAAATCGCGCGGACTGCCCTCGCGACCTGGGCCGGCGACGGCTCAGGCATGACCGGCGACTGGACAAACAGCGGCTGCAACGTGCGCGGGTCGCCGATCTGTTCTTCCGCCACATCCTCCGGCAGTTCCAGATGGGTCGCCCCCGGTTTCTCCGTCTGGGCAATCTTAAACGCCTTCCGGACTGCTTCGGGAATGACCTCCGCCTTCGGAATCGAGGTACTCCATTTGGTGACGGGCTTGAACATCGACATGACGTCGATGGACTGGTGCGATTCTTTGTGGCGGCGGTTCAGCGACGCTTGCCCTGAGATGGCCACGAGCGGCGCTCGATCCAGGTAGGCATCCGCAACGCCGGTCAACAGATTGGTGGCGCCGGGTCCCAGCGTGGACAGACACACCCCCGCCTTCCCGCTGAGTCTGCCGTAGACATCGGCCATAAACGCCGCACCCTGTTCGTGCCGCGTCTCGATGAAGCGCATGCGGGAACCGAGCAGCGCATCCATCAACTCCAGCGTCTCCTCGCCGGGCAGACCAAAGATCAGTTCAACGCCTTCGTTCTCAAGGCAACGGACCAGCAACTCTGCCGCCTTCATGCGAAGCACTCCTCAATGGGGAAAACGCATAGACCGATGCCAGACCAGAGCGACGGCCCGGACAATCGGCAGATCTCGCATATGCATTATTCTATCAACCTTGGGCGGGATGGAAAACCGAACCGCCCTGCCAGGAGGAGGGGATCGGGAAAGGAGAATTTCTCCATTTTTGACTCAGAATACCTTTGGAAGCGGAGCCTCGAACACGGGCGACTTCTCTGCGGAATGGATGGTCAGCAAATGAGAACCACACTGTCCGACTCTGTAAGTGAATCGCAATACTTCTATCGAGCGGGAACAGGCCCGCCCCCCTCTTTTTCAATCCGGCGTTTCTTGGCGATGGCCTCCGCCAGCACGGTGTTCTTGCAATGGTCGCAGATCCAATGTCCATATAACAGAGTTGGTCCTTGTTGTCCGCAGATCAGACAGTGACCGGGCTTTTCGAACGGCGGTGTCCCTGTTGTGTTCCCCTCCCCTTCCTTTTGAGTTGTTTTCTTTTTCTCCGACTTCACAATGGCCCTCCCTCGTTGCTGAAGTGACAACCATTCATCTGCGAGTATCCCCTGTCTCCGATTAGCCTCCGGTTCTTGGATCCCATCAGGTAGCGAAGCTCAACTGACCCCGAGAGAAGTCCGGGCGAAGACAAAAAGGCCACGCCGCGCGCAGGCGAGGCAAAACTGTTCGTGACCCGTTCTCCTCAATTCGAATACTCTGAAGATCAAGAACGCACGATCAGCATCTGAATCTAGCTCTTATTGTGGCAGTCCATAGTCCCGCCCGAGTAGCGATGTCTTAAATAATCGAAACTGCATTTGATCCACATTCAGAAATGGATATTGCTTTTTGATCACCTGCTTGTAGTTGTCGAACCCTTCACGCCCTTCCGGATAGTAGCGCCAAATCGTCGGCTCCTTATAGCAGTCCAATCCGAAATGCCCAATGTATACCAACTCACCCGCCTTCACATTGAACGTCCCGGCAATCGGCTTGCGTCCTTCGAAGAGTCTCGCACGGCCAACGCTCGCGGTCTTCACATCAGTCGGTGATGATGCCACATTCATAGTGAACGTCGCCAAGCCATACTCGCCAGGATCCAGCGCCAGCACGTAATTCTTGGCCGGTCCTTCTCCATAATAGGGAGAGCTTTCTATGACCACATCGGCCGTAGCATCGTCTGCCGTCGTTTGACTCGGCAACCGATCGAAGCCGAAGGATCGCAACTGTCCGCTCTCGAATTGCGCACACTTCCACGTACGGCCCCACATCGCCGATACGACAACCAGTCCTTTGGTTTTATCTTTTCCATAAGACTCTGCAGTCACCTGCTGCTTGGGCCTTGAGACACCAGATGACGTACAGCCAGACACGAGAACGATTAGTATCGTGAGAAGCGCGAAACCTCTAAGCATTGAGTGTGGCTCCAACCTATCGCCTCCGCCGTTCAGCCATTCAGCCCTACCATAGGGCGGACCCTACGCTCCGAACGAGCGGACGTCAACAATGCGCGGTCCAGCCGGTGAGATCAGGCGAACGAGGTGGGCGGCTGGCGGGGGTCGAGACGGCTATTCAGATCGAAATGGTTCCAGACGCTTCTTCATTTCCAGAGACCGCCGCGCACGGACGAGGCGCATACGGTTTCTGGCACCGTTGTCTATTCTATTTTCGCACCCAATCTTTCCAGTCGCTGAGCGTCGCTTTCGTCATCGTCTTGGTCGCCACACGAAGCCAATCCGCGTTTCGGTTCGCCAGATCCCGTTTCAAGTCTTTGTGCATCTTGCGGCTCCCCAGATGGATGTTGGCCGTTTCCCAGCCCATCGCATGAAGCAGGCGGGCCTCGTCCCGTTTCTTCGGCAGAGAAGCCAGCTCAATCCGCGAGCAGGACGGCGAGAGGCGGCGCACAATCCAACTGCCGTCAACGTGCACAAAGGGATCGCGACAGCGAACCGCATCGTCCAACACGGATTGGTACTGGATGGCGTCCGTGCCGTGACCATCATGAGCCCACACACAGGCCGAGGGGACGAGTGCCTTCGCCTCCCGCACGATTTTCCCCCCGCACCAATCGACCACAGCCACATATCGTGGACGGCCCAGGCTTCCCACGCCTGAAATCCGTCGGCGAATCGCATATGGAAGACCCGGTTCCGGCATCAGATGCTCGAGGGCCGCCCGCGCACTGGGTGGAACAGCCCCCTTCACAGGCGGCAGGTCCTTGATCCTCCGCCAGAAGCCAGCCGAGTCCCGAAGTTTTCCGGTTGCGATGTCGCGAAGCCATTGGTGTCTCTCTGCCAGCACAAACGGGCGACCTTCGGCCTTCAGCCCTTCCGTATAGCCGCTCAGGATTGCGTCACAAGCATCTTTGGGCTTGATGGTGAGAAACTCGGTCATGATGGCCAGCTTCGCGCTCACGGCCAATCGCACTAGATCGTTCGTATACGGCAAGGGGTAGGCCTCATCAAAATCGTTGATCCCCCAGATCAAACGCCCTTCCACATCCAGCCATGTCCCGAAGTTTTCCACATGCAGATCCCCGACCGCCAACACAACCGGCGCCGTGGTTAAGTCGGAACAGACAGTCGGCCAGCACTGCATCCAGCGATAAAACGTGGCTCGAAAAAAAGCAAATTCATCGTTTCTCATCAATTTGTGTTTAAGGAGAAGATCAGGCGACACCAGCGAAGTCTGCGTGGCCAACTGCATCTCATACGACCGAGTAGCCTGGACAATAGTCATCACATCCATAGACGTTAGCCGAAGAGCTGAGTCGGCTCCATGATGAGGAGAAGGGAAAACGGCGCAAACGCCAAGAGCGTAATTCGCCCGCTAGAGATTTACTTCGATTCATTCAACAATTCGCCGGTGTTTTCCATTCCTCCCCATTATGCCGAAACCAAACAAGACTCCCGAATCGTTTTCTTGCCGCGATCAGGAGGGAACCAGTGTCACGTGCACGTCTCGTTCGCGTGGACCGTCCAGCTCCACCAGCATTACGGATTGCCAGGTGCCGAGGACCAGTTTGCCGGCTGAAACCGGAATCGTCAGGGACGGACCCAGGATCGACGAGGCCATGTGGGACCAGGCATGTGAAGGATCATGGGCGTGCCGGAAGTGGATGCGTGGAATCATCTGCTCCACGACTTGCAGGAAGTCATCCTCAGTCCCTTCCCCGATTTCCCCCGTCGTCAATGCGGCGGTCGTGTGAGTGATGAAGATGGAGCAAAGCCCCTCCTGCATCTTAGCCCGCCGGATGACAGTCTCGATCCGATCTGTTAGATCCACGACCTGTTTCCGGTTGGTGGTACTGATGCGGAGGACGCTAACCATCTGCGACTCTGCCTCCACCAAATAGAGGACCAGTTGAAATGGGCCCCGACATATTTATCATGACTCAGTCGGATAAATGAACCACAGCGGCCAGACGAGATGAGTATCCTTGCCAACACCTTTTCTCTCGCGCCAACGCGTCATAAATAATTCCTGGGTCCATTTCGCTTGCGATCTTGTTTCTGTCGGCATAACGGACAGCGAGCATTCAGCCCCTCGACGCTCTCTTGATATCCATGTGCCAGGGAAAATCGTACATTGTTTAAGGAATGACGATCCGCTACAGTGATTTATCCCCAGAAAGACTTTTTAAGGAGGTGATCCGTGAACCTCTTGCTGATCCATCCGAGCCCACTCATGTATACAAAGATCTATTTGAGGCTGGAGCCCCTCGGGCTCGAACTTGTCGCTGCGGCTGCGCGTCGTCTCGGTCACAACGTCACCCTTCTCGACTTACAAGTAGAATCGCACGAGCAGTTTATTCGACTCCTTCGTGAACGTCGACCGGATGCTATCGGGTTCTCTTGTAATTACCTCGCGAACGTTCCCGAAATCATCGACCTCTCAAAGCTGGCCAAGCAGCATTTACCGCACTCCGTGGTCTTCGTCGGGGGGCACAGCGCCTCGTTCGTCGCGCACGCCATTCTTGATCATGCGGACGGCGCCATCGACTGTGTGCTCAAGGGCGAGGGAGAAAGTACGATCGGACAATTGCTGAATGTGATCGAGGAAGACCGCACCGCGCTGAATCGCATCCCCGGCTCCGTCACGCTGAACGGTGAAGGTCCGCCGGCCCAGATGGTGACAAGCCTCGACGACCTTCTTCCCGCGCGTGATCTCCTGCGGCATCGGCGCAGGTACTTCATCGGCGTGCTCGATCCCTGCGCCTCCATCGAATTTACCCGAGGCTGTCCGTGGGACTGTTCCTTCTGCAGCGCCTGGACATTTTACGGACGCAGCTATCGGGTGGCGAGTCCTGAAGCAATCATGGAAGATCTATCCCGCATTCGCGAACCAGGCGTGTTTATCGTCGACGATGTCGCGTTCATTCAGGGCAAACACGCAATGGCCATCGGTGAAGCCATCGCTCGACACGGCATCAAGAAACAATACTACTTGGAAACGAGAGGCGACGTGTTGCTCCGCAATAAAGAAGTCTTTCAATTCTGGAAGACACTGGGACTCACCTATATGTTCATCGGCATCGAGGCGATTGACGCCGAAGGGCTCGCGCTCCATCGTAAACGTATGACCATCAGCAAAAACTTCGAGGCGCTCGAGTATGCCCGCTCGCTCGGTATCACGGTCGCGATCAATCTGATAGCCGATCCGAGCTGGGACCGTCGCCGCTTCGAAATCGTCCGCCAATGGTGCCTGGAGATTCCTGAAATCGTGAACATCAGCGTGAATACGCCTTACCCCGGCACAGAAACCTGGCATACGGAAACGCGGCCGATCACGAGCCGCGACTACAGGCTCTATGACATCCAGCATGCCGTCCTCCCTACGACCCTCCCGTTGCCGGACTTTTATGAGGAGTTGGTGAAGACCCAGCAGATTTTGAATAGGAAGCACCTCGGATGGACCGCGTTGAAGTCCACCGCGCGGATCGCCGCAGATCACTTGCTGCATGGTCAGACGAATTTCGTGAAAATGCTCTGGAAGTTCAACAGCGTGTATAACCCGCAACTCCAGCTTGCCGATCACGCCAAACCGGTCACCTATCAGATGCCTCTCCCGCAGAAACGACACCAAGGACTCGACAACCATCTGCTCTATATCCATCGATCTCAAGGCCGGGAGGGACGTCTCTTGGATGACGCCACCGAACGGTTCGTCGAAGCGACTCGTAGCAGTGCGGCAAACTAGATCGGATGAATCCCGCGAGCCTGAGGTGACGGACGTGGTTGTCAAAACACATGATCGTGTTTCATCTGGCGCGCGGACGAGGCGAACGACGGTTCCAGACCCTGCGCCTGATTATTCAATGCCCAGAAGCTTAGCGGCCTTTTTGACGTCCTTCGTCTTGACCCACAGAATGGCGCCGAAGCGTCCCTGACCGGCAACGACAGCGGTCACGGCAGTCAAATTGATTTTGGCCAATCCAAGTTGGCTTGTCACCTCGACCAGCGCTCCGGGACGATCATCACCCTCCACCAAGAAGCATACCTTCGGTCCCTGCACTTTCCACTTCAGCGACTTCGTCGCATCCTTAAAACCAGTGGCATCCTCCGGCACCACATCCACTTGTGTACGACGATTCCGAGGAAACGCATGCACCGCCAACAGGCTCACTCCGGCATCCTGGAGTGGAGCCAGCATGTGAGCTAACGTCCCTGACTTGTCCGCGATGGTCACCTTGAAATATTGGGCAGCTCGAATCAGATCGGCCATCAGGTCCTCCTCTACCCGCCCGCATAGCGGGTATCCTGCAGCAAATCATGCTCGGCGATGAAAGAAGGTGCGTGGGGAATCATCATCACGGCGACGTACCTCCGCAGCAGGCTCGTCATGATGGGATGGAGTCAATCAGATATAGCCTAGTCGCCTACTTTGAGCAATGCAACCGGGCCGATTCCTTATTTCCGCGAGCCGGTTAACTATGTATAAGCCCAATTGAACAAGCAACGCCGCGCGTGGATGAGTCACTCCGCCAAAGACTCCAATCCATTTTATTCTCGTTAAGAATGAACTGGTTATGAACGGGACTACCATACACAGGCAGGAACGAGAGGGATGTGCGCCCACAGAAATTTGAAACGAATCTTGCGGATCTTTATCCTTACAATATCTCGCATTCCGGAGCGTTGACTTACAACCTCCACGGGAATAGGCTCAAGCGTGTTTCGTATCCCGGATGTTGCCAGTCCAATCGTTCCACCAAGAGGGGGTTGGTATGGAAGACCTCAGTCCCCCGTGCCAGACTGGCCCGCCGATGTGACGGCGGGCTTCTGATCGGTCGCCCGTAGCAACAATCTCAAAGGCCATGCCTCTCGGCAGAGAGAGTAACGCGTTTGGCCTGCAGGAAGGGCCTTCCGGATTCAGGATGTCAGACACCGGCCGAGGGCCGTACCGATCACCCCGCGATCAGAAGTCCGACCAGCCGCCCACAAGACGGGTCTCCTCTCACCATCGTCCATTGCCTGGCGTCTTAAGCGTCTGATTCCGGCTTTTTCTCTGAAAAAGAAGGCGCCCGAATCAGGGAAATATCTAGCTCAATTCGCCACCCGATGTTCTCTTCTTCTATGGTGAAACCCATGGCTACGATAACCAAAAGCGACAAGTTTCTCCCCGGAGAAGAACAAACCTCCGCGACCAGAACGCCCCCGAAGAAAATCCTCGTGACCGTGGATGATTCAGATCAATCTGTCCGTGCCATGCATTATGTGGGATCGCTGCTGCGAGACACACATGATGTAGGCGTGACGCTGTTCCATGTGCTGAAGCCCATGCCTCGTGAGTTGATGGAGCATGGCGGCTCCGAGATTCCGGAGATCGAGGACCATCTCGGAACCCAGTTACGCAAAGACCAGGAGGATTGGGTACGGATGGAGGGGGCGATCGAATATCCAATCCTGCTGAAGGCGCTGGAGCGTCTCGGGCAGACCGGGTTCCCTATTGAGCAAGTCACGCTCAAATTCGGGCATGAACGCGATATTGCCGACACCATTATCGATGAAGCCAGATCGGGAGGCTACGGCACCATTGTCGTCACTCGTCAAGAGACTTCGAGCGTCAAGCGACTCTTTGGCAATGGCATCATCGATCGCTTGTTACGGGACGTTTCCGGAGTCGCAATCTGGGTGTTGAGCTGAGGCGAGCGACGTGCAGGGAACGTCGTGCCATTGTTGCGGGATCGCGCCGGGGTTCGCCATGAAACGAATCAATATTCCCGTAGGATGGTCAAAAAGCCCGTTCAGCAAGGCCACAGCAAGTGAGGAGGCAAAGCGTACTCTGTGCCGTACGTTGAGCCTCCAAACGTCGCGAGAACGACGCTGACGGGTTTTTTCACCATCTTGCTAACGGAGGTCGCCATGGACTGTACACGTTGTGAGGCCACTCTCCCGCTGAAAGCCCGCTTTTGTCCTTCCTGCGGTAGCAAGGTCACGCTATGGGAAGAGCTGATGCTCGATGAGCCTGTTTCACGGAGCCCTGAAAGTGCAGAGGAGCACGGGGAACGGACCTCTCCACTACCCCGGGACAATGAGGAGCTGAGGGCCAGGCTCATCGAGTGTTATCTCAACTTTTCCATATCCAAGGAACTCTCCGAATGGTTGCAGGATCTCGGACTCCCTTCAACCGGCACGACGCAAGAGAAGCTCGCCGGCCTGCGGCGACATGCCGGTTCGCTCGTGCTTCCAGCTGAGAGCTTTCCTCGGCAGACCATCTATTACTTGAACAAGTATGACGAGGAGGTCCTTTCGGAGATTTGCCAGGAACTTGGAATCGACAGCACCGGGCCGAAAGAAACCCTCCTCACCCGGATCTACCGCGAAGTGGGTCTCCGCGAGGGCTGGATTCAGCCGCTGTCGGAAGATGCCCGGCGGATCATCACAGAGACCTTCGTCCCCATCCTGAAGAGTTTTGATCTCAAGAAGGACTACTATCTCGACCTGTGGGGTGAATTATCCGATGTGCTCGGCGAAGACAATGTGCGCCTGCATGTTCCCCAAGCCTACGGGAGCGCCATTATTGCGGTGTTGATCCCCGGGTATTTTCAAGAGGCTCAGATGACCATGCTTCAGAATGAACTCAAGGATAGAGCCGAAAAACGCTCCTCACAGCGCGCGGCACCTGTCGTCGAGTCTGTGACAGGACAGGGCTGAGCACCTTTCCGGCCACGAAGCGGCATTGGTCCTGTTCATGAGGTGATATATTGTTGGAGGCGGGCGATCAGGTCCTCTTTTTCCTCTATCATTAACGTAACTATATCCCGGAGCGAGACGATCCCGATGAATTCATCGCTATCGAAGACCAACAGATGACGGCAGCGATGTTCCTTCATCAGATTCAAGCAATAGTTCGCCGTATCCTTCGGGCTCACAATGACCACCTTTTTGGTCATCACATCATTAATCTTGACCGTATCAGGATCTCGCTTCTTGCCGACCACACGCATCATCAAGTCCCGCTCGGTGAAAATGCCGGTGATTTTAGATGAACTGGTGATGACCGCAGATCCCACAAACTCCTCGGCCATTAGTGTTGCGGCCTCGAGTACGGAGTGACTTCCGTCGATCGTCACAACCCTGCGGACGATTTTTGAGGCAATACTCCAGGCCATAGCCGCCTCCTTTCTGTCAGATGCATGGGGATACCATCTGCACCTATGCCAAGTTGACGGGGCACGGGGAAACCCTCCCCCTCCGTCGCAGCATGGTTGATTCGCCATCATAACCCACGCCATCTAAATTCTAGCAGGCTTTGCCGACACTGTCCGTGACCTCCTCCATTGCTGTATTCCCACAGTTCACAAATAGTTTTGAACGCCCTGCTGGGGGTGAGCATCGATCCAAGATGCCAACGCCCCCGTCTCACCGGATGACCAGGACAGAACAGGCCACTTTGTGCAAGACGGCATGGGAGACGCTGCCGAGCAGGAAGTGCTCCAGGCCTTTCCAGCCATGCGACCCAATCACCACAAGATCGGCACCGCGCGCCGCCAGCGTAATGCAATGGGCCGGATCACCATGCAT
>DATIFR010000142.1:0-3011 GCA_035455145.1 Nitrospira sp.
TTGAGCATGGGTTTCGGGGACTCACGGGCCTGGTGGATCATCGACATGGCCCGGCTCGAAGCGGATCGCGCGGCAGGACGTGTGCGCGATCTGTCTCAGGAAGTGCCCAGGGGGCTGCCGCAAGCGCGCGAAGCTCTGGAGACTTTTCTGACCGCCCTCCCGCGCTCGTTGCCGATCGACTATACGCAAGCCGTCATCGGCGGATTTTCCCAAGGCGCTATGTTAACCTGCGATCACGTCATGCGCACGGCGCATCCGTTCGCCGGGCTCATCCAACTTTCGAGCTCGCTCTTGGCCAAGCAAGATTGGCGACCCACAGTCGCGAAGCGAACGGGACTGCCGGTCTTCCAGAGCCACGGTACACAGGACCCGATTCTCCCCTTTGTCATGGCCGAACGATTGCGTGACGAACTCGCGCGAGCGGGGCTCTCAGTCGAGTGGCACAGTTTTCGTGGCGGGCACGAAATTCCGGAAACCGTCCTTCGGCACTTGGGGGCCTTTCTCACGAACGTGCTGAACAAACCATGAGCATGCTCGAACCGTTTTTTCTTGTCGGGCCGGACGGTAAGCGGATTCGCGGGGACCGCGCCGCCGGTAGCGATCGCCAGATTCTCTTTATCACCGGGTTTCTCTCCAAACGTTGGGGCAACAAGAGCAAGGCGCTGGCACAATGGTGTCAGGAGAAAGGCTGGGGCTTCTGTTGTTACGACGTGCGTGGATTCGGCGACTCAGAAGGAACATTCACGGATTACACGCTCTCGAATTGGATCGGTGACGCGAGGACTGTCATCTCGATGCTGAAGAGCGAGCAGAATCTCACCCTCCCACCCCAGGCGCGCCAAGACGCGCCTCTTCCCCGAATCACCATTGTCGGCAATTCCCTCGGAGGCTGGATTGCCTGGTTAATGGCCCAAGAGTTCGAGCAGATAGAGCGACTCATCCTCATCGCGCCGGCCTTTAACATGATGGGCGTGCGCGCGAAGTCGATCGATCCCGAACGCCAGCAGGCCTGGCGCCGCGCCAGATGGATGCCGTGGGACGACGATCCCGTTCACAAAGAATGGCCGTTGTCCTGGAAATGGGTTGAGGAAAGCGAAGCCTATTGGAAAACGAGCTTCGACCGGCTGCGTCGCGTGAAGACGACGATTCTCCATGGCCTTCAAGATACGGTGATTCTTCCGAACGGAAGCAGCGAGTTTGTCGAACAACTGCTTTTGCACGATCCCGCCTATCCGGTCGAGCTCGACCTGATCCCCGGTGATCACCGTCTCAGCAGCCCCGAGCACGTCGAACGGTTTCATCGGCTCGTCCTTGACAATGTATGAGGTGCCACGATGCTGACATTGATTCATAAGGAATGCGGCGGGCCTGCAATGGAAGACTCCCCGATCGGCGAAGTCTGCGCCATACCGATTGACCGCTTTCCTTTCCCCTGCTTCACGTGCCTCGAGGAAATCCTCGACGAGTCGGAACTGAGGCTCTCCGAGGAGCTCGGAATCTAGCCACTTCGTGTTGTGAAAGCCCGCCGGCTTTTGTTATCGTGAGCCTTCCGGTTTCGAATCATCCATCACAAGAAGGAAGACATGGCCACCACGAATGATAAGCAGGTTATTTTTTCACTCGTCAATGTCGGCAAAGTGTACCCGCCGAAGAAGCAGGTGCTGCGGGAAATCTATCTCGGCTTCTATTATGGCGCCAAGAT
This sequence comes from Nitrospira sp., assembly GCA_035455145.1. Classification (GTDB taxonomy): domain Bacteria; phylum Nitrospirota; class Nitrospiria; order Nitrospirales; family Nitrospiraceae; genus Nitrospira_C. The sequence goes on from DATIFR010000142.1 coordinate 1,703, forward strand.
CGGCGTGTTGGGATTGAATGGATCGGGCAAGAGCAGCCTGCTCAGAATCATCGCCGGCGTCGATCAAAACTACACGGGCGAGATCACTAGATCAAAGGGCTATTCGGTCGGCTTGCTTGAACAGGAGCCGCAACTCGATCCGAACAAAACGGTGAAGGAAGTTGTCGAGGAGGGGAAGAAAGAACTCGTCGCGTTGCTAAAGGAATACGAGGACGTCAGCAACAAGATGGGCGAGGCGACTCCCGACGAACTGGAAAAGCTCATCGACAAGCAGGCGCAACTGCAAGAAAAGATCGAAGCGGCCAACGGCTGGGAACTGGAGAATGAACTCGAAGTCGCGATGGATGCACTGCGTTGTCCGCCGGCAGATCAGAAAGTCGGCACATTGTCCGGCGGTGAAAAACGTCGCGTGGCTCTCTGCCGCCTCATGATCCAGGAGCCGGATATTCTGTTGCTCGACGAGCCGACGAATCACCTGGATGCGGAATCGGTGCAATGGCTCGAGCAACATCTGCAACAATACAAAGGCACCGTCATCGCCGTCACCCACGACCGCTACTTTCTTGACAACGTGGCTGGCTGGATTCTCGAGCTTGATCGCGGCCACGGCATTCCCTTCCAGGGCAACTACACCTCCTGGCTGGAGCAGAAGAAGGACCGGCTGGAGAAGGAAGAGAAAGCCGAGTCGAAGCGGCGCAAGACCCTCGAACACGAGCTGGAGTGGATTCGCATGTCACCCAAAGCGCGTCAGTCGAAAGGCAAGGCGCGGCTGAACCGCTACGAAGAGCTGGTCAATCAAAGACAGGAGCAGGTGGCCGAGGATCTGGAAATTTATATTCCGCCCGGACCGCGATTGGGCGATGTCGTCGTGGAAGCCAAGGGCATCAGCAAAGCGTTTGGCGACAAGGTGCTGTACGAGAACGTGAACTTCAACCTGCCGAAGGGCGGGATCGTCGGCGTCATCGGTCCGAACGGCGCCGGGAAGACCACGATGTTCAAGATGATCATCGGGAAAGAGAAACCGGACGCCGGCTCAATCAGGATCGGCGAAACCGTCAAGCTGGGGTATGTCGATCAGGATCGCAGTCTCGATCCGAATAAGTCCGTGTACGACGTGATCTCCGAAGGGCACGACACCATCAAGCTCGGCAAGGCGGATGTGAACGCACGAGGCTATTGTGCCCGCTTCAATTTTGCCGGCACCGATCAACAGAAGAAGGTCAAGGATCTGTCAGGAGGCGAACGCAATCGCGTCCACCTGGCGCGCATGCTCAAGGAAGGCGCGAACCTCATCATCCTCGACGAGCCC
>DATIFR010000143.1:0-1590 GCA_035455145.1 Nitrospira sp.
AGGCTGTTGTGTCGCCTCTTGCACCAGCCTTCGTCGTCTGCATGTTGACAAAGTCCTCACTTCTCTCGTGATAGTCAGCCGCCTCCCCTCTTGTGAACCACGCTAACTGCTTCACTTTCATGGATTCTGCTTAGACCGTCAATCGCGGCACGTCTGTTGCTGGTTCCTCCCACCTATCTGACTTGGGGCGCCGCTGTTGAAGACCCCTTGTCGAGATATCGGAGCGACATTACGGAGGGTCTGCACATGTTCACACAAAGAGTGGCTTGCCTCTCACGATTAGTCCCGCTCGGTGCGGCACTGGTCTTTCTTCAAGCGTGCAGTGGCACTGCGCAGACCGCCGCCAACTTGGATCAGTCCTACCAATATGAGGACACTCGCGAATTGATGGCGTTGGTGACAGACGCGACAGAGTTGGTCCGTACCAAAGGAGAGGAAGCGTTGAGCGAGTTCCGTGTCTCCGGCAGCCGCTGGCGCCAGGGAGACACCTATATCTTTGTATTGGATCCCAAGGGGAACATGTTGGTGCATCCCGATGCCGCGATGGAAGGTAAGAATGAATTGGACCTGAAGGATATCAACGGCAAACCCATCATCCGGGGACTCCTCGGTGCAGCCATGACGTTTCCCGGCAAACCGGAAGGTTGGTACCACTACGAATGGCCTGTCCCGGGCGGGCTGCTGCCCCGATGGAAAAGCAGCTATGTCCGGCTCGTGACCGCGCCGTCCGGCAACCGCTACGTGGTCGGGAGCGGCATGTATAACGATCGCATGGAACCGCCGTTTGTCGTGGATGCGGTGAAAGATGCCGTCGGACAGATCGAGCAGCATGGCACGGCAGCGTTTCCCCTCTTCCACGATCCGACGGGTCCCTTCATCGCCAAGGATGCGTATATTTTCGTGTTCGATCATAAGGGCATCGATCTCGTCAATCCGGCCTTTCCCAATCTGGAAGGTCGCAATCTGCTAGACCTGAAGGACGCCCACGGCAAGCCGTTGATCCGTGAAATGTTCAAAGTGGTCCAAACCAGCGGGTCCGGTTGGGTCAACTACATGTGGCCGAAGCCGGGAGAAAGTGTCTCCACGCAGAAGTTTGCGTATGTGAGCAGGGCGAAGATGGGAAACCAATGGGTCCTGGTGGGGAGCGGGGTCTACCTGGGGGATGCTCCCAAAGCCGCTCCGGTCGCCAACAAGATGACCGCTCCGGAATTGATGACGCTGGTCCGGGAGGCAGCAGCTGTCTTCGAACAGCGCGGCGAGGCGGCATACGACGAATTTCGCAAGCCGGGATCCAAGTGGTTTCGTGACGATATTTATTTCTTTGTCTGGACAATGCACGCGACCAGAGTCTTCCATGCCGCGGATCCAGGCCTGGAGGGGCGGAATGAGCGTGACCTCAAGGACATTCAAGGACGGCCCTTTGGCAGGATGTTCCTCGATGCAGGTGGAAGCCCCTCAGGCGAGGGCTGGGTCCACTACATGTATCCTGAGCCCGGAAATATTTTCCCGATGTGGAAGTCCAGTTTCATCAAGCGGGTAAAGTTCCCTTCGGGGAAAGAGCACATCATCGGCTGCGGGATCTACAACATG
>DATIFR010000144.1:0-24478 GCA_035455145.1 Nitrospira sp.
CCGGTGAGCCTCGCAGGATCCACCGGGTTTACCTACCCTCAGTTGGCGCAATGGATCAGTGTAGCCTGGCTCGTCAAGCATCTGCGGGAGGATTACCTGAAGTTTGTCCAGCATACGGGTATCACCGGCCGCGACTAACTGGTGCTCCTTCTGACCCGTTGGGATGGCTCCCTTGCAAACGGGCAGATCAGCTTACCAAGATTCCGTCGTCCAGCCAGGCGATGAACGTCAAGCTAATGACGCTCGGAACACTGCTCTGTCCAGAGAAAAAGTGAGGGAGCCCGTCTTATGTTGACTTCTCTGTTGATAGCGCTTCGAACTGCCGTTGTCTTCTTTTATCTGCCGGCACTTGTCTACTCGGGATCCGTATCGACATCGGAAGACGCGGGATGGGAACTCGTTGCCGACGACGATGGCATCAAAGTGTATGCCCGTTCGCTGGCCAATTCGCCAGTTAGGGAAGTGCGCGCCATAACGGAGATCTCGGCGACGCCCAACCGGGTGTTTGCAGTGCTGCTCGACTCGGACCATTTCGTGGAGTTCATGCCGTACATAGTCGAAGCCCGGACTGTCGCACGGGACAGCTCATCAATCTGGTATCTCTATCAACGCATTTCGCCGCCACTGGTGAGCGACCGCGACTACACTCTGCGGCATCAGAGTGTGGAAGATCCGCAGCATGGTCGTTATGAGCTACGATGGGAAGCTGCGAACGAACGCGGCCCCACAGCGCGCGACGGTGTGGTTCGAGTCGAGATCTGTACGGGCACTTACGTTGTAGAGGGCATTGATGAAAGCGCACGCTCCCGGCTGACTTACCAGCTCCACACAGACCCCGGTGGAATGCTGCCGAAATGGCTTGCCGACCGAGCCAATATCGAAAGCGTACCGGCATTGCTACGAGCAGTCAGACGCCGCACGATGGATCCGAACTACCACCGTTAGCTGCCTGTCGTCTCCCAGCAGCCTTGTCGCAGCGCTTGTATCTGTTAAAACTAGCATCTCATTGGGGCCAGGGGTCTTCTTTCTTCATGCGCGCCTTCATCGGATTGCAGTATAACTCATGCTCAGCATTTCGAGCTAAACCGCTTGAGAACAGGTCTGATGGTTTGGAAGCCCATCGACAGTCGATTGGAATTGATCATCTGCCGCGAGCGTTCCCGACGCGGCCACGATCAGAATAATGAAGATCAACACGGGGGCGGGATTACGACGGAGGACACGCTTCATACGCCACTCCTTTCGCCCATCACCGGTTCAAGGCAGGGATTCTGTGGTGGGTCAGGAGGCGGTAGTATCTAAGGAAGAACCCCGTATATCTATATGGGGTAAATTGCTGAGGATAGGACGGAGCCCGCTGTCGGTTCACGGATATTTCAATCTGGATCTCCCCCCAAGACTTCGTTAGACTTTATTTTTCCACCGGAGACATCCATGCGCGACGGACAGACGACCAACTATTACATGCTCCTCGAACTCTTGCCCACCGCGACGGACGCGGACATCAAGAAAGCCTGGCATGAGCAACTTCAAGTATGGCATCCGGACCGCTTCAACCATTCACCGGCCTTGCACCAGAAAGCCGAAGCTCGGACCAAACTCATCAACCAGGCCTATCAAACGCTCAGCGATCCCGCCTTACGCGCACGCTACGATGCGACTGCACAACCCTTAGCCGCTCACCGATCGCCCCCACGGCCATCCCCTGCACCGGCCTCCTCGTCTGAGGCCTACGCTTCCCCTCCGCCTCGCTCGCAACAGACCCCGCGATCGCGTCAGGAGCCGCGCGGGCCGCAATCGCTGATCATGCTGTCGCGCACAGGCCAGCCCAAGACTCTGGTGCCGGCGATTACGATGCTCGTGGACAGCCATGAGCAGCTCCCCTACACATTTGAAGGCCTGACGCGCATCGCCGGCACGATCAGACAGACGTTGCCGGCGGGCGATTATGCCATCGCCGAAGCGCCCGAGATCTTTTGCGTCGAACGACGGCGCGTGGAAGAGTTCAACACGATCTTTTCAAATCCCACCGACAACCGCATGCCCTTTCTCCAAGAGATCGAGCCGCTGCTGGACTACCCGCATCGGTTTCTCGTTATCGAAGGAACGCTCCAGTACAGCAAGGGCGGCGGACGGTTGGGCCAATACCACAAAAACGGCATGATGGATTTCCTGGATTCGCTGACCGCCAGATTCGGGATCACGATTATTTTCTCGGATAGTCGTGAAGAAGCGGAAGAACGGGTAGCCAACCTGGCTGCCATGCACTACGCCTACCACTATGCCGAGCAGCAGGGGTTTGGACGCTGCCTGACGGAGAACGATCTGTAAGATCAGGCTTACTGGCAGGGGCCGAAATTGGATTGCCGCATCGCTTCGTAAATGACGACGGCCACCGCATTGGAAAGGTTGAGGCTACGGCTTTCCGGAAGCATCGGCAGCCGGATGCGCCGTGCCTCTGAAAAGCCATTCAACAATTCTGCCGGCAGCCCTCTCGTTTCCGGACCGAACAGAAAGACGTCGCCGGGAACGTAGCGGTTCACATCGTACCGCTGAGCCCCTTTCGTCGAGACGGCAAAGACACGTTTCCCCTCGAAGTGTTTAGCGCAGGCCGTCCACTGTTCATGAACCGTGACCGTGGCAAACTCGTGGTAGTCGAGACCGGCACGGACCAACTGCTTATCCTCCAGCGTAAAGCCTAACGGCTTGACCAGATGCAACCGGGCTCCAGTGTTGGCACAGAGCCGGATGATATTGCCGGTGTTAGGAGGAATTTCCGGCTGATAGAGAATGACGTCGAACATGGGCGCGAAGTGTACCACGGTCACCTTGTATTTCACGATCGGCGAATAGTGTCTATGAGTGCATATCAGGTAGGGCGAGCATGTCCGCGCGACACTGAGGGATAAGATCACACCGAGAAGTGAGGACGAGCACTGGGGGATGGAACCCGGGAAATTCAACTACAATGATCGGGGACCAATCACACAATCAGGATTGGTATCCGTTTGGATTGCGACTTTGCCAGCGCCAGGCATCGGTACACATCTCACTGAGCCCGCGCTCCGCTCGCCAACCCAACAATGTGAACGCCCGGTTCGGATCTGCATAGCAAGACGCCACATCTCCCTGTCGCCGAGGGGCAAACGAATAGGGAACCGGTTTCCCGCTCGCTTTTTCAAATGCTCGCACGATCTCCAGCACGCTATGACCGGATCCTGTCCCAAGATTGATCGTCAAGCAATCGGCCTGCCTATCAAGCCGATCCAGCGCTTCCAATGCTTTGAGATGACCCAACGCAAGATCGACTACATGAATGTAATCCCGCACGCCCGTTCCATCCTGGGTAGGGTAGTCGTTACCCCACACATTCAGGCGTTCCTGTCGACCCACTGCAACCTGACCAACAAAGGGAAGCAGGTTATTCGGGACACCTCGGGGATCTTCCCCGATCAAACCGCTGGCATGTGCGCCCACTGGATTGAAATATCGCAGGATACAGATTCGCCAGCAGACATCGCTTCTGTGAAGATCTCGCAACATCTCCTCTACAACTAACTTCGTACGGCCATAGGGATTCGTGGCAGAAAGCGGATGTTCTTCCGTAAGTGGGAGTCGCTGCGGATCGCCATACACAGTGGCAGATGAACTGAACACAAGCTTTCGCACCCCGCACTCATTCATCGCCTCCAGCAGCCGTAGAGAGCCGACGACGTTATTGTCGTAATAGGCTAACGGTTGCTGTACCGACTCTCCTACCGCTTTGAGGCCGGCGAAATGAATCACTGAGTCGGCCTCGCTCTCACGCAGTGCCGACACCAAAGCCACGCGCTCTCGACAATCCCCTCGAATGATCCGGAGCGGTTTTCCTGTGATACGTTGCACGCGTGCCAATGCTTCAGGGTGGCTATTGGAGAAATTGTCAAAGACCGTCACATTGAATCCTGCCTGAAGCAGTTCAACACAGATATGCGACCCTATATAGCCAGCGCCCCCAGTGACTAGAATCACGACTTCACTCCGATGAAATAAGACTTTGCGGTCACGCTCCTCGCTTATCCGCAGCCCTACTACTACCGCGCAAAAGCATGATTCTCAACTATCGGCGAATGCGTTACGACACGCTGCGTACATTCGTGCGGCTTCCCTTGCAAGAGTACCAAACCGCAATACAAGGTCAAGCGATGCTTCCTATTGCATAACGGCATGACATCGAAAGTTTCGCCCACGGTAGGTGGCTGGGAGACTGAGTCGGCGGCCATCTGATCCCTATGATCAGCCGCACGCCTTTTCCCATGCTTCGAATCCTTCTGCTCTCGCCGCGCCTCTCGTGAAGCAACCGAGACTTCAATGACGGAGGACTCGCACCATGCCGGTTCGTCTTAACTGTCTTTGTCTCCTACCACTCACAGCAATGACAACGGCGCGACTGCAAGGCAGAGGCAGTGGATTTCATGACGAATAGGCTTCCTGGTACAGTTAGCGTCGACCAGCGTCGATTCGTCTCCGTTTTGGTACATCTCCCAACACCAACCTCAGTCACACTGCTGTCCGGCAATACATTCGCGGAATTTCCGTGCTCCTTGGCGTGCCCATGGCATTGAAGCCGGCATTAGCTTCCCATGAAGCAATGAATGATGCCATGGCACAGACGAATGGGTGCGGGGCACCTGTGCCACAAACCGTGCGCTCGACCTCCTCGACCAAGGGATTCAAGACCATCCTCAAACCCTCATGTTGTACAAATTGCGCGGCGATATGCCGCCACATCCCGGGGTGTGCGGGAGGCGGTTCGCTGTGTATCACGAAATGATTTCTGAGAGTTTTTCTCCTATGGTACAAACGTGAGAGCGGGTCACGACAGATCGAAGGTGAGATATGGCCTCGGTCGCGTGGACTTATTGGAGCCATCTTCCGCAGGACTTCTGCAGCTCCGGTAGCTTCTTCGTCGCTCGCATCAACGTGACAATCCCCTCGCACTATATGAAGGAACTGAGCAAAAGGGAACTGCGCAACAGGATGATCGGTGGTAGCCTGAATTAAAGCGCTGGATAATGCCAAAGAGTAACACATGAAGGTTCCCCGCATTAAATGACAACTACCGCTAACGGTACCGGAGCGGATTGCCCGCAAATTGTCCGGCTCCGCCATTGATGAAAAGAGAGGTGTGTATGTCGGCTTCTTCGGCGCTTCTCGCTCCGACGGTAAGCATCCGAACATTCCGCCCGACGAATGTCCGGCGCATCCTGTGCGTCTTTCCCGCCTACACGAAGGCCTTCGGGACCTTCGATCACGCCTTTCCTCTAATGGGACCCGTCAAGGCCTTCATGCCGCCACAAGGGATCCTCCTCATCGCGGCTCTAGTCCCACAGGAATGGGAGGTTCGCTTCGTCGACGAGAACATCCGCCCCGTGGCGGAGAGCGAGTTCGCCTGGGCTGACGCTGTTCTCGTGTCAGGCATGCATATCCAGCGCAGGCAGATTCTCGACCTTGGACGCCGCGCGCACCGAGCAGGCAAAGTGATCGCGCTCGGCGGGCCCTCGGTTTCCGCGGCACCCGAAGATTATACTGAGATCGACCTCCTCCACTGCGGCGAGGTGGGCGACGGCACACTCGATCTGTTCCGCAGGCTCGACAAGACGGCGGCACGACCCGAGCGGCAGATTGTATACCGCACAGTCGACCGCCTTCCGATGACCCAGTTTCCGACGCCCGCCTATCGGCTGATCGACGTCCGCCAGTATCTCCTCGGGTGCGTCCAGTATTCCAGCGGCTGCCCCTTCACCTGTGAGTTCTGCGACATCCCCGCGCTCTACGGAAGAAACCCGAGGCTCAAAAGCCCCCAGCAGATCCTGGCCGAACTCGATGAACTCGCCGACGGCGGGACGCCGTCGATCTACTTCGTGGATGACAACTTCATCGCGAATCCCAAGGCCGCGTTGGACCTCCTGCCGCACCTCGTCGAGTGGCAGCGGCGTCGCGATTACACGATTCGCCTCTCCTGCGAGCTCACGCTCAACGTCGCCGAGCACCCGGAAATTCTGAAGCTTATGCGAGAGGCGTTTATGACAAATGTCTTCTGCGGGATCGAGACGGTGGAGCCGGACGCCCTGCGGGCCATGAGCAAGAGGCAGAACCTCCGCACACCGATCCTTCAATCCGTCGACACGATTAACAGTTACGGGATTGAGGTCGCCGCCGGGATCATCCTCGGGTTGGACACCGACACTCCGGAGACGCCGGATGCGATCCTGGAATTCATTGAGGCCGCTCAGATCCCGATCGTCACGCCAAACCTGCTCGTCGCCCTGCCACACACACCGCTCTACAAGCGTCTCCAGAAGGCGACCCGCCTGAACTCGGGCGAGGGACGCGACTCGAACATCGAGTACCTACAGCCCTACGAAACTGTGGTCGCGAACTGGAAGCGGGTGATCCGCGAGACATATGAGCCCCGCAAGATCTACGCGCGCTACGCCACGCAGGCGAAGAAGACGTACCCGCACCGCAAGCGGCCGGTGCGCCCTCTGGACCAACTCACATGGGCCAACGTCCGGCGCGCAATCGAGGTGTTCTCGCGCACCGCCTGGCGGGTCGGGATCTGTAGCGATTACCGGAGAGAATTCTGGATGATGACCTGGCGGGAACTGCGCGAGGGTAACGTCGAGTCAGTATTCCAGATCGCGATGGTCGCGCACCATCTGATCACATTCGGGCGCGAGTGCCTCACTCGTGACGTGCAGGCCTCTGCGTATTCCGCCCGGGGACGCGAGGAATACGCTCCGAGTAGCCCGGTGACAGAATCCTGCCTTTGAAGAGGGCGACTCGAACAGCCTCACAAATCCCTCATCGATCTTTGATCTTCACAGAGGAAGAGCCCTTGTCTCTTATGCCTGTTCGGAACCTATAGTCCGGGGACCGGCCGACTGATGGATTGCCGTTCGTTACAACCGATTGGAAAGAGCGAGATCCTCGCGCTCACTTTCTTCACCGCACGACCTCTCTGAAGAATATGCCTCGCGCGCGGAGCAGATGAGGTAATCATCAACGTCGATTGACCCTCTGTACTCGTCCCTACGATCATGAGAGACGCAGGCGACACCAACGACGGCCGGCAAGGCTCAGGCGTCTGTTCGAGCCAAATGATGGCTGGCACCTTTGTGACTACCCGAAGAGAAGACTGTCGCTTTTCCTTCTTGTCGTGAATCCTCCTCTCTCGATGTGTCTCTCAAAGACCAGGACGCTGAAAGAATCGCAGGCCGGGACGTGGCGGTTCACTTCACCATCACATGGCTTCTTGGTATAGTGAACTCAATCAATGTGGGCTCTCCTGCTCATGAAGAAACTGTTGCCATTTCACATGCAAGACACTGCTGTCCAGCCACGTGCTCACGCCATCGCGCTGCTCCTCGCTGGAATGTTCACGATTGGACCCGTCGCATTCGCGGAGGATAATCCACCGGTTCTTTCGGAACAGAAAATAGCCGAACGTGCAAGAGCTGCCTGGGAGAATGGTGCGGCAAACGGCGCGCTCGATCTCCTTGACCAAGGGATTCAAGACCACCCTCAAGCTCTCACGCTGTACAAATTACGCGGCGATATTCTCGCCACATCTCGAGGTGCCCAGGAAGCGGTTCGTGCGTATGACACCGTCCTCGCCAATCAGCCGACCGCACTGGATGTCCACTGGGCGAAATGGAGCGTCTTGAGTCGGTCCGGGCAGGGAGAAGAATCCGTCGATGAATTAAAGCGCATGGCCCAGGTCGATGCCCGCAACCCCTTGATTCACTTTCGGCTGGCTCAAGAACTTCGCAAACTCGACCGTCTTGAAGAATCGCTCGAATCATATCAAAGGGCCGTCGAACTGGTTCCCGACTTGCTCGGCTGGCGCTTGGCGCTGGCCCGAGCGCGCTTTGATGTCTTGGATTATCAAACCGCAGAGACCGACGTACTTTACGTGCTGCAACACATTCCTCCCGGCTCACCGCTGGAGCTTCCCGCGAACAATCTCCTCTCCCAAATTCATGGAACTTCCATCGATCGAGGTCGGCGCTTCGATCCCGTGCTGACTCGCGACATGACGCCCGGACAGCGGAAAGAATGGGCCGCCATTCGGGCGGAAGCCTGGAAACTGTTTTCCACCGGCCACTATCGAGAAGCCGAACCGATCTATCGCAGGCTGCTGGTCCTGAACCCCAAAGATCCCATCGCCACCCATCAATTGGGGCTGACGCTCATGCAACTGGGCCGATGCAAGGACGCGCTGGAGGTCTTTGGCAAGATGTCCGACCTCGACCCCAGCGACGAAGACTACGCCGATACGACGTTTCGGATGGGCCAATGCCTGGTTGAATTGGAACGCTGGGAAGACGCCTTCGTCCACTTCCAAATCCTCTATGACGCAGCCGTCGAATTTGAAGCCGCCAATAAGAATGTGGAACTCCCGCCCGACACCCGCGTGCTGGATAAAAAGAAACTTGCGCGGTGGCTGGACAAGGTGCGCCCCCACGTTCCCGAATTGGCGAAACTTCAAGCCGAGACAGCCGCCGAGGCCAACGGTCCAACCGCTGATGCTCCTGATTCCCTCCTCCTGTCGGAGGAAGAGCTGTACAAGAAAGCCCTGGAGCAATTGCAACCTCAGAAAGCCCTGGACACGCGGACATCGCTCATGGGCAGAGACGCCGATTTCAGCTGGTTTCGATTCGTCATTCCGGCAGCCAAGGTCATGAGGGATGATTTTCCAACCGGCGCCCACGAATTTATTCCCTTGAATCCGGGGGACACCTTTCTCACGACGCAGCCGGAAATTTACCTGGTGTTCGGACTGGTGTCGTCGTCGTATGATGCGGTGCCCCTCACGGCGCTCTGTGTAGTGGAAACAGCCGAAAGCGCGGGAGAGCAACGCCCCGTCGCCCAGGATCGCGCGATGACGTCCATGAACGATCAGTCCGGCTACTTTATGCTTACCCCACCGCAAACCGGTTGGACGCCGGGCCTCTATCGCTGCGGTCTCTTCGCCGGAGAACGGACATCCGCAGATACCCAGGTGGATGAAGTCAGGTTCCGGATCGTGCAGCCAACCACACCGTCGTAAGAAGCGCCGGAGATGCAGCACACGACATGATCCGACCGACATTCCGCATAGCCTTTTTGCACCTTGCCCCCGCGCCCGGTGATCTCGCCGCGAATCGCCGCGCGATCGAGGCAGGGGTCATCCGCGCCGCGCGACAGGGCGCCAAATGGATTCTCACTCCGGAACTCGCCGTCTGTGGCTACACCTTCGCCGATACGATCGGAACCAACTGGATCCAACCGCAGCCCGATCCCTGGGTAGCAGGCCTCTGCCGGCAGATCGCGCGGCTGCGCGTGACACTCTTCCTGTCGCACCCCGAGCGGGATCACAACACCGGCAGACTGTACAACTCACTGCTGGTCATTACGCCAGATGGACAACTCATCGCCTCTCACCGCAAGATCAACACGCTGAAAGTCGGATCCGAATCCTGGTCCAGCGCGGGCGATCAGGCCAGGCCCATCGTGGTTGCCCCTGTCGGCCCAGTCGGATTGTTGATTTGCGCGGACGCTTTTTCACCCTCCATCGCCCAGCAGCTCAAGGCCCAAGGCGCGCGCGTGCTCGTCTCATCAGCCGCCTGGGCCCCAGGCCTGCACGGCCCTAACGGCGAGTGGGAACGATGCACAAAAGACACGGGATTGGCTCTACTCGTCTGTAACAGAACCGGCCCGGACCGCACGCTGAACTTCACTAAAGCCGAGAGCGTGGTCGCCAAAGAAGGACGGAAACTGCTGTCCTTACAGGCGGACCAAGCCGCGCTGTTCCTCATCGAGTGGGATCTCGCAACACAGACACTCGCCTCGACCAGATTTCGACAGATCAATCTGTAAGACAGGCGAACTGAAGATTCGGTGGCGGCCGGCGTGACTGAACGGTCAGCATGAGTGTGTGTCTGCAGTTCTTCTCTTGAAGTGCATTCAGAACAATGGATGCGGCGCGGTGCCAAACTGTTTGATCGTCTGATCGCCGCCCAGATTGCCGACGATGCGCCAGCCATCCTTTCCCTTCACCAGCCTGTGCACTTCTCGCTGCCAGCTATCGATCGGGATACGTTGCTTCGTTTCTTTCGAGTTGGCCCATACCGCACCGGTACAGGTGATTTCAGCGGTGGTCTGCTTGCCGACGGTCACAACCTTGATCGCGGAGAATGTATGCATGTTGGCAATCAAGTCGTATCGCGCGAACAGATCCGCCCAGATCTTGCGAATGTCTCCTCTCTTCAAACCGTGATACTGATAGTTTTGCGCGTACAGCCCCATCAAGGCGTCGATGTCGCGCGCGCGAATCGCCTCCTGCGCACGATCAAAGGTGCCGATGAGTTCCGCGAGACTTTGCTGGTCCGCCTCGATGACCGCTTCCGGAAGGATTTGCGTCAATGCCAGACCAACTGAGGGAGAGGCTACGAGACCAAGAACGGCCAGGATCAGACCGGTGCTTCCGATGGATCTAATGGAAGTCTTCATCATGCCCTCCTTCGGCTAAGCCCAGGCGATGATTTAGCGACCGGCTCCCCTACCTGGTGGATCTTCTTGCTGAACAAAATACTGCTCCCCTTCACGCAAACAATCAAGAGGCGGAACGGAGGTGAACTCGAACTGGCCGGCTAGTGAGCCGACTTTCATAAAGGCACCCTTAGAGCCTGCAGACCCAGTATGCTCGCCAGCCAGCAGATCCGCGCCTTCGCCTTCACTGAAAATCTCGTGGAGCCGCTGCAATAGGGCGAGCGGGCTCACGAGCAGGACGTGAACGTACAACGGGACAATTTGAAGAGGTTGAACGGCAACGACTCGTGCAGAAGACCAGGGCCGTGACGCTGGCCTATACGTCAGGCGGGAGCGCGCAACTACAGATCGACCCGACGATTCGATAGAAGGCCTGTCGTTAGCATCATGTACATGCTGGGCGGTGGCTACGGCTTGGCACCCAGGGCACGGAGCTTGGCTCCCGCCCCCTGGCGGAGCGCGCGCTGATCGGCCTGATTCGGATGGAGTTCGAGGAAGCGGCGACGTTCTCCCACTGCTTCGGCCTGAGCTCCGTTTGCTTCGAGCGCCTGCGCGAATTCGTTTCGCAACAGGGAGTCCTGTGGCATCAGGTCTACTGCCGAACAATATTCCACGACGGCACCCTTCACATCTCCCTTCTTCATAAGGGCTTTGGCGAGAGAACGGTGGCCGGGGCCGAACTGCGACTTGAGGGCAATGGTTTCCCGGTAATGTCCGATGGCCTGTTCGACAACCCTTGGTCATCCAGGATCTGTCCCAGTCTGGCGTGGGGTTCTGCGTGTTTGGGATTGGCCTTGAGCAACAGTTGGAACTGGCGGGCGGCCGGATCGAGTTCGCCGGTCTTCCGAAAGATCAGACCGGAATTGAAGCGCGCGGATTCGTGCTGCGAATCTCGAAACAGTGCATCGCCGAACTTGCCGATCGCTTCCTCGTAGAGGCCCTTTCTAGCGTACAGGACGCCCAGGTTGTTGTAAGCGTACACATACGAAGGATCTCGCACGATCACCGCCCGATATCCCTTGATTGCGTCGTCGATGTCTCCATGGGACTCGAGCGCAAGCGCGAGTCGAAGCCGTAGTTCCGCGTTGTCGGGATTCCCTGCCAGCGCGGTGCGAGACTCCTCGATCGCACGCAAGAGGGTTTCGGCCTGTTTCGCCTCAGAAGCCGTCACCGGGGTCGGCGACAAAGGCATGGCCGTTGACGTGTTGCCGGCTTACACGTTCCACCAGCCAGACAGAGCCACAGTGCTCCACCGAGGACAACGGAACGATGCCGCAGCATAGCCGAAACGGTTGAGTGACTGACTGAAGGCCTTATGTCTTCTTGCATCATGACCAGACGACCGAGTGGGGAGGGCGGTTACGGGACAAGAGCTGAGGCAACGCCGGATGGGCCAATCAACCCCGTGTCGATGACTAACTCGTCGGTGTCGTTGGCAAGGATCGTATCCCACAGACTACTGCGCTGCTTTACTATTGCTTCAGCCGGCTGGAAAAAGAGATCAAACCCTTTTGCCGCGGTGGGACGCATCGGATAACGCCGGTCATAAATCATGCCGTACGTCGGAATGCCGTAGACGATCTGCCAATTGCCCAGAATGAGGTGCAGTTCGTTGCCCCGGAAATACATCCCGCCGGAGGTGAACACTCGCTTGACCGAGGTCTGGGGCTGGCTGAGGTAGAACGTGACTCGTTCGTCATGTCTCGCGGCTGCAAAGGCTTCAGTTATGTAGGGCGCCAACAGTGCAACCTCTTCATCTCTGAAGGCCGGCACGAACGGCGCCTCTCCCTGAATCCATTTCTGAAGCCAGATGCGATGGTCCTGCACCGTCATCCCCTTGAGGACGCGGGTAACCTGGTCGACGGTAAAGACTCTCGGATGGGAATGGTGGCCGGGAGGCCACTCCGGTAGAACCGTATCATCCACTTCCAATCGCACGTAGTTGACGGGATCTTCGTAGATCGTTCGAAACGGGACTTGGGGAATGGCACAGCCGAACAGAAACAACAATGCTGAGATCTGAGTACAGAGTGCTGAGTACAACACGAGCCTCCGAAGCCGTCGTCCGATTCGTCCTATTCTCGGCTCAGCACTCATCACTCAACTCTCAGCACTTCAGTCAGTTACCGTGACCGTCACCTCTACGCGTTCGAGGGGATTGTCGCGTCCATCGCGCTTCATATTGACGACCTTATCGGCCACGTCCATCCCACTGACCACTTCCCCGAAGGCGGTGTATTGCCAATCCAGGAAGTTCGCGTCGGCCACGCAAATAAAGAATTGAGACCCGGCGCTGTCCGGATCGTTTGCACGCGCCATCGATAAGACGCCCCGCTTGTGCGGCTTGCTGTTGAACTCCGCTTTGACCCTGTAGCCGGGACCGCCCATGCCGTGGGACGCCCGGTCGGCGCTCTTGCTATTGGGGTCTCCGCCCTGAATCATGAAGCCCGGAATCACGCGATGAAATGTGGTGCCGTTGTAGAACCCTTCTTTGGCCAGCTTGGTAAAGTTTTTTACATGGCCCGGTGCGACATCATGAAAGAATTTCAACACGATGTCGCCGATCGCCTGTCCCTTGCTACTCACTGAAATGGTGGCTCTGGTCTCTCCAGTCGGTTCAGACATACCCTCATTCCTTTCTTGGATTATCGAAACAGGAAGGGCGGCGGCGCCACGCCGCCCTCCAGCCCTTGGTTAATCGCCGTCCAGCTCTTGCCGTCGTCGTCGCTGCGGAATGCCCCGGCATTGGTGCCGGCATAGAGCGATCCGGTCCCGGATTCAATTAGCACCTGCACGGCCATACTGGTCAAGCCGTTGTTCAGCGGCACCCACTGCCGCCCCTTGTCGGTGGTTTTGAAGATCCCGTGGCCAGTGGCCACGAAGAGACCCCGGCTGTTGAACACAATTCCGCGAATGGAATCGTTCGGGAGGGCCCGGCTGATGGGCCGCCAGGTTTGCCCGCCATCGGTGCTCCGAAATACGCCGCCGTCAAACGTGCCGGCGTAGATCCCGCCCTCCGGATCGATGGTCAAGACCCGGATAAAGTTCTCGATCATCCCTTCGTGATCCTTCAAGCCATGCTGCATACGGACCCAGCCGGTCGTATTCGCTTTGAATCGCAAGACCCCCTTCCCGGATGTGCCCGCGTAGAGGGTGCCGTCGGCTCCCTGGGCCAGTGCATGCACCAGGACTTCGTCAAGCCCGGTCGTCACGACCGACCAGCGATCGTCTGCGGTATTCAGCCGATAGGCGCCGTCCGCGGTGCCGGCGTAAATGACGTCCCCAACGGCCAGCAGCGTTTTGATTTCTTTTCGCTTCAGCCCCCCGTTCAACACCTGCCAGCTCTTCCCTTGATCCTTGCTCCGGAAAACGCCGCCCCGGAAGGTGCCGACATAGACCGATCCGTCTTTGCCCGTCACCAGCGACAGAATGAAGGGGTCGGTAACTCCCTCGCCGGATTTCGTCCAGGTGGCGCCGCGATCGTCGCTGCGAAACATGCCCAGCCCGAACGAGCCGGCATACACCACGTCTTGGCCGACGATGGTCAACGCTTGAATACTCGCAGCCTGTTGATCGAAAGGGCCTGGCGTCGTTCCACTTTGCTGGGCCCACAGGGAATCCGCCGACGTACTAATCGACAGCAGCAGCGCGAGAGTCAGTAACCGGAAGCTCATAATGATTATTTTACCGGACTCGATGGCCCGCTGTCCCCATCGGCAAATCGGGATCGAGCGGGAGGGTGACGTTCGTGGGGGTGTTGCGACCGAAGAGCCGTGCGCCGAGAATCCCGATCTCATAGAGCACCATCAACGGCACGGCCATGAGCATCATGGTGAACAGCGTGGCATCCGGCGTGACAATGGCGGAGATAATCAAGGCGCTGAGAATGGCGTGCTTGCGATATTTCGCCAGTACCTGCGCCGACACCACGCCGACGCGCGCCAGAATCGTCAGCACCAGCGGCAATTCGAAGGCGCAGCCGAACACCAGCAGAAACTTGACGTTGAAATCGATGTATGTGCCGACGCTCAGCTGTGGGGTAATGTCCCGGTCCAAGCCGAAGCTGACGAAGAAATCGATGACAAGCGGAAGAATGACGAGGTTACAAAAGACGAGTCCCAGCGCAAAGAGGCCGCCCGCCAGTAGAAAGATAGGAATGCCCCAGCGCTGCTCTTTGGGGAGCAGCGCCGGCTCTACGAATTTCCAAAATTGATAGAACACAACGGGCAGACTGGCCAGCACCGCCGCGAGAAATGAGACTTTGATCGAGGCGAACAAGGCTTCCGTCGGCCCGTAGAACACGAGGGCATTGGGAAAGGGGCGGTTCAGCCACGCGACCATCTCCGCCGAAAATGTAAAGGCCACCATTAAGGACACCAGGATGGTGGCCCCGATGATGATCAGACGCTTCTTGATCGTCTGGATATGTGCGGCCAGGGGATTTTGAATCGGCGGCATGGGCGCAGTTCCTGTCGCTGCCGGCTATCGAACCCACAGCAACCCTCCTCAGTGTGCGGCGGGCTGCAACCCGTGGTCCCGGTGAACCCGAATCAGCTCGGCCATTTTATCCTTTTTCGCCAGTTTTTCTTTCTGCAGCTGTTTCTTGGTTAATTCCTCCGCCGGAGTCAGGACGTGGCGTTTCTGCAACTCATTCAATTCCATGTCGAGACGATGGTGAGACTCCTCCAGTTCACGGAACTCTGTGCTGGATTGGCGCAGCCGCTCCGCGATCACATTGTCCGTCAGCATGTCGCACCTCCCGGTTGAGTAGTTAATGCAGTGGCTTGCTATGACCTCCGTCGTCATGGAGCACAGAATGACCGGCTTCCGACCCAATCACGATCGGATCCAGTTCCATCAACACGGCGTCTTCTACGGGATTGTTATAGTACGTGGACCGGACTGCAACCTGGCGAAATCCGAAACCTCGATACAGGCATTGCGCAGCGATATTGGACGCACGGACTTCCAGCACGGCACGGTGTGCGGATTGGGAGAGTCCTGATTGTAGGGCGGTCGAAACCAGGGATCTGGCAATACCCCGATGCCGCATCGACTCGATGACCGCCAGGTTCATCAGCCGGACTTCCTCAAAGACGATCCAATAACAGAGATACCCGACAATCGACTCTGTCTCGGGCTCAGCTCCACCCTGCCGCCTTGCCAACACAAAATGCGCGAAAGGGTTGCCGCTGAGCTCCGCGTCTAACATTCTGCGCGTCCAGGGGGCCGAGAAGCAAGCTTCTTCTATCTTGAGAATATCGCTAAGGGATTCGGCGGTCGCCGGCTCCACGATCCAGGCAGGATAGGTCATCCCTTGCGCCTCATACGCGCCCCCGCCAAAGCCAAGCGATTCTTCAGCTTTCGCGCCACCTTTTCCTGCCGGCGCGCCACCGGAGAGATCCCTCCGGACTGCTCGTATCTCAGTTCCGCTTCAGGCCGTTGAACATAGAGTGGACTCACGCCGATTCCCGCCCGCTCTCCTCGTTGAAGTCGCGCGATGCCAGCCAAGCCGATGGAGACTGCGGAGGGTTTCATCTCCAGCACTGTTGTCTCCGTCATGGTCACAGGATGCGTCATCGCGGCACGAATGGCAGCCTGTTCGGTTATCCACCCTTCGCCGTACAGTACGACCTGGCCGCTGAGTTGTTTCCCTAAGGCGGCAGGCGGGCCGACCTGCTCCAGAACGATGCGTTCGATGCGATCCTGGCCCACCCATTGGAAGAGCGCCCAATAGAGTTCCCCGCGGCGGCTGTTCAGAACGGGACAGAGCGGCAGCGATGTCCCTCTGAGATTCCAGGCCATTCCTTCCAAGGTCGGCACGACGGCCAGAGGCAATTGGGTGATTGTTCGAAATCCCAGCATCGTGGCTAAACCGACACGCAGTCCCGTAAAGGAACCGGGGCCGATCGAGACGGCAAGACCCTCAAGTCTGGCCGGAGAGAGCCCTGTTGATTTGAACAAGCGATCGATGGCAGGCAAGAGCAGCTTGGCATGTGAGCCGGCAGCATCCTGATCGTAACGCGCCAACACCCGGTCACCGTCAAGAATCGCGACACTTTGCCAAGCCGTAGCCGTTTCGACTGCCAGGATTTTCATCGGGCCCTCACGCAGTATCCCTCAGCTTTGACCAAGCTCACTGGGCTTGATCATCGCGTTGGGAATCAATTCGTGGAAAGTGACCTGGACGCTGCCCTGACCCCGCCCGTCTTCCAATGAGATCTTAAACGGGCGCAAAAGTCGCCCATTCGCCTGCATAGATTCACCTGTCGGCTCACCAACTGCGCGAAAATCTTCATACTGAATCGTCGCGTCGACATCGCCGGCCTCCGTCAACCGATCCTCCTTCACCACCAGGAACGTCTGCCGATCGAACCAGAGTCGCCGATGAATGGCCTGCGTTCCGTTCCGTGAGGGACCGGATACGTCGAGCCGATAGCGCTCTCCGTCTTCTGTGACTGTCGCCGTTTCGTTCTCCGCGACCGTGCCGGTCCCCAGCACGCCGCCCATGGCCCACACGCTCAACTGAAAGGGTCTTGCCAGCTTGCCCATGTCGCTCATGTCGGCGTGGCTGCCGGACAGGACACGACCCATTGTGGGTAATCGCAGCGTGAACTGATCGTCGGCCTGGAGAAACTCAAAGAGCTCGCTGCCAACTGCGGTAAATCCACGCATACGCATCGCATTCGGGCGGCGATAATAGACCGCCCCTTCGACACGCGTGGCGATCGGAATGATTCCACCTCGCACTTTTGCGCTGAACAGTCCCTTCATGGTTTGAACGGCCGCCTCGCGCTGGCGTAGCAGGTCGGTCAGTTCTTGCGCGGTTGCCTGTTTGAGCGCCTTCTCTTCACGCGGAGGAGTCGTTGCGCAACCTGTCACAAAGACACACACGATAGCGACGGAGACCGCGTGATGTATGACGCGCATTGCGAATCTATGCGAGAACCACATCGAGCGCCTCCCCGACTTCGGCAATGCCGATCAGCTCCATGCCATCGATGGGATCGACTTTGGCGAGATTCCGATCAGGCAGGAGACAGCGCTTGAAACCCATCTTAGCCGCTTCGCGAATCCGCAACTCGGCCTGGCTGATCGCGCGAACCTCGCCCCCGAGCCCAACCTCACCCAACACCAGCAGGGCTGGTTCGATCGGCACTTCACGCAAACTGGAGGTGACAGCGGCCACAATGCCAAGATCGATCGCCGGCTCGTCGATGTGCATGCCCCCAACCACATTGACATAGACGTCCTGGCCGGACAGATGCATCCCCAGCCTCTTTTCCATGACTGCCAACAGGAGTGAGACACGATTCAACTCGACACCGTTCGCCATCCGCTTCGGCATGGCATAACTGGTCGACGAGACCAGCGCCTGCAACTCCACAAGAATCGGTCGGGTCCCTTCTAGACTCGAGACCACCACGGAGCCAGTGCTCCGCTGAGGCCGTTCCGCGAGGAAGAGCTCGGAAGGATTCGCCACCTCCTCCAGGCCGGCGTCCTTCATCTCGAACACGCCGATTTCGTTGGTGGAGCCGAATCGGTTTTTCACGGCCCTGAGAATCCGATAACTGTGGCCCTTGTCGCCTTCGAAATACAATACTGTATCGACGATATGCTCCAGCAACCGTGGCCCGGCAATGGCCCCTTCCTTCGTGACGTGACCGATGATGAAGACCGGCACGCCGGCTCGCTTGGCAAACCACATGAGCTGTCCGGCGACTTCCTGCACCTGGCTGATGCTGCCGGGCGCGGACGTGATCTGTTCCGTATAGACGGTTTGAATCGAGTCGACGACGAGCGCCGCCGGCTGGATCTCCTGAACCGCTTTTAGAATTTGTTCCAGTGAGGTTTCGGCCAGGATGAGCAGATTCGGATGTTCCACACCCAGGCGTTGCCCGCGCATCTTGATCTGACGGGGCGACTCTTCCCCCGACACATAGAGCACCGGCTCTTCTTTGGAGGCCAATCGCGGCAGCGCCTGCAACAGCAGCGTGGTCTTGCCGATGCCGGGATCGCCACCGATCAGAATGACAGCTCCGGGAATCACTCCACCGCCTAATACTCGATCGAACTCGCTGATTCTGGTCAGCCGACGATCTTCGCCGACCACCTCAATCTCGGCGATCGGCGTGGCCTTGGCCTGGGCCGTTTTCATCGCGATAGGACGGCCTTTGCCCGTCGCAGTCTGCCGCTCCTCTTTCATCGTATTCCAGCCACCGCAGTCTGGGCAGCGTCCGAGCCATCGGGGCGTCTGATGCCCGCAAGCTTGGCAGGAAAAACTCGTCTTGGCTTTCATGAGCGCGCAGCCTCAATGAGGAGGATTTGATGACCTTATAATAGAGGAAAGCTGAGACCAAAAGGAAGGAGAGCACATGAGGGCAGCTTGATCGTCCTCCTGCCCGCGGAACGCGCACCGCCCTTTATGCGAAAATATGACCCACTTTGCGTGCCGCGTTGCAAAAGCAAGAAGGGCCACTGGTCACTCGCTACAACTTCTTACGCACCTCTTTCCAATCTTTCGCCACCTTTGCCTTCCGCGGAGTTTCCGCTTTGGCCGGCTCCGGCACTATCACAGCATCGAGCCGACGCTGGAGAAAGGCCTCGGCAAACGGCTTGGTGCGCCCGATCCCGACTTTGAGTGTCGTCCACCCGGCCGCGCGAAGTTCATCGATCTTGTTGCCGAGCGCCCCCTCACCCGGCGGCAATACCAACACATAGCCGAGCGGAAACTTGTGCGTCTTCAGCCACTCCCTCGCCTCCACCGTCGCCCGAAAACTGTCTACTCCAGTCAGCGATGGGAGTGCATAGATCACGCGGTAATAAAATTGTGTCAGCTTGCCAAGTTCCTCCGCCGCATCAGGCAAAGGCTTCCGTTCCGATTCGATCTTGAGACCCACAGCTGGGAGTGGAACCGGCTCCTGCATCAACGCGGCCATCTCCACGACAAGAATTGGGTTGCGCCGTTCCCAGACGGCAAGATGGCCCTGACCTTCGGTCGGTGCCACTCGTGGACTGTTGCCGAGTCGGATCTGAAGCGGCATCACCCCCTGCGCCTTCGGCATGTACGACAAGGACGCCTTGCCATCTCCGCCTGTCATCGCCATCGCGACCACCTTGCCATCGACAAGTAACTGGAGCGGTTCTCCGCCGAGCGCCGAATTGGTGAGTAGACCATTAGCAACCAGCTTCGCATCTACAGTTACAGGTTGATTGGGTGACGTGAGACCGTCCTTGACCAAGAGCGTAGCTGCAGCCTTATCCGTTGCAGCGGCTGCGCATGCACTGAGAATGACGATCACGAACGAGAGGAACAAGGCTCTGCGGGAGAGGTATGTCATATACCGCGCGCCCGATTCAGAGAGGAGGGCGTTTGCAGTGGCATTGCAAGACCACGAACTAGGCCCGCAGCGCGGTCAAGACCTCGTCGACATGCCCGTCGACTTTCACTTTCCGAAAGACCGCTTTCAACTTGCCGTCCGGATCGATGACGAAGGTGCTGCGCTCGATGCCCCAATACTTTTTCCCATACATATTCTTTTCTTTGTAGACTCCGTAGACCTTGGAGATTGAGGCATCTTCATCGCTGAGCAGCGGAAAGGGCAACCCGAACTTCTTGATAAATTTCTGATGGGATTCCTTTCCATCCAGGCTTACTCCCACAATCGTGCCGCCGGCCCGAACGATCTGGGATTCCACATCGCGAAAATCGCAGGACTCTTTGGTACAGCCGGGTGTGTCGTCCTTTGGATAGAAATACAGCACGATTTGCTTGCCCTTGAAGCTCTTCAACGTCACGGTCTTGCCGTGCTGATCCGGCAGGGATATGTCAGGCGCTTTGTCTCCCACCGCAAGGTCCTTGGCCATGTCTCGATCCTCTCTCAGAAAATTTATCGCGGACCGCCACCCATTGTTGGCCTGGTGGTCCCGTAGGGATGCTCCTTCACCACCTTTGGCGATTGGGGATTCCCGTATTGACGAAGCGCCGGCGAGTCCCAGATGACTTTGTCGCCGGGAGCAAGATTCGCCGCTTCGATAAAATGCTGCCGCGCCTGTTCGGTGTCGCCCAGCGCATTCAACGCCAATGCATAATTGTAATGGGCTTGCCCCGACTCAGGAGCGGCCGCCACAGCCTGAGCAAAGTAGTTCTTCGCGTCCTCGAACTGTTTCCCCTGATAGGCCTGGGTGCCCTGCTCGGTCAGGGTAAGCGCTTGCGGTTTCGCACCGGACTCCAGTGCGAGAGGCACGAGGGGTTTCACCTTATTCTTGGCGCAACCCGCTCCTCCGACCAACAACAAAAAGGCGCCGAATAAACACAGATATTTCATCCTCCCCTCCTGTACCATGGGCTTCATCATCCCTTTACATGCTTACGCGTCTCTTCTTCAAACGTCTTGCGATACAGCACATCCCACTCCGGGCTTCCTTCGACGATGCCTCGTGAATAAGAGCCTAATTTCGCTCGGACCTTCCGATCAATCTCTTCCTCCTGCGCTAATTCAGCGGCGAGTACTCGCTTAATATCTTTGAGGATGCGGCCGTCATCCCCCTTGACCGTGACCAAGGGATTCTTCTTCACCGCTTGGAGAATCACGTGCGACAGATGACTGGCTTTCTCTTCGTTCAGCATACAGAACTTCGTAGGAGGGGGAGTGTCAGGCGCAAGGAATGACAACCGGGTCCATCTTGCCTGTCACCTTACTCTTTACCATTCACTCCTCACTGCTTCACAGGATGATGCCGCGTTCCCGAGCCAGCTTGCTCTTGAGCATCGTAAACATCTTTTGGTAGTCGACGTTGCCGCGCTCAATTTCCTGCTCGTGAGCCTTGAGCATTTGGCGAACTTCCGCATTGAGTCGATCCTCGATCGAGAGCTCTTCGGTCACGGCATGATCAAGGGCTTCCACGAAGGCTTTGTGCGCTCCCGTCAGGGCGACATGACCCTCTTGAACCAGCTTCGTGGCCAACGCCTCGGCCAGATGCCTGACCCGTTCCTTTGAAAGCCTCATCCCTTAGATCCGTTCGACACGAATGGTCGGCACCTCCATCACCCGCCGGAATACGGTGGCGTCCCCGACAATGCGTCCGATGACGTTGACACGATCGGCCGGGACCGGGTCCGGTCCCATGCTCATCGGCGTGCGGCCGAAAAAAATTGCCAGCACTTGTCCGGCGCCCCAGAATGCCACATCGCCGACCTTCACCTGATTGGTCGCCGTCTCTCGATGGTCTTTCACTCCGCCGAGCTTGAAATAGAACTCTTCCCCCCACAGATTGATCGGAGCCTCCACCGGCAACGCCGCATAGACCTCCTGAGCTGTTTTGGTCCCTTTCAATTCCGCTTCAACCTGCACGGGCCCAACTGTAATGCGAATTTTCCTTCCCGAATCCATCATCCGACTCCTCATGCTGCCTCGGACATGCGGTGCATGAAAACCCGCATCCATCGCGGACTCTAGCTTGTTTAATCAGTGAAATCAAGGCTACAATCCCGCCTGCGTATGCTCACATCCACCTTCGTACTGCTCAAAGGAATCGGCCCGGGCACTGAACGCCGCCTGTGGCAGGAGGGGATCGCTGATTGGGATACCTTTCTCGGCCACCAGGCCATCCCCAGCGTCTCCTGTACAAGAAAAACTTGGTATGATGAGATCCTTGCCACCGCACAGGCGCAGCTTGCGGCAGGTCGGGCGGACTACTTCGGAACGTGCCTCAAGAGCCGCGATCATTGGCGTCTATTCGAGACATTCCGCCATCGCGCCCTTTACTTGGACATCGAGACGACGGGCCTGTCCGCCCGTGACGGACAGGTCACGGTGATCGGATTATATCGTAACGGTCGAATGAGCAGTCTCGTACGGGGAGAAAATCTGACGGAAGATCGCCTCCATGCGGAATTGGAGGAGACCGATCTGCTGATTACGTTTTTCGGCAGCGGGTTCGACATTCCATTTTTACAGACGGCTTTCCCACGGTTGAATTTGAAGAAACCTCATTTCGATCTCTGCTTCGCCGCGCGCCGTCTGGGATTGCAGGGAGGACTCAAGTACATCGAACGCGAATTGCAGATTGATCGAGACGCCGCCCTCGACGGTCTCGACGGATGGGATGCTGTACGCCTCTGGCAGCAGTGGCGGGGGGGCAATGAATCCGCATTGGATTTGCTTCTCCGGTATAACGCCGCCGACACCGAAAACCTTGAGCCCTTGGCCGAAATGCTCTACGAACGGATGGTCGCGCGATACGGTCCGCCGTCAGTCGGTGCCGGCTATCCCCCCGTGCGAATCATCGATACGGGCCGTCCATGAAAACATCGGCCAGATGGTTTGGGTTTGGGCGGACGGAAACGGGGCACGTACGTCGATCCAATCAAGACGTCTTCGCCGCCATCAATAGCTGCAACTTTTGGATTGTGGCAGACGGCATGGGTGGACATCCGGCAGGCGACCTGGCGGCTCACATTGCCGTCGACGTGGCGACCCGCCAGGCCAAAGAGCAGCTGCCGGCGCTGAGCGAGGCAGCGGATGCCGCAGCCGATCGACTAGGGAATATCATCATCGCCGCAAACGAGGCCATCCATAACAAAGTACTCGAAGAACCTTCGCTTAAAGGGATGGGCACCACCGTCGTCGCCCTGACGATCACCTCGGACCCGGCACCCACGGCACATATCGCGCACCTGGGCGACAGCCGGGCCTATCGTTTTCACGAAGGTATGCTCACGCAACTCACCCGCGATCACACGTTGGTCGCCATGCTTTTGCAGCGGGGATTGATCGACGATGCGACCGCGCGGGCCTATCCTGACAGGCACATCTTGGCCAAAGGGCTCGGCATGGGTTTGGACCAGAAGCCGGAAATTACTTCGATGCCTCTTACAAACAAAGATCTCTTGATGCTGTGCAGCGACGGCTTAACGAAGATGCTGGACGATACCGACATTGCGTCGATTCTGTCGCACGCGGGAGGCAATCCCCGTCGTGCCTGTCACGATCTGGTCGAGCAGGCACTGAGTCGAGGGGGAGAAGACAATGTCACCGTCATCGTGTGCGCCTATACGACGACAACCAAGGCCGGAAGTCCGGCCATTGACAAGACACTTCCGGCCATGTAGCTTGAGACTCTAGCCGCGCGCGCCTTCGCACGACATCCGTCTTATCGACCGAGGGAGACCTACCATGCTGCCGAGTATGCGCTTATTTCTCTGTCTCATGACAGCCACGGCCCTCTCGATGTCAGCCTGTGTCAGCATGGCCGCGAGCGACAACAGCGCGGAAGCCGCGGTGCGGGCGCTGGTGCGTGCGAATGTCGAGAAGGACATCCATGCGATGTCGAAACTGATGGCACACGATACAGACATCACCAGCTATACCATCGGCGGTCGGAAATATGTGGGTTGGTCGGCTTTTGAACAGGACATGCTGCAAGAATTCTCCGACGCGGCGAAAATTGAAATTCCCATTCAAGAACTCACGGTCTGGAGCAAGGGCGACCTGGCCTGGTATGCCATGGAGCTCGACTACATACGGACCGTGATCCAGGGGGGCGACACGCGCCGAGCCGTTCTCCCTCTGCGTGAAACCGGAGTACTGGAACGTCGCGGCGGACAGTGGGTATTACTCTCATGGCACGAATCGTTTCGCAACGTGGGGGGAGCGATTTCCCTCAACGACCGGCAGCCTCAGAGTCCCTCCCTGACCCTGGCATCGACGGGAAACGCTTCTGCCTCGACCGATTTGGGCGGCGAATGGGAGATCCTCGAAGTTGAAGACGACAAACGATACAAGGCCACATTGGACAAAACCGGCAACGGCCCTTACACGCAACATGGCGGCCGATTCGTCACGACCAAGTTTTCCGATCGCCTCTGGCAAGGCACCTGGCAACAACCGGGCAACGACCG
>DATIFR010000145.1:0-4101 GCA_035455145.1 Nitrospira sp.
GCCGATGCACCTTGCGGCCGCTGTAGCCACGCCGGTCGTGGCGTTGTTCGGGCCGACAAGTGCGACGCGGACCGGTCCCTATGGGGCCGGCCATCGCGTTCTGGCTACCGAGCTTCCTTGTCGGCCTTGTTTCAACCGGACTTGTCGGAACCCCATTCAGTTAGAATGTCTCACTCGTATTAGTCCTGAGCAGGTCTTTGCCGCGGCGCGAAGCCAGTTGGCAATCCATTCGGTGCGTGAACACCCATGAAAATCTTCATTGCTGAATCCAGCACAGCCGTGGGGGGACAGGAGCTTGCGGTCCTCCTCCATGCCGAGGGGTTGATCAAGCGAGGGCATGAGCTCCAATTGATCCTTGAACCGGGGAGTCCCATCTGTGCGATGGCCTTAGCGAAGGGGCTGCCGGTCCGGCAAGTCCCGATGAGGCGGTCGCAATATCCGTCCGCCATTCGGACGTTCAGGCGTATGCTCGTGTCAGAGCAGCCGGCAATTCTTCAAGTCAACAGCTCGCGGGATAGTTGGATCGGAGGCATCGCCGCCAAGCTCGTGCGCCTCAGACCCAAAGTGATTCGTATCCGCCACATCTCCACTCCGCTGAACAAGAATCTGACGACACGCCTGCTCTATCGCTGGTTGGTTGATATGGTGGTGGTAACGGGAGGAGAGCGGACCAGGCTAGGCCTCATCGATCGAGACGGGCTTGCCGCCGATCGGGTCGCCGCCTTTCCGATCGGGCTCGATGTGGAGTATTTTCATCCTGCCCCAGCCGATCCCGACCTCCGGCTGGAACTAGGTCTCCCCCATGATCACCTCCTCGTCGGGTTGATTTCGTACTTGCGAACGTACAAGGGACACGAATATTTTATTGAGGCAGCCAGGCAGATTGTGGCGAAGCGCGATGACGTCACCTTCATCATTGTGGGAGAAGGTCCGGAAGAACAGCCGATCCGCAGGCTCATTGAGCAACTCGGCTTGACCTCACGGACCAGAATGCTGGGGTTTCGCGACGATCTGTTGAACGTGTTTCGCTCACTGGATGTCTTTGTCATCCCGTCGGTGGAAGGGGATACGATCCCACAAGTACTCATGCAAGCGCTGGCGATGGGACTACCGGTCGTCTCAACGACAGTCGGCTCGATTCCCGACGTCGTCATCGAGGGGGAGACGGGGTTTGTGGTTCCTCCGCGCGATGCACGAGCGCTCGCCGATCGCATACTTCCCTTGCTTGACGATGTCGGACTTCGCGCCCGCATGGGCGCCAACGGACGGGCTTTGGTAGAACGGTCCTATTCAATCGACAAAATGTTGGATAAAATGGAAGCGGTCTACAAGACCCTCGTGCCTCAACGCCGGATTTAGCGTGACCAAACGTTCCACCTACATGATTGCCTAAAAAGAGGAATCCCAGCCATACGTATGTTGAAGTGGTCTTTTAAGCAAAGCGTGGTGTTCTGGTGGCTGCTATTTGTGGTCATCCAGCAAGTGGAGCGTTACTTCCTGCTTCCCGAGGTGATGGCGGTCGAAGTGCCTTCTGCGGACGTGTTTGTGAAGACGTTCATGACGGGGTTTCGTGCGGATCTGATCACCTCCAGCATTGCTATCTTGTTGATATGCGCATTCGCCGGGCTGTCGGGGACGTTGTGGTGGGGATGGACCCGTGCGCGAAAGCGGCAAGTGCAAGCGGAGACGGGGTACCGTCGCTCTCTGGTCGTGGCCGGTATGGTGATGGCACTCCTGTTGGTCGTCCTTCTCCTCGTGGATATCGGGTATTACCACTTCAACCAACAGCGCTTGAACTTCGTCTTCTTTGAATACGTCGGAGATCTCATGACTCAATGGACGGAGACGGGTCTTCGAGGTTCTCAGGCTGCAGAGCAAACGGGCGCAGAGCTTCACGATCGTGGGAAATGGGCCGGCATGGTCGCGGCCTTTCTTCTCCTCCAGGCGACGGCCATCACGGCCTGGTGGTTCTCTTTCACGCGTCTGGTGAAACCGACGCTCAGTTGGTTAGGTCGAGGAGGAGTTCCCGCGCCCAATGTGATTTTGTTCATGGGATTCGTGGGGGGGGTGACGGGGTTTCATCATCAGGGACCGTACGCGATTCGCCTCACAGATATCAGCAGTACGGCCTATTACATGTTGGCGCAGAATCCGATCCTCTATGCGAGTGATGGCGTGAGAGCCGCCTTCGAGGCAAGAGGAAAATCCGATGGATCTGCGAAGCTGGATGCGATGCCGTTGAAGGAAGCCGTGAGTATCGCGCAAGAGGTTCTGGGACAAGGTGCCGTATTTCCGTACCCAGAATACCCTTTCGTGCAAGAGAGGCTCTCGGTCCCCGGCGTCCAGTTCAAACGTCAGGCCAATGTGCTCATGATTCTGGTTGAAGGGTTGGATCGACGATTTCTCAACAAGACGGTCGCAAACGTCCGTGTCACTCCCTTTCTCGATCATTTGAAAGAGGATAGCCTCTACTTCGAACATTTCTTTGCCAATGGAGTCCAAACAGCGCGGGGTCTGTTCTCGACCTTCTGTTCCTACTACCCTCGGCAGGGCACGGCAGCGATGAAGACGCGCTACATGCACGATTATGTTTGTATCCCGTCGCTGCTGCGTGAGCATGGTTATCGGACAGAAATGGTGATCGGTTACCACCGGGACATCAACCGTCTACATTTGTTCATGTCGCGGAACGGTCTCCACCAGTTGTTTGACCGTAGTGACTTCCCTCCGGGTATTGAGGAGATCGGGATGTCGGCGAGCGTCGGCAAACCGGACGGGGCTTTGTTGGATCTGGTGCGGACGAGAGTCGAAAGTCTTCGGGCAAGGGGGAATCCCTATTTTCTTGCGGCCATGACGATCGGGATGCACCACCCGTTTGCAGTTCCACTCACGCACCCTGACATCCAAGCTCTGAAGGCTGAGCCGGACGGGTACATAGCAGCGCTGCGGTACTTGGATCTCGAACTCGAACGCGTACTGACTGGTATGAAGCGGGATGGGCTTTTGAAGGACACGGTCGTATTGATTCTGGGCGACCATGGCCGTCATGAAAAAGTCGGACAGACAGACTTTGAAAAGCAGGCCGGACATTTCATGACTCCTTTGTTTCTCTGGGTCGACGATTCATTGCGGGAGCCAGGGACCTATCGCCCTCGAACGGTGATGGCCGTCGCCAGTCAGGTGGACCTGCTCCCGACGATTCTTGGTCTGAACGGTGTCGCTCCGCGTCTTTCCCCGTCGATGGGGCATGATCTCAGTTGTTTACTGGTGTCGGACTGCATGCAAGACAATATGGCGTTTCTCAGCAGCGTCTACGACGATCTCATCGGAATGGCCGACCGCGACGGACTGATTTTCTATTCGCTGCGCAGCGAAACGCTGCGCAGCGCCGACCTGGACCTGAGAGGAGCTGCGGTACCGGTCGATGCGAGCGAGCCGGCGATCGCGCTTCGCTACAGACGGATGTTGGCGCTGTATGTCAGTGCCAACACGATCCTCAATCAAAACAAGATCTGGTCCTGGAAAGAGTTCGGGAACAATCTGTGACAATCAGTCCCAACGTGTCCGTCTATGTCATCGCCTACAACGATGAACCGAATATGCGCGCCTGCCTTGAGTCCGTGGCCGGTTGGGGTGGCGAGCTGATCGTCGTCGATTCGCACAGCACGGATAACACAGCGGGGATCGCGCGCGAGTTCACCGATAAGGTCCATCAAGTCGATTTCCAAGGATTCGGACATCTTCGAAATCAAGCGCTGTCATTCTGTTCGCACGAGTGGGTGTTTAGTTTGGATAGCGATGAGCGGATGACACCGGAACTGCGGGAAGAAATTGACCGACTGTTGACAGATGGACCTGTTGCCGACGCGTATTTTGTTCCACGGAAGAATTATTTCTTGGGGCGATGGATCAAGCATTGCGGATGGTATCCTGACTATCGGCAGCCGCAGCTCTTTCGAAAGAGCCGCTTTCGTTATCGCCAAGAACTCGTTCACGAGAGTTTCGATTGTGAGGGACGAGTCAGCCATCTCACCAAGCCGGTGCTCCAGTATCCCTTTCGGGACATCGACCACTACATTGTCAAGCAGGATCGATACTCGG
>DATIFR010000146.1:0-22343 GCA_035455145.1 Nitrospira sp.
ATGGATGCGGATCCCTTTGCCGTTCTCGATCGGGAAGGTGTTGGATCGCTGATGAAGCAAGCGATTGCAGCCGGCCGTACGACGCGCCCCGGCATCAAGCTCGGTATTTGCGGCGAGCACGGGGGTGATCCCAGTTCCGTGGAGTTCTGTCATCAGCTCGGCCTGGACTATGTGAGTTGCTCGCCCTACCGTGTGGCCATTGCAAGACTCGCGGCGGCCCATGCGGCGTTAGCGGGAGCCGATGCGAAGAAGTCGGCTAGAAAATCGTCCGGATCGACGTCCAAATCGAAGTCATCCGCACGGCGCTCGCGCGCGGCGCGCAAGAGACGGTGACCACCCGCTTACAGGACCTTCAGTACATGACCCTGGCGCTTCGCCTTGCTGCGAAGGGCCGGGGAAAGACCAGCCCGAATCCGATGGTCGGAGCTGTGGTTGTCTCCAACGGCCGGATCATCGGACAGGGCTATCACCACGGGCCTGGCCAACCTCACGCAGAAATTCTCGCGCTCAGAGACGCCGGTCGTCGCGCCAATGGCGCGACACTCTTTGTTACGCTCGAACCCTGCAGCCATCTGAACAAACGTACACCACCCTGTGTGCCGGCGGTGCTCCGATCCGGAGTTCGTCGTGTGGTCGTGGCCATGGTGGATCCCAACCCATCGGTAAAAGGAAGAGGCATCGCCTTGCTTCGTCGAGCCGGATTGAGCGTGACGGTTGGCATCGGTCGGGAGGAGGCAGAGCGGCTGAATCTGGCGTATTGTCATTGGAGTCGGACCAGGCGCCCGTATGTGACGTTGAAAGCGGGGATGACGCTCGACGGCAAGATTGCCACGGCAACGGGGGAATCGCAGTGGATTACCGGTCCGGCGGCAAGGAAGGACGTGCACCGGTTGCGGGCTCAGGTTAATGCGGTCCTGACCGGGGTCGGCACAGTACGGGCAGACAATCCATCGCTGACGGCCAGAACCGGCGCAAGACTAAAGACGTTGGCATCGCGGCAGCCGCTCCGCATCGTTGTCGACAGCAAGCTGCGCATTCCGTCCAACGCGCAGGTCCTTTCACGGCAGCAGGAAGCCAGGACGATTGTGGCCACGACCGGCTCGGCTCCAGCGGCTCGACTACGGGCGATCCAGAAAAGAGGCGTCGAGACGATCACGCTTCCAGCCATTCGCGGGCAAGTGTCGTTACCCGCGTTGCTCAAAGAACTGGGCCGGCGCGGCGTCACCGCTCTCCTTGTCGAAGGCGGCAGTGAGGTAAACGCGGCGATGCTGAAGGCCAAACTGGTGGATCATGTGCGCCTGTATATCGCGCCGGCGCTACTGGGCGGGGGAGATGCGAAGGGGATCATTGGCGGCAGGAGCCCCGCCCGTCTGGTCCAGACCATGAAGCTTCGGGATGTCCGGATACGCAAGGTCGGAAGCGATCTCCTCGTGGAAGGAGATTTGTGACGCGGGGCTTACTGGCCTGTCTTCTTCTGCTGGCTCTTACGGCCTGGGTTGAAATCGGCTGGGCGGCTTCAGCGCCGGATGATCTTGCCGCGCTCGTGTTTCAGTACCTTGATACGGGCGACAGCGACGAAGCTGATCGCCTGTTGCAGACCATTCTTTCCCGCGCGGATGCATCGATCGAATCGGTTTCTCGCATCATGCAGACCGAGCGGGTCTATCAGAGTCAGCCGATCGGGACACTGCCTAATGAACAGATTCAAATCCAAGGGCGCAGCTATCCGCTTGCGCTCTCTGTTCCTCTGACCTATCAACCGGCGAAAGGGTATGGATTGGTTGTCTGCTTGCACGGGGCCGGCTTCACCGGAGATGCCTATCTCGAACGGTGGCAGGCGCGGCTGGGTGAGGAGTATCTGCTGGCCTGTCCGACCTACGCGTCGGGAGCCTGGTTCACGAGAACCGCGGAGGATCTTGTCCTGACGGCAATCCAGCAAGTACAACGTCGGTACCATGTTGACCCGGACCGGATCTTTCTCACGGGAATGTCGAATGGCGGGATCGGGACCTGGCTGATCGGGATGCATCATGCGCCGTTGTTCGCAGGAATCGCGCCGATGGCGAGCGGACTGGACGATGTGCTCATGCCGTTCCTCGCAAATCTCCGGAATACACCGGTCTACATCATTCACGGCGCAAAAGATCGCGTGATGCCGGTGGAATTGAGCCGATCCATTTCCCGGGAACTCACGGCGTTGGGCTACCCGCATGTCTATCGCGAGCATCAGCGTGAACATCCGATGGCGGGCGGGCACTACTTTCCGCGGGAAGAGCTGCCGGAACTCGTCGCCTGGTTCAACGCGCAACGCCGGAATCCCTTTCCTACGACGATCCGGCTCGTTCGCGAGGCAAGCCACTTTCAGCCGTTCGGATGGGTCCGCATCGATGGCACCGATGAGATCGCCGCCTTTTCAGAAGATCTGATCAATAAACGTGATGCACTGACCAAAAGCAAACAGTATGCAAAGCTTGAAGCGTCGCTGGTAGCGCCGAACCGGATCGAAGTGGCGACGAAACGGGTGCGGCGCTATAGCCTTTTCTTGAACGATCGGCTCATCGACGTGTCAAAGCCTCTCACGGTCTCCACGGATGGACAGGTCTCGTTCGAAGGGATGGTCGTGCCCTCGTTGGATACCTTGCTGCGGCAGGGAAGGGTGAGACAGGATCCTCGCCAACTCTATCCTATCCACGTGAGGATTTCGGTTCAGAAGCAAGGCTCATGAGCCTGGGGGAGCGGCTCTTTCAAAGGAGAGGCCCGATGGTCTGGCCCCTATTGCTCGCACTCAGCGTCGCGGCTCTACCGGGTTTTGTGTCGGCGGAATCCTGCGTTCTCCCGTCTCAACATGCTGGGATGAGTTTTCCTGTCGAGAAGGTCGATTCCCTGTGGGCCTGCCGACTGCATTCCATCATCAGTAACTATTCGACGGCGAATAAGGTAGGGCCGATTCGGGCGGCCTTATCCGAGTCGATGTATCGATATCTGTTGGATCGTCCCCCGCTGGCGGCGGCCCTGATCAAGCGCCTCGATCTGGCTCCATACAAATCGGAGCAACGAGGTCCTGGCCGTTATTGGGGGAACGATGGTGAAGGAACCGAAGGCACGGTGGAGCTTGTCTATCAGGATCGCACGTCACGGATTTATTATCTCGAGGGGACTCATCACAGCCGGTTACTCCCAAACATGAGGGGGAAGGCCGTAGTGCTGCTCAGGATGCACCCAGTCAATGAAACGAGCGGAGCCGAGGCCATGGACAGCACAATGGTTGCGTATCTGAAGCTGGATAATCGCATCCTGTCCGGTCTCGTATCGCTGCTCCGGCCGCTGATCGGCGGGACGATCACACGGAAGCTCGTGAAAGGTGTGGAGGTCGTCAACCGCTTAGGGATAGAGATGCGCCAACATCCCGACCGGGTGCTGGCTGAGGCCATGGATTCCCCGCCGCTGCCGGATGTCGACGTCGTGTTCTTGAAACAGGCATTGACGGATCTTCAGAGCTCCGGCAGGACCCATCAAAAGGGCCAGCTGACCAAATGACCTCCACGCGCAGCTTCATGCTGATCTGTACGGTCGGCATCTTTTGTTTCATCAGCTACAATATGGTGCGCATGCCTGTCCTGGCGCTGTTTGCGGAATCGCTGGGTGCCGGGCCTGAACGGATCGGGCTTATCGTGTCGGTTTCGACCCTGACCGGAGTCTTCCTCAAGCTGCCGTCCGGAGCTCTGTCCGATATTTACGGGCGAAGATTCCTTTTGCGCATTGGAGTTGTGGCCTTCGGCCTGCCGCCGTTTTTTTATCCCTTCATTCACAATCTCGACGCGCTGACCGCTCTGCGATTCTTTCACGGTCTCGCCACCGCCATTTTCGCTCCCAGTGCGCTAGCGACCGTGGCGGAACTCTATCGAGAACGGCGCGGTGCCGCACTGGGGACCTATACGGCCTGTACGCAATCGGGATCCCTGCTTGGTCCCTTTATCGGCGGCTATCTTGTCTATGCCGCGGGATTCTCTTCCGCCTTCGTCACGGCCGGGGTCTTTGGCTGCACGGCAATCGTATTTTTCTACAGTCTGCATCTCGATATCGCAACGCCACACGCCAAGGAAAAGGGATTGATGACGGTGCTGGCCGAGATGTGGAAGGGGTTTGTCGTCGTCGCGCGGAACCGAAAGGTCTTGATTACGAGTTCCACCGATGCGGCGAAGATGATCGCCAATGGCGCCTTGATGGCGTTCCTGCCGCTCTATGGTGTGTCAGTGGGACTGAATCCGGGAGAGGTCGGCCTCTTGTTCACGATTCAAGCGTTCACCTCATTCTTCTCGAAGCCGATAATGGGGCGAGTCTCCGATCGGGTTGGGCGACAGCCACTGATCATGATGGGGCTCCTCATCTGTGCCTCGACCTTTGTCTGTATCCCGCACGTTTCGATATTCCTTGTGCTGCTTATGCTCTCGGCCGGATTTGGCTTCGGTGAGGCCGTCGTGTCGTCGTCTTCTTCGGCTCTGGTTGCGGACAGTTCCGAGTTCAAGACGCTCGGGGCGGGTATGGGCATGCAGGGGACTATTATGGATATCGGCCACGCCAGCGGACCGTTGCTGGCAGGTGTGCTCATCGCAAACATGAGCTATGCGGGAGCCTTCGGCGTGATTGCGGGTATCCAGGTGCTTGCAGCAGGAGTGTTCTGGTTCACGATGAGACAGAGATAGGGCAAAACAATTATAATGTGGCCGGATGCGTGACTTTTCGACAGAAGACATAGTGGTCGGCGTTGTGGCGACAGTCGGAGTCGTCGTCTTGCTCGTCCTGTTCGTGTATGTGGTGAAACAGATCATCTTGAGGAAGGACTGATGTTTACCGGAATCGTTGAAGAAATGGGTGCCGTCACGTCATTGGACAGGACCCTTGCCGGGACGAGGATGACAATCCTCGCGTCGACGGTGATGGGCGATCTCAAGATCGGCGACAGTGTCAGCATCAATGGCACGTGCCTGACGGTAGTGACCAAGGGAGAGCATGACTTTGTCGTGGAAGTCTCGCCGGAAACTCTCTCCGTGACGACCATGGGAAAGCTGGCTCCCGGAGCTCCGGTCAATCTTGAGCGGGCCATGAAACTCAACGAGCGGATTGGCGGGCATCTCGTGGCCGGTCACGTGGACGGTGTGGGAACTATCCGCAGCCGGCACCAGGAAGGGAATGCGATCTTCTTTACGATCGAAGCGCCCTCAGAAATTCTCCGGTATTGCGTTGTCAAGGGATCCATCACGGTTGATGGTATCAGCCTGACGATCAACGACGTGGCCGACCATTCCTTCAGTGTCGCGATCATTCCGCACACGGCCAAAGTGACCACGCTTGGCCTCAAGCAAGTCAACGATACGGTCAATCTGGAATCCGACCTCATCGGCAAGTACGTCGAACGGCTGCTCCAGGAGCGCAGCCAGCTGCCGAAGACCACACCCATCATCGACAAGGATTATCTTCAAAAACACGGTCTTCTCTAGTGTGAGTCCAAGCTTTCTCGTGCCGAACAATCGCTCGCCGGGCAGTTGCCTACGGCTGATTCTGCGCCGACGACCGGTAGGCGAAGTAGAGGACGATTCCGGCGAGGATCGAGATGACGACCCCAATCAACATCTGCACGCCAAAACCGATCGGGCCCACGTAGATCTTATATAGTTGCAAGAGGAGTATCGGCAGGCCCACCGCCAGGGCGAGCGCCACCATGTGGCGTCTCAGATAGATCGGCTCGCCAGGTTTTCTGATCCCCTTCATAGACGAGAGACTGATGGACCAGAAGCGTTCCCCTGGCCCTCGTCGAATTTACTTCACTAAGAACGGCTTGGAGTCTTCGCCTGAAGCCGTGGTGACCGTCACGATGGCAAGTCCCTTGCGACCGCCAGTGGGTACGGTGGCAGTAATCGTGTTGTCGTTTTGCATCGTAAAGGTCGCGGCGTGACCCGGACCGAAAGAGACGCTGCGCAGGCAGTCCGGTGAACCGAACAGCGAGCCCTTGATCGTGACCTTGTCGCCTGGTTTTCCCTCGTCCGGCACGAGCTGTTCGATTTTTGGCGCGGTTCCGAAACAGGTCTTCCCTTTACCGGCAGTTTCCGCAGACTGAAACTTTGGTTTGTCCGCTTTGGGCTTGGAGGTCTTCGCTTCAGGAGCAGCTTTTGGCTTCTTGGCCGACTTCTCCTTGTCTGCCGCAAGCCCCTGTCCCGGAATGCCTGCCGTGAGCACAAGGGCAACTGCACCAATGACTACCATGGTCGTGTGACCCACTTGCTTCACCATGCCGGCCTCCTTTAGGCAGCGCAATCATCGCTGCATGATATTGTGTGGGGCGCGTTACTCCTCGATCGTCGAGATGTCTCCTGGGTCCTGTCCCAACTCCTTTGCTTTGAGTACCCGCCGCATGATCTTGCCCGAGCGCGTCTTTGGAAGCGATGTAACGATCTCTATTTCGGCCGGCACGGCGATTTTCCCCAGTTCATGTTTTACCTGGTCTTTGATCGACTGAATCAATTCCGAGCTTTCCTGTTCACCCTGTTTCAGAATGATAAAAGCCTTGATGGACTCGCCGACGGTTTTGTGCGGCTTGCCGATGACGGCGGCTTCCGCGACCGCATGGTGACTCACCAGCGCGCTTTCAACTTCAGCAGTGCCGAGACGGTTGCCCGCTACTTTAATCACATCGTCAGCCCGGCCCATGAACCACAAGTAGCCGTCGGCATCTTTGTGGCAGATGTCACCGGCCATGTAGCAATTGGGGATTGTATTCCAGTAGGTCTTGTAGCGCTCGGGGTCTTTATAGATGGTACGCATCATCGAGGGCCAGGGTTTCTTGATGACCGCAAAGCCGCCTTGATTCGCCGGCAGGCTGTTGCCTGCTCGATCGACCACGTCGGCCTCGATGCCCAAGAACGGTCTGGTCGCAGAGCCCGGTTTCAATGGAACGGTCGGCAACGGCGTGATCAGGATCGAGCCGGTTTCCGTTTGCCACCAGGTATCCATGATCGGTTTGTCGCCGCCTGCTGCACGATGAAACCATTCCCAGGCTTCCGGATTGATCGGTTCGCCGACACTACCGAGGATGCGCAAGCTGGACAGATCATATTTCTTGGGCCAGTCCTCGCCGTGGCGCATGAGAAGTCGGATGGCCGTCGGGGTGCTGTAGAAAATGGAGACGCCATAGCGTTGGATCAAGTCCCACCACCGGCCCGGATTCGGATAATCCGGCTTGCCTTCTGCCGTCAGAATGGTCGCGCCGTTCAACAAGGGTCCATAGACGATGTAACTGTGCCCGGTCACCCAACCTGGATCGGCGACGCAGAAATAGACGTCGTCGTCCTTCATGTCGAAGACGTACTTGGTTGTGGCGTAGGTCCCGACCATGTACCCGCCGTGAACGTGCACGACACCCTTCGGTTTGCCGGTGGTACCGGAAGTGTAGAGGATATAGAGCGGCGTTTCTGCATCGAGCTGCTCTGCTTCGCACAGGGCCTTCTCGTTCTTGACCCAGTCATTCCAGTCGATCTCTCTTGGAGCCGTGAGGGTCGGACCGGGGCTCTGACGGCGGACGACGACCACATGCTCGACGCTGCTGCAGCTTTTCAGTGCGTCATCGACGATAGGCTTCAAATTGATGACTTTCCCGCGATCGAATCCGACATCGGCCGTAATGACGAGCCTTGCTTCAGCATCGTTGACGCGGCTGGCCAGGGCCGGCGCGCTGAATCCTGAATAGACGACGCTGTGAATGATGCCAAGGCGGGCGCAAGCGAGCATGGCGACGACCTGCTCGGGGATTTTTGGGAGATAAATGGTAACGCGATCGCCTTTCTTGATCCCGAGTTTTTTCAACGCATTGGCGCAGCGATTGACCTGCCGGTAGAGTTCGGCATAGGTGAAGATGCGTTCTTGATCGTTCTCTCCAACCCAGATAAGTGCCACCTTGTTCTTGCGCCACGTCTTGACGTGCCGGTCGAGGCAGTTGTAGGTGATGTTGCAGGTGGCGCCGACAAACCATTTGGCCCAAGGATAGTTCCACTCCAGAACCTTGCTCCAGGGAGAAAACCAGTCCAATTCCTTCGCCATGCCGCTCCAAAACCCCTCTGGGTCGGCGATGGATTTCTTGTATTCGGTCTCGTAGTCCTTAATATAGGCGGCCGATTTTGTCTTATCGGATGGTTGGTAGATACGGCTTTCTTTTAAAAGGGTCTCGATATTGTCCGTCATAGTGGACACGCTCCTTGAAAACCAAACAGATGGCCGGTTGTCCTGAGAAATGCCGCTATTATGGTGAAGCGATGGCAGCGGTGCAACCATACAATGGTACGGGAGATGATGCAATTGCTCACGGGTGGCGCGGTTTCTTGACAGCTGTGCGGAGGCCAGAGTAGGCTCAATTCACACAAGCTTCTCGCGCCGGTCCAACATGATGAATCCAACCTCACGCCAGTCGTTCCGCGCACGCTTTCTTGCGATCCTTGTTGTTGTTTTTTGGGGAATAGGGGGAGCAGCGACGGTTTGGGCCCAAGTGGGGAAGCCAGAGGGGCTCTACTATAAGTCCTGGGCCGTGGTGATCGGAGTTGAGAATTACCTCCTGGCTCCAAAAATTCCCGGTGTCATCGATGATGCCAAGGCGGTGGCACAGACCTTCCGAAAACTTGGATTTGATGAGGTCGTGGAATTATACGACAAAGACGCCAGTTCCCGCCGATTGCAGCAGACCTTGATGGAGTTTTTGCCGCGCAAAGTCGGCCGTCAGGACCGGTTGGTGATTTATTTCGCCGGCCATACTGGAATCACGCAAGGTTTGTCGGGGAAAGACCTTGGCTATCTCGTGCCCTGGGATGCGCAGATCGCGAACGTGTCGAAATCCGTCACGTTTGAACAGCTCAAAGAGTTCAGCCATCGCAGCGCCTCGAAACATACGTTGTTACTCTTCGATGCGGCGGTTCGGGGATGGGAAGTCAGCGCAGCCCAGACCCTGTCTCTCGAAGGCCGGAGCGCGCCGGAGGACGATACGGAAAAACGCGCCGTGCAGGTGTTGACGGCCGGCAACAAGGGGGAATCACTCGCGCGGAAACAAGACCACAGCCTGTTCGTTCAGGCGCTGGTCAAAGGGTTATCCGGTGAGGCAGATTTGGATAAGAACGGCTGGCTGATGGCCTCGGAGGTAGGGCGGTTCGTCACGCAGCAGATCCAGGATCAGACAAAGGGAGCACAACACCCAATTTTCGAGCAACTGGAAGGCGACGGAGATACCATCATTGTGGAAGGCCGGAAGGCGGCGTTCAGGCTTGGCGGAGAACCGCAGTCGCCAGCCGAGCGGCAACAGGCTGCCAAAATGCACTACGAGCAGGCGTTTGCCCTGTTGCAAACCGGAAAGGCCCCCGATGAAGCCCTGGAGCGACTGAACAAGGCTTTGGAATATGATCCCACATTCGGCGATGCGTATGTCCTCAAGAGCTATGTCCGGTTGGAGGTCCTGCCGAATCTGGACGAGGCACTCGCAGCCGCGAATGCTGCGGTGAAATACGCGCCGAAGAATCCGGATTCGCAGTATACCCTCGGATTGATTTATGAGAAGCGCGGCCAATATGCGGAAGCCGAACGGGCGATGCGCGAAGCGCTGGTCGTGAATCCCAGCTACCTCGATGTCTATTTCTCACTCGGGACGATGTATGCGGACGAAATGAAAGATCAGCAGAAAGCTGTAGCTGCGTTTGAGCGATACCTCGAATTGGGCGGTAACCATACCCGTGCTCGTGAAGCCGTCGCGCAGTCGCGAGATGCAGGAACAGGTACCCCTCCGTCGAAACCCTAACAGCCTGTTGAAAAAGTCTCCCTTTTCACCCGCCCAGCCCCGGCGCGCCGAGACGCACCCTTCACCGAGGCGCGTTCTCGCGTCGCTCAGAGGCTCAACGTACGGAGAAGCCCGCTTGAGGCAAAGTAACTATCCGCTCGCCTATGATCGAAGCGAGCGGCCCAAGCGAAGCTTGATATGTACCTCCTTGCCTCATCGCTCGCTGCGGCCTTGCGGGACGGCCTTTTTGAACAGGCTGCAGACTATGTGACGGTCGTTCGAACCTTCCGGTTCCCTGCTTTCTGTCGACTGAAATGGTTTCTCAAGAGCTGCTAGTCCTTGCCGCCTCCCTTGAGATAACCCAATCCGATCTTGAGCGCTCGTCTGGTAATCTCTGCCCAGCGAACCTGCGGATACTCTGCGAGCACGGCAGCCGCCTTGGGATCTTGGATGTCGAGATTAAGAATTTTAATGGTGCCGTCGTCGATCTGTACGTCAGCCACGGTGCTCCTCCCTCAATGAAAAGCCGAGCAGTCAACCATCGACTCGCTGTTGCGTTGACTGAACCAGGGGTGCATGTTAGCATGATTTCGTTCGATTTCTCGAACGCTTCTGAAGTCACGATGCCTGCGCGCTTGGAGAAGTCGCGGAAATTTTCTTAAGGAGGACGTCGAATGAACCAGCCACAAGGATTGATGGCAAAAGTGACCAGTGGTGGGATTGCCCTGCTGTTGTTGATCGGGCTTGCTGCATGCGGCGGCCCTCCGAAGTGGGTCAAGCAGGGGTCCGGTGCGTTTAACGACAAGGACAGCAAGGCCTTTTATGGCGTCGGCTCCGTTGTCGGTGTGAGAAATGAGCCGCTGGCTTGGGATACGGCAGAAAATCGTGCGCGAGCTGAAATTGCCAAAACCTTCGAAACCTACACGGGGTATCTGATGAGGGATTACGCGGCCTCTACGACAGCCGGTGACTTCACCCGCAATACGGAAGAACAGAACGTCGAGCGGGCGATCAAGACTGTGACGACTGCGACCCTCAGCGGTGTCCGCCCAATCGAACGATACAAAGATGATAAAACCGGCACCTATTATGTGTTGACCAAGCTGAACCTTGAAGAGATGAAGAACAATCTGGAGCAGGCCAAAGAACTCAACTCACAGGTTCGTGATTTCGTCCGTAAGAACGCCGACAAACTCTTTGACCGGCTGGAGAAGGAAGAAGAAAAGCGCGCCAACCGGTAACGGGCGGAGGGCGTATCAAGGAGCATACGATGGAAGGTTCTGTGGTACGTGTTCGGTCTGGCGTCAGTGTTGCTGTGGTCATTGGCGTCGCACTCGCGGCGTTGAGTGGCTGCGCGCAGGAAACCAAGGTGACGCGTGTGGATACTGGCGTGGTCACTGATTTAAGCGGTCGGTGGAATGATACCGATTCACGGATGGTCGCGGAGGCGATGGTAAAAGAAGCGCTGGAATATCCCTGGCTGGGCAACTTCAGCCAGTCGAAGCATCGCCAACCGGTGGTGGTCGTCGGAACCGTACTCAACAACAGCCATGAGCATATCAATGTTCAGACGTTCGTGACGGATCTGGAGCGGGAACTGACCAACTCCCAGAAGGTCACGTTCGTGGCTGGAAAGGGCGAACGGGAAGAGGTTCGGGACGAGCGCAAGGAACAGGCGATGTACGCGAGGGAAGATACCCAGAAAGCCCCCGGCAAGGAGATCGGTGCCGATTACATGATGAAGGGTACGATTGCGACGATCCTGGACGAAGCAGACGGGACCAAAGCCATGTTTTACCAGGTCGATCTGCAGATGGTCGACTTGGAGAGCAATGCCAAGGTATGGTTCGGCCAGAAGAAGATCAAGAAAGTCATCGAGAAAAAACGGTCAGTTTTTTAGGCTCCACAAGCTCCGTTGAGCTCATTCGTCTCACGCCTCACCGCTCATGCTTCGGCACGGTGGGGCGTTTGTTTTTCCGTGCAGTGCTTTT
The DNA here is from genome assembly GCA_035455145.1 of Nitrospira sp. GTDB lineage: Bacteria > Nitrospirota > Nitrospiria > Nitrospirales > Nitrospiraceae > Nitrospira_C. The sequence goes on from DATIFR010000146.1 coordinate 11,797, forward strand.
CTGTTGCGCTCCTTCTGCCCCTCCTGTCAGGCTGCGGACCCTCAGTCAGCCGTTATCTCCTCGTCGACGATAGTCTTCGCGTGCAGAACTTCCAGCAGGCCGATGCGATCATCCAGAAAGCGGAGAACGAGTATGGAAGCAAGAGTCGCGTGCTGTACGGCATGGACCGCGGGATGACGCTGCAGCTGGCCGGCGAGTACCAACAAAGCAATGCGGTCCTGGAAGAAGCCGAAGACGAAGTTGATCGTCTCTATACCAGGGTCGTCCGAACTGAAACCCTGGCGTTCATGACGAACGACAACGCGCTCCCGTACGAAGGCGACCCCTATGAGCAGGTCATGATCAATGTGCTGAAGGCGCTGAACTATGCGTCTTTGAACCAATGGCAGGACGCACTGGTGGAAGCACGCCGTATCGATCACCGCCTGAACGTGCTCTCCGATCGGGTGCAGGACAAAGGGGCCTATCGCGATGATGGATTCGCACGGTACCTGAGCGGCATCCTGTATGAAAGCGCAGGCGACGTGAACAATGCCTTCATCGCCTATCGGAAGGCATATGAGATCTTTGAATCAACAAGTGCCTGGTCACGAAGCAGGGTACCTGCGCAATTGAAGGCTGATCTCCTGAGAACTGCCGACGCCCTCCACTTAACTTCGGAGCTCACGGAATATCAGCGCGCGTTCCCGGACACTTCCTGGCAAAGCCTGGAAGCGCAACAACAACTCGCTCAAGTCGTTGTGATCAGCTATAATGGGCGCGCGCCACGCAAAGAAGACCAGTTCCTTGATCTGCCGATCAGTCTCGATGCGCTCCAATTGGTGCTGCTCAATCGGGGATTCTACCAATCGAACCGCCATCAGAATCGAGCGGCCGACAGCATCCTTTATGGGCTCAACGGGCGGGTGGTTCGAGTGGCCGTGCCCAGACTCGTTTCGCAAAAAACCCAGGTTCCAGTGGATACGGTCAATTTGATCCCTGAGAGTGGAGTGCCGGTAACCGTGCGGACGGAGTTGGTGCAGAGTGTGACGGCCTTAGCCGATAAGGCGTTGTCGGAGCGCATTACTGCGATCACCGTGAAAGCACTTGCCCGCGCAGCGACGAAATTCAGCCTGGCCGAGGGGGCGACTAGGGGAGCCCAGCAAGCAGCCGGGAGAGACGCAGCCCCCTGGGTCGGGCTTGTCGTCGGCCTACTGACCAAAGGATTGGCGGTCGCTTCGGAAGAATCGGACAAGCGTAGTTGGCGAACACTCCCAGATGAGATTCATCTCGCGCGAACCTGGGTGACTCCGGGCCACTATAAGGTGCAGGGTGCAGCGTTGACCGGAACGAACAATTCAGGAAATCTTGCTCCCCCGGAACGAGTGCTCTCGCTTCATGCCGGGGAAACAGCGGTACTTATTCAACGGGTGATTCCATGAAGGTCCAACGCATGACAGGGACAATCGGAGCGGGAATCATTCTCGGAACCGCCCTGTTGTGGGGATGTACATGGTTTGGCGGCCAGGCCAAACCGGCCTGGATCGATGGCGTCAGTCCCGACTATCCGTCCGCCCAGTACTTGACCGGAGTGGGACAGGGGGACAATCGCGCAGTGGCAGAGGATCAGGCCTACGCTGCGTTGGCGCGGATATTCAAGGCCGAAGTATCCGCCCAGTCGAAGGATTGGGAATCGTACCTGGTTGTGGAGGAGCGAGGACACAGTAAGGATGAACGGCGGTTGACTCTGGATAATTTGACGCGCGTATCAACCGATAAAGTGCTGGAGAACGTGAAAGTGGTTGATCGGTGGTACGACCCGAAGAAAGGTCTCCACTACGCACTGGCCGGCATGCATCGGCCTCAAGCGGAGACGGCGTTCATGGAACGGATCGCCGAATTGGACCAATCCATTCATTCGGATGTTGAGGAGGCGCACCATTCGGCGGATAAGCTGGCCAAAGTCAGAGGACTCAGGCGAGCCGCTCGCAATCTCGTCCTGCGCGAGACCTATAACGCGGATCTCCGTGTGATCAGGCCAAGCGGTCAAGGGACAGCGGCGGCCTACCGGGTTCAAGAGCTCACCCGAGAGTTGGAGGATTTTCTTTCCTCCAATCTCGTGCTTGCGGTGACGGTGACAGGCGATCAGGCTGAGCCGGTCCAGCGAGCCTTGATAGAGGGCTTGATCAAAGAGGGGCTGCAGGTTTCCAGCCGGACAACGGGAACCGAGCAGCAGACTGGTGGAAGCGGCGTGTATCCGGCTCCCGAGTTACTGGTTCGCGGAATGGTCCGGGTGTGGCCTATCGATGTTCGCGACCCTCAGTTTACCTACGTGCGCTGGTGCAGCGATTTCGAGGTGGTGGATGTCACGAGTCAGCGGGTGGTCGGCGCCCTTTCCAAGGGGGGAAAAGAAGGTCATTTGACGGAACGAGAAGCGACGGCAAAAGTCGTGAGGGTAATGCAGCAGGACATGTCGGCGGACGTGGCCAAGGCGATTGCCGCGCATGTCTTCGGAGAGACGGAACTTCCGGCCCAGGCGATCCGGCCCGCGGGATGTCCCAGGGAAGGATCGGGATCGAAGCCGGCCACAATAACCCACTAACGATGGAGGGGAGAGCGCGCGTATGAGCAGACCGAATCAAGCTGGGCGAGCGCCGCGAAGCCGCGGTCGAGGATTGACCGCAACACAACAACGAGTCCCGAGCCGATTGGCCAAACGGCGGCTGGGCGAGCGCTTGAAGAACGATACAGCGCTGTTCAACAAGGGCAACTTGGCCGATAAGCTTCGCAAAGAGGGTTACGAAGAAGTGCCGTTGGATGAGCTGCAGGATCGACTCTCAAAAATGCCCGGGCCGCTGGCCGCGGTCATTTTGAAAGGGAGGATCTGATCCATGCCGTACTATTATTTCGACTCCACGGCCCTCGTGAAACGCTACAGCATGGAGCGTGGCACCCGTATCGTGAACAAGCTGATGGTCAAGCGCGGCAAAGTCGCCATTATTCCCACATGGACGGTCACGGAATTGTACTCGGCCTTCTCCAATCGCGCCCAGCAAGGCGAGCTGACGCGCGACGATTGCTATTCGGTCATTCACAAGTTCGAACGAGAATCTGAGGAAGGAATGTTTCAATTCATCGCCCCGACGATGCAGACCTACCTGGCGACGAAGGAGCTGGTGATGGAATATCCCTTCCTCCGAACATTGCAAGTCATGCATTTGGCGTTGGCCTCGGAACTGAAGCCCCTGCGATTGACGGTCGTGAGCGCTGACATACAGCTGTTGGCCGCAAGCAAGACCGCCGGGCTGCATATTATCAATCCGGAAGAGGATTGATCGGGGGCTCGCGTCTGGCGAGCTGAGTGTGCCGATCTGCGGCTGGCCAAGCGTTACGGGCACTGGTAGTCGGTGATCATGGAGGCGACCACGATCACCCAATCGTCTGCAGTTTCGCGCCACCGCTTCCAGCGTTCGGCGAGTGGGGGCGGAGACAAGATTTCCTGGGCAAGGTCCGATAAGGCGTGTTGCACGTTCCCCTGAGCCAGGGCTAGACTTCCGCACACGCCTGAGGAAGCCGGAAGTTGTCCACCGGCCCTCCGGAACAGAGCCATTGCGCGGTAGCCGTGTTCCTGCGAACGGAACAGCGATTCAGCTCCACGGTACAGCCGTATCGCGACATTATCATCTTTGTTCAATAGGCCAAGTCGCTTGGCCATGAGGGCTGCGCGCCCCATGTTCATCGCTGCGCCTTCAGGATCGTCGTTCCCGATCGCTTCTTCGGCCTTGACCCGCAGCCGGTCCATCTCAGCCGCATCGCCCATCACCTGAGCAACACTTCGTTCTATCGTGAGAACACCGCATCCCACACAGAGACAGATGCCGATCAGGAATGGGGCAGTGCTGACGGTGAAGTATAAGCGCATGGTCTCAGTTAATCTGATCGAATCCGTCGAGCTGTTTGATGCTGTAATTGACGGCTTCCCAAAGCTTGCCTTCTTGGGATCCACGATCTGTTCGGACGTTTCGCAGCGAGCGTTGGAGTGCCACAAGCGGTTCATAGGCTCGCCGGTCCGGGAGTTGTCCTAAGGCCCACACGACCTCGGTCTTCAGCACGAGATCATCGGTGTTGAGCGCTTCGAGCAAGGGGGGAATGATCGAGGCATCGCCGTGCAACGCGCCGACTTTCCCCAACGCTTTTGCCGCGACAACCTTTTGATCAGGCGAGCCGGTTTTCAGCATTGAAATCAGCGAGGCGATGCTGTCCTTGTGGCCGATATTACCCAAGGCAATGGCGGCGGCTTTGGAGACGTCAGGATTTGGATCTTTGAGCGCAGCCTGGAGTTGGGGAACAGCCTGCGTAGAGAAGATTTCGCCCAGCGATTGGATAATGCGCACTCGGCGGGCCGTGGGTGGATTGCCCTCTGCCAAGACTTTCAGGAGACGTGAGTCTTGTCCCCAATCCGCCGTGACGAAGACGGGAAAGTCGTACTCCTCCAGCCGTTGCTTCAGATGATCAAGCGCGTAGGGTCCCGCGTCAGAAGCCTTGGCCTGGGCGGCAGCTGCGATGGCATCGGCAAATGCTGTTCGAACTTCCTTCTTCCACTGGGTACTCTTGCCATCCAATAAATAGGTGAGCTGGCAGGCCGGTCCCTTCCAGGTCCGCATCGGCGAATCCGGGAGATCGGCATCGCCTCCAGAAGCCATGGTTCCTTCCCAGACCTTGCGCTGCTCGCATTTCACCCGAAAGAGTACATCGTACGGCTGGGACGGGTCGGTAACGATGGTATAGCCCAGCTCGCCGAATCTTTTTGCGGTGAGGTCGCGAAAAGGTGAAGCATCCGTCTGACCTTGATCGGTCAAGGCCAGGACATCCAGCAGGATCCGATCGATTTTCTGAAGCTGCTCCTTCTGCTGTCCGGTCAGCGCATCACGACGGGCCCATGCGGTGGAGACGACCACAAGTGAAACGAGCAGGCAGCTGATGGCGATCCGTGCCAGCGACATAGACGCTTCACTGTACCGAACGGGCTGCAATCCTTGCAAGTTGCAAGGATTGTGGAGCGACCATTATAATCGCCGGATGTTGCACGACCGGCGGCTCGCCTGTATTGGCGCGGGAAATATGGCGGAGGCGATTGTCGCCGGCCTGCTCAAGGGCAAGCACGTATTTCCGGCACAATTGATGGCGTCGGACATCCGGGCCGATCGCCGCGCCGACATCAGCCGAAAATATCAGTTCGCGACAGCCGAGAAGAATGCCGACGTCGCTGCGTGGGCCGACGTGATCCTCTTGGCCGTAGAGCCGCAAGTGCTCGATGAGGTGCTTCAAGAGATTGCACCTGTCATAGGAGAGGGCACGCTTGTGGTATCGGTAGCAGCCGGCTATCCGATCGCCAGGCTGAAGCGGTATCTGCCCGGGACAAAACGGATTGTGCGAGCGATGCCCAATACACCCTCCACGATTCGAGAGGGAGTCACCGCGGTCGCGTATGCTGCCGGATTGGTCGATGACGATGTCAGGACGGCGAGAGCCCTGTTTGAACCGATTGGAAGAGTGGTGGAGGTCAACGAGGGGGCCCTTGATGCGGTGACTGGTCTGAGCGGCAGCGGGCCGGCCTACGTGTATGTCATGATCGAAGCGCTGGCCGATGGGGGTGTGAAGATGGGGCTCCCGCGGGAAACGGCGCAGCTCCTGGCGGCGCAAACGGTTGCGGGGGCGGCGCGAATGGTGCTCGAGTCGCGAGAACATCCGGGCGCGCTGAAAGATCGAGTGGCATCGCCTGGAGGCACCACGATTGCGGGTCTACATGAATTGGAGCGAGGCTGCCTGCGATCGACGTTGATGTCCGCAGTCGAGGCTGCCACGAAGCGATCATCGGAATTGGGGCTAGTCACCTAAGAAGGAGAGGTTAACCGTGCAGTACTGGGTGAAAGTGGTGTTCGTAGACAATCAAGAACTCATGGTCAAAGATGCCGTCAGGCACACGATCAGCGACGATATGGAAGTCTTGGAGGTGGACACGGCAAAAGAAGTCTTCATCATCCCGATGAAACAGCTCAAGTATCTCGCCTGCGATGCGACGGTGTTTGCCGCAAAGAAGCCCGGGTGAGCCCCGCCGCCGTCTCTGTTCTCCTGTCAAGATTTCCCTCAGGCCACCCTGTCCAAGAGTGCTAAGACCGCTTCGTTCAGGCCGGCTGGGCCGATGCCTGGCGCCCGTATCAATCCCGGAATCTGGATGTCGGGATCATAGGATCCGTCGGGTTTTTGCACGAGAATCGGGTGATCAACCATTGCCAGAAGCGGTGCGTCGTTCACGCTGTCCCCAATCCCCACGGTCTCGATACGATCCGGCTGTTCGAGCAACCGCAGTTGGCGTTGGTAGCAACGCAAGAGTAGTTCCGCTGCTTCACCTTTGTCATTGTCCCCTGTCAGGTGGAAAAACCGTCCTCCCTTGGTCCATCGGAGCCCTCGAGAGACGATTTGCCAGCAGACTTCTTCGATCAAGTCTTGAGGGCCTTCGAGCAGGAAAGGCTCATCGTACTCCCGCATCTTGGCAAGTGTTGCATCGGTGCGTGAGAGACCGGTCAGATGCATGACCTCATCGACGGACAGGTCGCCGAACCCTCGAAGGGGAGTTTCCACGGCGTCTTCGATCTGTTTGAGCACGTCGCGGAGCATGTGGTACGGCAATCCGAGTTCGATAACATCGTACGAGGATTTCGTTCTGACTCGTTCGAGAGGAAAGTCGAAAAGGCCCTGGCGAACAAAGACCGCCGCGCCGTTTTCCACGATGAACGGATCGAGATGGTTCAACCGACGTCGAAGCGGCTCCATTTCCGCTCGAGTTTTGCTCGACACTAGGATCAGAGGAATGTTGCGCATTCGAAGCGCGTCAAGGGCTGGCGTGGCCATCTCAAAAGAGTAGGTCTCGCTGTCGAGGAGGGAACCGTCCAGGTCTGTGAACACGACAAAACGAGTCATCGGTCTGCCCGTTGAGCACGATGCTGAATCGCGTGTCGGAAGCTTCTTCCGTGCAGGGTGATCGGTCTCCATCGCGGTTACCAGTGATGCAGATCGTCGGTGACGGTCGATTTGTTGCGACGAATGACCCGTTGCTCAAGAAATTCTTTCGCGAGATCGGTTGCGCCGAGACCGAAGGCGATGGCCGTCGCCAGGACGACGCCTCCCCATGTAATGCCGAATCCGACGACGACGATGTGTTGAGCAATACCCAACTGTTCGAGCGCCATCGCTCCGGCGAGGAGCTGGAGTCCCCACCGTGAACAGTTGGCGATCAGTCGCGCCGGCGGAAGTCCGGCGTTGACGGCCGCGATCAAGATGGCTTGGTAGGCAAAGTTCGAACAGACATAGCCGGCCAAAACGATGACGCCTGCCGTGATGAGATGAGGTACGTACGCGAGCAATGATTGGGCAAATTGGTTGATCGGCGCGAGGTTAAGCGCGCCAAGGGCTGCGACTGAGGCGACTAACACCACCGCCCAATAGAGCGTTCGCCCGATGAGCCGGGAGGGATCCGTCTTGATGCCGGCTCGCAGGAGCGCCGTCGTCGTGCCCAAGCGGTTGCTGAGGTGATCAAATCCTATGACGCGGAGAACACGCTCCACGGAAACGCTCAGCAGCCAGGCGGTCAGAATCCCGCCGAGGAGCAGAATACCCATGGCGAACACATTCGGCAGGATCGCGAGTGCGTGGCGACCGAGCAGTTGCAACGGTTCCATGAGGGCCTGCTCAAACAATTCGTTCATGACTGCCTCCTGCGTCGGTCACGGTTCGGGACTGCAATCTCGGCATTGCCGGCTGCCGGTCCATTTCCTCCCAACGCGCGAGTAAGTAGGGTTTGTTTTGCTCGAATGACTGGCAGAGAGTCTCGATGGTCTGTTCGGCTTCGGCCGACGTCAGGCCCTGCGTGGCAAGAACAAAGGATGCCGTCCGCCCCAGATACAGGGGCGTTAACGATTTAAGGAGGTGCTCACGCGGCAGGATTTGTTCGTGGTAGGCGACCGCGGCATCGTAGACGATTTGGACCCAGAGCTCATCGGGGACACGGGAACATGTAGGAGCCTGTCGATTGAGGTCGTACAGTTGCTCAAACGTGAGATCGGCGAGAATCTGTTTCCAGATTGGTTCGAGATCCCGGAGCCCCTGTTGAAAGTGAGAGACCATGCCCTCGACATCCACGTTGACCGGTTCCACCCCCACCTCGTAGGGAAATCCGAACAGCGGAACCGGTTGCGAGCCTTCGATTCCGGACCAGATAGTGGCATGCTGTTCCATCGAGGCGAAGAGTGAACCGACGACCTGCCGCAGCATAGCGGAGAGATCGGCGGCGGGATCTTTCGGGTTATGAATTTTCGCCCCTAAAAAACTTTGGCAGACGCGCGCGCCGCTGGCAATAGCTTCAGTCGTCATCCAGATGTCGATGCCGAAACGAGCGACCTCGGATTCCCACACGTGTTGATCGAGATAATGCTTCGCCAATGCGCCGGAGAATCCGAACTCGCCGCCGATAGGCTGTCGAATACGTTTGCCGTAGAGTGATCTCGTGAGCGGATAAGCAAGGCTGTTGGTGATCGTGCCGTCATATTTATGTCTGAGATAGAACGGGGCGACGTAGTCGTAGCCTCCTTCGCGTAACGGCCGCAGCAACATCTCGATCCATTCGGGTGAGATACTTCGCAGATCTGCGTCCACGACGGCGCAGGCCTTTGCATTCAGTTGCCTGGCGATCTCAAAGATCGTCCGGAACGCGCTGCCTTTTCCCGGAATCCCATGATAGGGGGTCACGATGCGATGGAGCACGCTTTGCCGATCGGCAATGAGCGTATGGTGATGATCGATGACCGTGCGAGCGACGATCGCAGCGGTCTCGTCGGAGGATCCGCCGTCGGAGTTGACGAGGACGGCCGGTTCGTCCGGAAAGTACTTGGCAAGACCGGCGCTCACGGCGCGGACGACATGCCCCACCGTGTCGGCATTGTTATAGCTGGGAATTCCGACGAGGATATCGGCTGAACCGATTTCCCGCAGACGGGATTCAGTCGCGGGAGCGAGTGGAGTGTGGTTGGTGCTCATGGCGGCGTCCCGACCGGCGTGGAAGTAGGATCCCAGACATGGTCTGCCTCGACGGCTTCGGTCATCCGCTCGAAAATATCGGGGACGGCATGCGCGACGCGGCTCCAGTTGGAAATCATGGGGACCCCGAGCGGATCGTCCAGAAACCCGTCAGTAGCTAACTTCATGCCTTTCAAGAAAACCTCGACCGCGGTGCGTTCTTCGTGACGATCGAAAGCCAGGCTGTTAATGGCGGCGTCGTTCTCGTACCGGCTGATGGCTTCCTGTGCTGCCTGCAGATATGTGGCACGCAGAGTCTTTAACACACTGTCCGATAAGACCACCCCTTCGCTGGCCAGGTTGCGGAAGAGGGATTTGGTGATGTCGACACACATCTTCAACAGACCGGCATCGGGATTTTCATTCGACAGCGCCTGATGTTTGTGGTCGTACGCGTCCGCAATGTCGGCTTGGCAAATTCGGCGCAAGGCACAGTTTCGATAGACTTCGGCCAGGACTCCGATCTCGAGTCCCCAATCTCCGGGGATACGGTTGGTCCAGGCGAGGTCACGGACCATGGCGAATTCACCGGCAAGGGGGTACCGGAAACTGTCGAGGAACGTGAGGAGCGGATGCGCGCCGACCAGCAGCTTAAGACTACGGATCAATGGCGTGATGAAGAGGCGCGTCACCCGTCCATGAAGCCGGTCGGTGACGCGGCTGTAATAGCCTTTGCAGAATTCGTAGCCCAGGTTGGGGTTCGCGATGGGGTAACAAAGTCGGGCAAGGTACTCCCGGTTGTAGCTGGTGATGTCGCAATCGTGAAGGGCGATGACCTGGCTCTGGTTTCTGGCCAGCACATATCCGAAGGCCATCCAGCAGCCGCGCCCCTTTCCTTGGAGACCGATGTCGAGATTCTTCTCCACGAGCACATTGAGGATGGACTGGATGCGGGCACCGTCGTTCCAAATCAGGCGGACGCGTTGAGGGAGTTGGGAGAAGTACTGCTTGGCTAAGCGGAATTCTAGGGCTGAGGCTCGATCCAGGGAGATCACGATTTCGTTGAGGTAGGACACCCCTTTGAGCGTTTCCACGATCCGTTTCAGGGCTGGACGGCTTAACTCCGCGTAGAGAGACGGCAGGACGAGCGCGATCGGATGGATATTGCCGTAGCGCGACAGCTCTCGTTCCAACTGATCGACGTTGGGGTCTCCAAGCCGATGGAGTACCGTCACCACGCCATTCTGGTAGAAGTCCGACATAGGCGTCCCCCCGAAGATGCACGTGGCACGGAAAAATTGCTTCCGCTATGCAGCTGGCGTGGTCCTCGTCGCCAATGTGGTAAGGCTAGTCACACGCTATCCTTGCACAAAAACCTTAGGCAAAGTCAATGTGCACGCCACATGCCACTGAAATTTCCCCAAAAACGAGCGTTTGAGAGTGATGGAGAATCGCTGAGCTGAAGGGGTGATGGCCAAAACATTCACTGCCTAAAG
>DATIFR010000147.1:0-1526 GCA_035455145.1 Nitrospira sp.
GGAGGAGCCAGGCGGGACTCGCCGCAAATCCTTCCCTGGAGGCTCGCCGGCCGCGTCCCTGCGGCCGACGGTCCCGCCCGTCTCCTCCTCCTGTCCTATGAAGAAGATGACAAAACCAACGACTGGCTGTGTCTCGGTCGAGGGCGGATTCACGCCTTCAATTAGGGGAACGCTGATTTATTCGTCATTCACTGCTGTCCCATAAACGAGGAACAAAGAAGGCCTGAACGATCCGAGCTGTTACAATGGTTGTGCTCACAAACACTGTAATAGAAGGAGATTCAGGCCTTGGCTCATCATAACACTGTGTTCTCGCAAATACTCAAACTGGTTCCGAGACATGAATTCGAGTCCCTGGCTCGGGAACATCATCAGGGCCGAAGCTTGCGCAAGATGACCCGCTGGTCGCAGTTTGTCAGTCTGGGTCTGGCTCAGCTCGCCGGCCGGGTGAGCCTGCGAGATGTGGTCAGCAACCTCAAGGCACAGGCCAGCAAGCTCTATCATCTGGGGTGCGCCGAGGTGAACCGCTCCTCCCTGGCTCGCGTCAACGAACAGCAGCCCGCGAGTCTCTATGAAGCCCTGTTCGGCAGACTACTGGCGCGCTGCCAGGGACTGAGCCCAAAGCACCGCTTCCGTTTCAAGAACAAACTCTATTCGCTCGATGCCTCGACCATCGACTTATGCCTATCGGTCTTCCCCTGGGCGGAGTTCCGCACCACCAAGGGCGCCATCAAGTTGCACGTCGGGCTGGACCACGACGGCTACCTGCCGAGCTTCCTGACGATCACCGAAGGCCGGGTGCACGAGGTCAATCCGGCCCGCCCCCTGACGCTGCCCAAGGGCAGTCTCGTCGTCTTCGATCGGGGCTATACCGATTATGCGTGGTATAACCACCTGAACCATCAAGGTGTTTACTTCGTTACCCGGCAGCGCAAGAACGCCTGCTACCGGGTGATCGAGCGGCATCCGCTCCCCACGGGATCGTCAGTGACCTCGGATCAGGTCATCCAACTGAGCGGGGCCAAGGCCGGGCGGTGCCGCGGCCCGCTGCGCCGCATCGGCTACCGCGATCCGGAAACGGGCAAGCACTACGTCTTCCTGACCAATAACTTCCGTCTGTCGTCCAAGACCATCGCCGCGATCTACAAGGAACGCTGGCAGATCGAGTTGTTCTTCAAATGGATCAAGCAGAACCTGAAGATCAAAACCTTCCTCGGCACCTCGCGTAACGCCGTACTGACGCAGATCTGGGTGGCCATGTGCATGTACCTGTTGATCGCCTACCTCAAGTTCATGAGCCAACTCGGACTCGGAATGCAACAGATCCTGCGCCTGCTGCAACTCAACCTCTTCGAACGCCGCGAGCTGATGGCGCTGCTGCGGGGCGATCCACCGCAACCCATAACCTCGCCACTTCAGGCACGGTTGCAGTTCGCGTAATGTTTATGGGACAGCAGTGAGAATTAATACATACCAATGTTCTAGCTATTAATTGTTTTCTTTCCGAAGCTTCTCTGCTATCGTCA
>DATIFR010000148.1:0-5996 GCA_035455145.1 Nitrospira sp.
CAGAAGAGAACCGGCCTCCGACTGACCCCCGGCCCTGATTCTGGAGGGATTAGAGCTGGTGAAGGGTTCCTTCTTGCGAAGGAGTGGGTCATTCGGAGGCCGGTCCTAATCACCCAGGCCTTCACCAGCGGTGCTTCACCAGCGCAACAGCTGTGCCGGGATTGGGATCGACCCACGAAATGTGAAAATGATTCGTTGGGAACACGAGTTACGTAAGAAAGGCAGCTGGGGATCGTACGATGCGCCGTGATGCAAATTTCTACTGAGTTAGACAGTTGAGAGTAGGCCAAAAACCGATCTGTGATCTTTCAATGACTTGTGCTGTCTAACAGGTTGGACAGTTTGCAGGGTGGAATTGAGGCGGAGAGGGGCAAACAGGAGCGAGGGAGGGGTTATTCGAGTCGATATTCCCGGAGCTTGTTGTAGAGACTGGCGCGGCTGATCTTGAGCACTTTGGCCGCCCTCGCGCGGTTTCCGCCGGTCTTCTTCAATGCTTCAAGAATGCGGGCGCGTTCAGCATGTGTGACGGCGTCTCGAGCGACCGCCCGGAGATCTTTCGGTTCGACGTGCGATCCCATGGCCACAATATCTTTGCACGTCAGGTCTGGTCCCGCTGTTGTGACAACCGCCCGCTCAACGTAGTGCTGCAACTCACGGATGTTACCAGGCCATTCACCTTCTGTCAGCGCGTGCATAACGTCCGGGGACACATGACGCACCGGCTGGCGATGCCGCTTGCACGACGACGCGACGAAATGCTCGACCAAAAGGGGAATGTCTTCTTTCCGGTCACGCAGCGGTGGCAGATTGAGCGGCAGTACCGCCAACCGGTAGAAAAGGTCCTGCCGAAAGGATTTCGCCTTGACCATCTCCGTCAGGTCTTTGTTTGTCGCGGAAATCACACGCACATCGATCTTCACGCGCTGGTTGCTTCCGACCCGTTTCACCTCTCCTTCCTGCAACACTCGGAGCAGTTTGGCCTGAAACGTCGGCGTCGTATTGGCAATCTCATCCAGAAAGATCGTCCCCCCGTCAGCTTCTTCGAACAGGCCCCGTTTGTTCGTCACCGCCCCGGTGAACGCCCCCTTCACGTGACCGAACAACTCGCTCTCCAGCAGCGCTTCGGGGAGCGATCCACAGTCGACCACGACAAAGGGCTTTGCTCGACGATAGCTCAGTTCGTGGATCGTCTTTGCGACGAGTTCCTTGCCGGTTCCGCTCTCTCCCTGGATCAGCACCGTGGCCGAGCTGTCGGCGACCATGCTGATCATGTCGAACAGCTGCTGCATGGCCGAGCTCCGCCCGATGAGATCGCCCAAATGTTCCCGCACCATTGGAGGCGCGATTTCTTCCGGCACATGGGCTTCCGGTCGAAGATTCGGTTTTGCCGTCGGCTCGAACAACACAAGCATCAGGGCAACCTGTCCATTGCCTGCGAGCAAGGGAAAGGCCTGTTGCATCCCGCATGCGGTACCGTCCCCTCCATTCGAGCAGGATACGCATTGGACATCTGGTGCCTCGAATACTTTGACGGCTGGACAGGCCTCGCAGGGGTCGCCCTGATGAGCAAAGGCGTCATAACACTTTGCGGGGTGCAATGGCTGGTTCGCTCGGTCCTCTTGGGACCAAGCAGACTTGTTGGCATAAATGACGTTGAAGTCGCGGTCCATGACCGCGACTCGCTCGGAGAACCCGCCGGCCAGCTGCTTGATCGCTTCCAGTCGCGCCGCGATCACTGGATCGGGAACTGGTAGGGCGTCAGGAAGATTAGAGTGAGATCCGGCCATCTCGTATCGTCCTTATTCCGTTGGGCTGAAGAATCAGAATCGATTCACACGATTGTGTCACGTACTCCCTGGCCGCACCCCCAGGCGTTCAGCCAGCAATCGTTCCACGCATGCCTTGAGGTCGGCAATGCGAACCGGTTTGTCGAAATAGGCATTGGCGCCCGCTCGCAGCACGCTGGTCTTCAACGCTGAATCGCCGAACGCCGTCATCACGACGATGGGACAACTGGGTGCCACCGTCCGCAGGCGACTGATGTAATCCGCTCCGCCGGCCGGCATACGGAGATCCGTCAGAATCAGGTCTGGGACGGCCTGCAAGACCGCCAGAAATGCCTCGTCTCCATCCTTCGCTTCACGGAGCTGATACCCTGCGCTCCAAAACTCATCACAGAGCAGACTGCGCATCTCCCGGTCATCCTCGACCACCAGCACCACAGCGGTTCTTTTCGTTACCACAGTCATCATTCCTTTAGTCCAATCCCAATCCTTCTAATGTTCGTGGATGGCAAACGCCGTGCCTATGCGGAAGCAGGCCCGATTGACACTTTTCTTGGGAAATCCGGAATCGAAGACGGCTTCTGGGTCTTGCGCTGGTGAGAAAAACCTCATTCGACAGGGCTATGACTGGCGCAAGATGCTACAGAACCAGGCTTGGGCTGGGGTCGGGATTAGTCACCGGGCATGGAGACTACACCTCGTCCCTCGGTCGTACGCTCAACTAGCGGGAACCGCTGGCAGGAGAATTGTGAACGTTGTTCCTCCCCCTGGTAGACTCTCGACCGCAATCGAACCCTGGTGCTCTTCGATGATGCCTTTCACCACGGTAAGGCCCAATCCGGTCCCCTTGCCGAATTCCTTCGTGGTGAAAAACGGTTCGAAGATCTTCTTGAGTGCCTCTTGCGGAATCCCGTGACCGGTATCCGCCACCGTGAGTTTTACCATGTCGTTTTCCTGCGTCAGACCGATCCGCAAGGTTCCTCCATCCGGCATCGCATGGACAGCATTCATGATCAAATTGATCAGGACCTGGCTCATCTGATCGATATCGGCCAACACGTTCGGACAGGGCTCTTCGGCTTTCAACTCTACGAGAACACGGTTTCTGGCCAGTCGCTCCTGAAACATCTCGACGCTGTTTTCGATGATGGCTTTCAAGGCAACGGGTCCGCGGTCAGGAGATTTGCGCCGCGCAAAGGCCAGGAGTTGATTCATGACTCTTGTGATCCGCTCGACCTGCACCACAATGGTCTGCAAACCCCTCTTGACCGGTTCGTCCTTCACTCGATCCATCAGATATTCGGCCCGACCGAGGATGACGTTCATTGGCGTACCGATTTCATGCGCCATCCCGGAGGCCAGTGTCCCGAGTTCGGCAATCCGTTCAGTTCGGCGCAGCTGCTCCTGTAAGCGTTTCCGTTCACTGACGTCCCAGATCATGGCCACGATGGCGGGCCCCTCTTCATCCATGAACCGGGCGGCGTTGACCTCAACGTCGATGGACGTTCCATCCAACGTGACGATCTTCTCTTCCACGACCGGTACGTTCGGGCTGCCCTCGAGCAGTTGGCTGATACGTTTGCCAACCAGCGCACGACTCTCGGGGTGGAACAAATCAACGGGCGATTTCCCAAGTATTTCTTCTGCTTTCACGGCCCCGAAGAGTCTCACGCCCGCGTCGTTGATAAAGATCACGCGGTTCCCGCGATTGACAATGACCGCGAGGGGGGACACAGAAATGAGACGCCGATACCGCTCTTCACTCTGGCGCAATAAACGCTCAGCCTGCTTGCGCTCCGTGATGTCCCGAAGAATCACTGTGAAGAACCGCTTGCCATCGACAGTATTATGCGAAATGGCCGCCTCGACCGGAAATTCCTCCCCATCGGCGCGGAGCCCCGTCACTGTTCCAAGCTCTCCCATCTTGCGGCTCGTCACACCGGACCGGCCGAAGGATTCGACATGCCGGTGATGCGTCTCGCGATACCGAGCGGGAATGAACCGGTCCAGCGTCTGTCCGATGGCCTCTGTGACGGGACACTGAAACATCCGCTCGGCAGCTTGGTTAAACAACACGATTTTTTGATCGCTGTCGACCGTAACAATGGCATCCATCGCGGATTGCAGAATGCTTTCCAGCCGCAGGTTGCTCCTGAGAAGCTCTCGCGCGGTCTGCGACTCGCGGTGAATCGCCCCTACTGCACTGGCTTCGGCCAGCTCACGGGCCGCGACGGCAGCTTCACGTTGGGTTTCCGCTCGTGATCGTGCGGTTTCCGCCCCCGCGAGTAGAACTCGTGCCTTTTTCTGGCGGACCATCAGCCAGGTGAAGGCCCACATCACAGTGATGCCCATACTTCGATTCAGGATATTGGCTGCGAGGTCGATTCCTCCTGGAGGAGACAGGTACCCACCGGCGATCGTCAGTGGCATCACGATTGCCGCGAAGTAATAGGGATCCCGTTCACGGGGAGATTGGAGCGAGAGGGCCAGAGGCAGAAGGTAGAGTAACCATATCGCCCAGCCGCGCGGAGTGAGGATGTCCAAGACAAAAATGCCGATGGTCAGGAACAGGACCGCGCCAGATTCAAAGAGGATGACCTTATTGACCGGTGGGTGCATGGGAACTCAGGTCGATTGAAAGGAAGAACTAGTCTACTCGTGAGCCTTCCCCTCTTCAATCTCTCCGAGCTTGCGATAGAGGGTCTTGCGATCGATCCCTAACACATGGGCGGCTTGATACTTATTCCCGCCCATTTTCTCGAGGATCTTCTTGATATATTCTTTCTCAATCTCGTGCAATGGCAATGTCTTTTCCGCGGCCTCGTCCAGTACGCGCCGGTCTCCCCGCGCACCCTGCACAGCCGACGGCAGATCGTCCGGGGAAACCTTCTCACCCCGGCTGAGCGTCACGGCCCGCTCGATCACGTTTTCCAGCTCCCGGACGTTCCCAGGCCAGGCATAGTCCATCAGCATGGCCAAGGCCGCTTCGCTGACTCCCTTCACGTCTTTTCCACGGGATTCGCCGCACTTCCGGAGAAACGCCTCCACCAGCAAGGGAATGTCTTCGCGACGGTCTCGCAGCGGAGGGAGCTTCAACTCAATGACATTCAGCCGATAGTAGAGGTCGTCCCTGAACCGTTTGGCTTTGACCTCTTCACCAAGATTGAGGTTGGTCGCGGCGATAATACGGACATCGACGGGAACCGGTTTGTTCGCGCCGACCCGCCGGATTTCCCGCTCTTGAATGGCCCGCAGCAGTTTCGCTTGCAGCATGAGCGGCAGCTCGCTGATTTCGTCGAGGAAGAGCGTGCCTTTCTGGGCTTCTTCGAACAGCCCCCGCTTGTCGAACTTGGCATCAGTGAACGATCCGCGCATATGGCCGAAGAGTTCGCTCTCCAATAACTGCTCGGGAATGGCCGCACAGTTGACCGGGATAAACGGCGCATCCTTGCGGTCGCTGTTGAAGTGAATGGCTTTCGCCACCAGTTCCTTTCCGGTTCCACTCTCTCCGGTGATCAGGACGTTGGTGGGGCTGTCGGCCACGCGCTTGATCAGATCGAAGACCCCCTGCATCGCCTTACTCTTCCCCAGAATCTGATGGAAACTGTATTCCTTGTGGACTGCCTTCCGCAGACGATTGACTTCGCGACGAAGCGATGCTTCACGAACGACCCTTTCGATGACGCGGACCAGTTCATCCTTTCTCACCGGCTTGGTGAGGTAATCACTGGCGCCATGTTTCATCGCTTCGACAGCCGTCTCGACCGATCCGAACGCCGTCATGAGAATCACGTTGATCTCGGGATGGAGACGCTTGATCTCCGCGAGCAACTCCAGTCCCTGCATGCCCTTCATGCGCAGATCGCTCAGCACTACCGCGTATTCTTCTTCTCCAAGGATCTTCAAAGCCTCCTGCCCGTTGCCGGCCGTTGTCACTTGATGCCCTCGGTCCTTGAGCATGTCGTGAACCATTTCGCGCATGTCTGCATCGTCATCGACAACGAGAATTGCACCGCATTCCTCAATCATTCCCATCTCCTCCGCACTCATAATCGACGCAGCCTAGCCCCCGAGGGCGAACTGGTCAAGCTCCACTTGCCCCATTATGCGCCAGACGCAGGTAAGCCTTAGCCCAAAAATCCCCAAAATTCGTCGACTGCCGGTCAAACCCAGCTCAAATTCTAGCCAACTGCAAAGGAGAGGCCAATTCTA